>NZ_JBSFUR010000016.1:0-149916 GCF_053591895.1 Streptomyces sp. NPDC002867 | reverse complement strand
AGATGAGGGTGCTGGCGACGGCGAGGTCGCGGTGTCCGGCGGACCAGGGCCCGGTCAGGTGGCGGGCAGCGGTTGGTTCCCGTGCGGGTGCAGGCCACGGGCGGACGACGCCGGTCTCTCGGTCGGTCCTACTTGACCGATCCGGCCATCACTCCCTGCACGAAGTGCCGCTGGAAGGCGAAGAAGACCACCAGCGGGACCACCAGCGAGAGGAACGCGCCCGGGGCCAGCACACCGATGTTGCTGCCGAACTGCCGCATCTGGGACTGCAGGGCGACGGTCAGCGGCTGGGATCCGCTGTCCGCGAAGAGCAGCGCCACGAGCATGTCGTTCCAGACCCACAGGAACTGGAAGATGGCGAGGCTCGCGAGGGCCGGCCGGCCGAGCGGCAGCACGAGACGGGAGAAGATGCGCCACTCGCTGCCGCCGTCCATCCGGGCGGCCTCCAGCATCTCGCGCGGTATCTCGGCGAAGTAGTTGCGCAACAGGAAGATCGCGAACGGGAGTCCGTAGGCGACGTGGAACAGGACGACGCCCGCGATCGTGCCGAACAGCCCGATGGTGCCGAAGAGTTTGGCCACGGGCAGCAGCCCGATCTGGACGGGGACCACCAGCAGTCCGACGACCACCAGGAAGATCGCGTCACGGCCGGGGAAGTCGAGCCAGGCGAAGGCGTATCCGGCGAGTGCGGCGATGCCGACGACCAGGATCGTGGTGGGCACGGAGATCAGGACGGTGTTCCAGAACGCGGCGGTGATGCCGGAGTCCTCCAGCAGCGCCGTGTAGTTGTCCAGTGACAGCTGGGAGGGGTCGCTGAGCGCCGTCCACCAGCCGTCGGACGCGTTGTCCCGCTCCGAGCGCAGCGAGGAGAGGAACAGCCCGGCGAGGGGCGTGATCCAGACCAGGGCCACGACGATCAGCAGTGCCTGGACGATCCCGCTGTTCAGCCACTTGGTCAGGCGGCTTTGCCGCCCGGGACGGCGCGGCGCGGCCGGGACCGCCGTGGGGACGGGGGCCTCGGCGAGCGGCGGGCGCTCGATGGTGCTGTGGCCGCTCATGCTCCGCTCCTCCTGAACCGCCGGACGTTGAAGATCATCGC
Source organism: Streptomyces sp. NPDC002867 (assembly GCF_053591895.1). Taxonomy (NCBI): domain Bacteria; kingdom Bacillati; phylum Actinomycetota; class Actinomycetes; order Kitasatosporales; family Streptomycetaceae; genus Streptomyces; species Streptomyces sp. NPDC002867. Next base: position 148,817 of record NZ_JBSFUR010000016.1, on the reverse strand, counting down.
GGGGACGACGAGCAGGAGGAGCAGGACGCTGAGCGCGCTGCCGAGGCCCTGGTCGTTGCCGCCGCCGAACGACACCAGCCACATGCGGGTGGCCAGTACGTTGGCCTCCTCCTGGACCGGTCCGGGCGCGATGATCCAGACGAGGTCGAAGACCTTCATCACATTGATCACCAGGGTCACGAAGACGACGGTGAGCACGGGTGCGAGCAGCGGGACGGTGATCTTGCGGAAGATCTGGCCCTCGGTGGCGCCGTCCATCCGGGCCGCCTCCAGCGCGTCGCGCGGGATGGCGGAGAGGCCGGCCCCGATCAGCACCATCGCGAATCCGGTCCACACCCACAGGTAGGCGCCGATGATCGCGGGGGTCACGAGGGCGGGGCCGAGCCAGTTCACGCCTCCGTAGGGGGCGGCGAAGTTCGACGCGGGCAGCCGGACCGTGTACGCGCCGTCGTCCAGGCCGGCGAAGCGGAACGATCCGTCGGCGGCCGTCGTCGTGGTGGCCGCGGTCGTCCCGTCGCGTACGGCCTCGACGGTCATGCCCGGCAGTCCCTTCTCGGCCGGGTCGACCTTTCCCTGCGCACCGCCGCCTCCCGGGGCGAAGTCGAGGTAGACGACTCCGCCGATCGCGTCGGGTCCCGGCTCCTTCACGGCCGCGGCCTTCGCCCCGGCGGGCATGGCGTCGGGGGCGACGCCCACGAAGCCGAGGGTCACGCTCCGTCCCGGTTGCACGGCCTCCTCGGTGGTGTAGGGGCCGCCCGCGCCGCCGGCGAGACCCTGGTTCTCGCGGGCCCTGGCCGTCGGATACGCCGCCGGATCCTCGAAGGCGTCGTGGACGCCGACGACGGCGGCGTTGAGCACGCCCCGGTCCGGGTCCTGCTCGTAGGCGAGCCGGAAGATGATGCCCGCGGCGAGGAAGGAGACCGCCATGGGGAGGAAGAGCACCAGCTTGAACGCGGTGGCCCAGCGCACCTTCTCGGTGAGCACGGCGAGCATCAGCCCGAGACCGGTCAGCAGGACGGGTGCGACGACGACCCAGATGGTGCTGTTGCGGATGGCCCTGAGCGTGGCCGGATCACTGAACATCTCGGTGTAGTTCGCGGCGCCCACGAACCGGTCCCCGCTCGCGTCGAACAGACTGCGGCCGACGGAGAAGAGGACGGGGTAGACGACGAGCGCACCGAGGAGCAGCAGTGCGGGCAGGACGAAGACGACCGCGAGGCGGCGCTTCCTGCGCTGGGCCCGGCGCCGCGGGTCCACCGCGGCGCGGGCCTTGAGGGTGTCAGGCATGAGAGCGGCCTCAGTTCCGGTACGCCTTGGCCGCCGCGGCTTCCAGCTTCGCCGCGGTGGCCTTCGGGTCGGACGGGTCGCGCAGGAAGTCCTGGAGCAGCTTCCACTCTCCCGCGCCCTTGGTGCCGCCGAAGGCGGCGGGCGCCTGGTCGGACATGTCGAAGCGGACCGAGTTGCCCGCGCCGATCAGCGATTCGGCGGTCTCGCGGGTCACGTCGTCGCTGTACGCGTCGAGGCTGACGTCCTTGTTCGGCGAGAGGAAGCCGCCCGCGCCGGCCCAGACCTCCGCGGCCTCGGGCGTCGCCAGGAACTCCAGCAGCCGCATCCCGGCCTCGGCGTTCTTGCCCTCCTTCAGGACGACGGCCGCGTCGCCGCCGCTGACCACCGGCGGCTCCCCGGCGCCGACCCCGGGGAAGGGGAAGAACTTGGCGTCCTCGCCCGGCTTCCTGCCGAACTCGTCCTTGGCCACGCCCGCGACGAAGTCGCCCTCGTAGACCATGCCCGCCTTCGGTTCGGGTCCGAAGACCTGCTCGACGGAGGCGGGGAAGTCGGTGCGCAGCGCGCCCTGGGCGCCGCCGGCGACGAGCTGCTTGTCCTTGAACACCTCGGCCAGGGTGGTCAGCGCCTTGACGACGCTCTCGTCCGTCCACTTGATCTTGTGCTGGGCGAGCTGGTCGTACTTCTCCGGTCCGGCCTGCGAGAGATACACGTTCTCGAACCAGTCGGTGAGCGTCCAGCCGTCCTCGCCGGCTATCGCGAAGGCGGGTCGGCCGGAGTCCGAGAGGGTGCGGCCGGCCTCCAGCAGGCCCGTCCACGAGCTGGGCTCCGTGACGCCGGCCTGGGTGAACGCGTCCGGGCTGTACCAGACGGTCGACTTGTGGGCCGCCTTGAAGTAGAGGCCGTAGTAGGTGCCGTCGACCGTGCCGTAGTTCTTCCAGACAGGGGAAAGGCCGTCGGTGGCCGACTTCGCGGTCTTGTCCGACAGCGGCTTGAGCCAGCCCTCGGAGGCGAACTGCTTCAGCACGCCGACCTGCGGGACCATCACCACGTCGGGGGCGTTGCCGCCCTCGATCTTGCTGCCGACGAAGGTGGAGACGTTGTCGCCGGAGGGCACGAAGACGGTCTTCGCACCCGTCTTCTCGGTGAAGGCGTCGAGCACCTTCTTGAAGTTCTTCTGTTCGCTGCCGGTCCAGACACCGGCCACGGTGACGGTCTGGCCACTGAGTTCACCGCCGCTCGCGGGGCCGGTGGTGCCACCGCAGGCGGTGGCGGTCAGCGCGACGGCGAGGGCCGCCGAGACCGTCGCTGCCGTCCGCCGGGTCGTGTTCGAGGGTCGTCGCATGGTGAGGGTCCTTCCGAGAGTGGGGCGGTCAGGAGGTGGGGTCGGCGGTCCACCACGCGGCGGTCGCTCCGGGGAGCACACCGTCGGGGCAGGGGCCGCTGGAGAGCAGGGGAGTGCCGCTCGCGGGAGCGGGGACGGGCTCGGCGCCGAAGTTGACCGCGCAGATCAGTCCGTCGCCGCGGACCATGGCCAGCACGTGCGGGGGCGCGTCCAGCCAGCGGAGCGTGCCCTCGCCCAACTGCGGGAGGCTGTGCCGCAGTTGCAGGCCGTCGCGGTACAGGTGCCAGAAGGATCGGGTGTCGGCGAGGGCCCGGTCCGTGGCGTGCTCCGCGAACCACTCGGGCTGCGGCAGCCACGGCCGGGCCCCGGCCTCGCCCTGGCTGAAGCCGAACGGGGAAGCATGGCCGGACCAGGGCAGTGGAACGCGGCAGCCGTCGCGGATGTGCTTGCGGCTGCCGGTGCGGTGGAAGATCGGGTCGGTGAGGACCTCGTCCGGCAGGTCGAGGACCTCGGGCAGGCCGAGCTCCTCCCCCTGGTAGACATACGCGGCGCCGGGCAGGGCCAGCATCAGCAGGGCGGCGGCGCGGGCGCGGGCGGCGCCGAGTCCGCTGCCCTCGACACCGGGTTCCCCCGCGTACCGCGTCACCGTGCGGACCTGGTCGTGGTTGTTGAGCACCCAGGTGACGGTGGAGCCGGTGCCGGCGATGTCGCGTACGGCCTCGTCGATCGTCGAACGGAAGGCGTCGGCGTCCCAGGGGGCGCTGAGCAGGTCGAAGAAGAACGCCTGGTGCAGTTCGTCGGGCCGGACGTACAGGGCGTGCTCGCGCGCGGTCGGTACGGAGACCTCGCCGACGAGCAGCCGCTCGTGACCGTCGCGTGCGGCGTACTCCTCGCACACCGCGCGCCAGCGGCGCCACACGTCGTGGACCTCCGGCTGGTTCCAGGCGAGCGGGTTGACCGAGTCGCGGGAGCGCTCGTCCGCTTCGGGGTCGTCCGAGTCCGGCAGCTCGGGGTGCTTGTAGAGACCGGCCGCCACGTCGATGCGGAAGCCGTCCACACCGCGGTCGAGCCAGAAGCGCAGCACCCGCTCGAACTCGTCGCCGACGGCCGGGTCACGCCAGTTGAGGTCGGGCTGCTCGGGGGTGAACAGGTGCAGGTACCACTCTCCGGGCGTCCCGTCGGGGTCCGTGGTCCGGCTCCAGGCGGGGCCGCCGAACATGGCGCGCCAGTTGTTGGGCGGCTCGGCGCCGTCCGCGCCGCGGCCGGGGGCGAAGTGGAAACGGGAGCGGGCGGGGCTGCCGGGGGCGGCGGCGAGGGCCTCGCGGAACCAGGGGTGCTCGCTGGAGCAGTGGTTCGGGACGATGTCGAGCAGCAGCTTGAGCCCGAGCCTGCGGGCGTCGGCGACCAGCCGGTCGAACTCGGCGAGGTCGCCGTAGACGGGGTCGACGTCGCAGTAGTCGGCCACGTCGTAGCCGTGGTCGTGCTGCGGCGAGGGGTAGAAGGGGCTGAGCCAGATGCCGTCGACGCCGAGTTTCCGCAGGTAGGGAAGCCCGGCACGGACGCCGGCCAGGTCGCCTATCCCGTCCCCCGTGCTGTCGAGGAAGCTGCGGACGTACACCTGGTAGATCACCGCGTCGCGCCACCACGGTTCGGGGGTGGCGGAGCTGCGGTTGGGGTGGCCGATGCCGGCCGGAAGCGTGCTGAGCATCTCGCGTCGACCTGTTTCTGCTGAATGCGAGAGCGCCCCGGATCGGGTGGCGCTGTTATGCATGCATGTTAAGTAGCCATGACGCCGAGGTGTCAACGATGCGTCCGTAAACTACCTGAAGCTGGGGTGTTATGTCCCGCTCTGGGGTCTTCAAATAGCAAGGAGCCTCTACCTAACATGTAGGTAGAGGCTCCTTGAGGAGGTGACGATGGGCTCAGCCGGTGCGGGAAATGGCGCCGAGCTCGCGCGCCAGTCGCGCGACCGCCTGCTCGGGCGTCTGGCGCAGCGCCATGACGTCCTGCGCCACCGCCTGCACGGCGAGGCTCACCTGGTCGTAGCGCGCGGACTTCGGTCGCGGCACGGCCGACAGCACGCTGCGGCGCAGGGTCGGCAGATACGGATGCGCGGCGATCAGTGCCGGATCCTCGTACAGCGCGGCACGCACGGGCGGCAGCGACCCCTCGGTCAGGACCTTCCGCTGGACGCGCTCGCTGGTGAGGTACGCGATCAGGTCGGCGGCCGACTCGGGGTGGCGCGCATGGCTGCTGATCGCCAGGTTGGAGCCGCCGAGCACGCTGGTGCCCGGGCCGTCGGGGCCGAGCAGGGGCACCGCGCCGAACCGCCCGGCCACCTTGGAGTCCTTCGCGCTCGCGTCGGTGTACACATACGGCCAGTTGCGCAGGAACAGCAGCCGTCCGTCCTGGAACGCCCGGCGGGACTCCTCCTCCTTGTAGCCGAGGGCGTCACGGGGGATCCAGCCCTCGCGCACGCCGTCCGCGAGGAAGGAGAAGGCGGCACGCGCGGCGTCCGAGTCCACGGTGACCCGGTCGCCGTCGTCCCGCAGGATCGAGCCGCCCGCCGAGTGCACCGCCTCCGTGACGTTGACGGTCAGGCCCTCGTACGGCAGGAACTGGCCCGCGTATCCGCCGAGGCCGTGGCGCGGGGCCAGAGTGCGGGCCTGGCGGGCCAGCTCGGCCCAGGTGCGGGGCGGCTTCACGCCGGCACGGTCCAGGACGTCCCGGCGGTAGTAGAGCAGCCCGGCGTTGGTCACGTACGGGACGGCGTACAACCGCCCGTCGAAGGTCGCGGTGTCCACCACGGGACTCAGGAAGGTGTCCAGGGGGAAGCGGTCGCGCTCCAGCGGCGAGATCCACCCGGCCGCGGCGAACTCCGAGGTCCAGGCCACGTCGATGTTGAGCACGTCGAACCGGTCGCTGCCCGAGCGCAGCTCGCTGATCATCTGCGCGCGGGTCTCGTCGGCCGAGTCCGGCAGCTCGACGAGCGTCACGCGTTCGCCGGGGTGCTCCTCGTTCCAGTCCTCGAGCAGCGGCGGGAGATAGCCGGTCAGGTCGCCGGCCGTCACCAGGGTCATCGGCCCCCGGCCTGCGGGCTCCGCTCCCCCGCCGCGCGCGTCGAATCCGGCGTATCCCGCAAGAACCACCGCCGCGACCAGGAGTCCCCTACCCGCGGCACGCATCCACCGCATAGGTTCCTCCCGGTGCACGATCCGGCTGCGCCGCCGACCATCGTGGCCTATATATACCCGTTAGGCATGGGCGATACTAGAGGCCCAGGCAGACGGGGCGGGCGGGCGGTCCGGACGTCCCACTGCCCGGCCAACAGCAGACTACGCAGCGGGAGAGAGGGGGAGCGCGTGCGGCTGCCGCTCCTGGCACTCCTCACCCGGGGCCCCGCGCACGGCTACGAGCTCAAGCAGGACCTTGAGAAGCTCCTGGGCGCCGCGTACCCTCAGCCGAACGTCGGCCAGATCTACGTCACTCTCGGCCGGCTGGAGAAGAGCGGCCTGATCGACGGCGAGGACGTCGAGCAGTCGGGCCGGCCCAACAAACGGACGTACCGGCTCACCGATGCCGGGCGCGAGGCCGTGCTGGCCTGGTTCGAGGAGACCACCGACGAGCCGCGGGTGCGGGACGAGTTCTTCATGAAGCTCGCGCTCGCGCCGGAGTCGGGGCTCGCCGACCCGATCGCCCTGATCAACAGGCAGCGGCGGCAGTACCTCAACACCATGCGGGAGTTGTCGAAGCTGGCCGCGTCCGAGGACCGGGACAACAGGATCTCCCAGTTGCTGATCGAGGGTGCCATGCTGCATCTGCAGGCCGACCTCGACTGGCTGGAACGTTGTCAGGAGGAGCTGGAATGAGCGACGACGCGCCGTCCGGCGGTCGCAGGGCGCAGCCCGGCGCGGCCGGGTCCGGCGGCCGGGACCGCGGTGTCCGGCCGTCCGGCGCCCCGGGTGTCCGCGCGGGCGCGGACGCGGGCTCCTCGCCGCACCCGGACATCCCACCCTCCGGAGCCGGCAGCACACCGATCGTGCGCGCCGAGGGTCTGACCAAGACGCACCACGGCGAGGGCGCCGCCGTGCACGCCGTGCGCGGGGTGGACCTGACCGTGCGGCCCGGAGAGTTCGTCGCGGTCACGGGTCCTTCGGGCGCCGGGAAGTCGACGCTGCTGCATCTGATCGGCGGGCTCCAGCGGCCCGACAGCGGGCGGCTGTGGATCGGCGGCGAACAGGTCGACGCCTACCGGGAGGCCCGCTGGGCGGTGCTGCGGCGCCGCAGCATCGGCATCGTCTTCCAGTTCTTCAACCTCGTCTCCAACCTCACCGTCGCCGACAACGTGGAACTGCCCGCGCTGCTCGCCGGGGCGTCGCCCCGGTCGGCGCGCGCCTCCCGCGCCGAACTGCTCGCCGAGCTCGGGCTGGAAGGCCGGGAGAAGTCGATGCCGGGCGAACTGTCCGGCGGTGAGCAGCAGCGCGTCGCGCTCGCCCGGGCACTCGTCAACCACCCCGCGCTGCTGCTGGCCGACGAGCCCGCAGGCAGCCTCGACAGCAAGGGCACCCGTGAGGTGCTGCGGCTGCTCTCCCGCTTCCACCAGCGCGGCCAGACGATCCTGATGGTCACCCACGACGCCCGGATGGCGAGCGCCGCCGACCGCGTCATCAGCTTCTTCGACGGACGCATCGCCGACGACGCGGTGCTCGGCACCGGGCACCGCGCCCCGGGCGGCGGCGTCTCCGGCGTGCTCGAGCTGAGGGACTGACGGTGCGCGCCACTCTGCGCTGGGCGCACGCCGACTTCCGGGCACACCGCGGCGAAGCCCTGTTCGTCGTCCTCGCCAGTGCGGGGATCATCGCCTCCCTGCTCCTGGCCGGAGCGCTGTTCGGCTACGCGGCCAACCCCTGGCAGCGGGTCTTCAACCAGTCCCAGGGCGCTCACATCTGGCTGCACACGCGCGCCGGAACCGACACCACCGGCCTGTCCCGGCTCGACGGCGTGGCCGCGCTTTCCGGCCCGTACCGCACCGCGACGACCACGGTCGAGTCGCGCGGGGCACGGGCGGGCCTCGAACTGCGCGCGACCGGCGCCCGGCCCCCGGAGACCGCCAGGCCGCTGGTCACCTCGGGCAGCTGGCTCGCGCCGTCCGGCGACGGCGGCGCGGCCGCGGTCGTGCTGGAGACGTCGGTCGCCCGTGCCCTGTGGGCGGAGCCGGGCGACACGCTGCGGGTCGCCGGGCCGGAGGGTTCGGCGAGCACGCTGCGGGTCGCGGGCGTCGCGGAGGCAGCGGAGCCGCGCTACCGGCCGGGGGGCGAGCCGGGCATCGGCTGGGTGCTGCCCGGCACGCTCGACAAGGTCGCCCCCGGCAGCGGCGGGCAGACCGTGGGCCTGCGGCTGGACGACCCGGACGACACCGACTTCACCGTCCAGCGCGCGGTGACGCTCCTCGGCGCCGACCGCGTCGCCCGGGTCACCAAGTGGCAGCAGGCGCGGGCCGAGGCGGGCGGCGACGACCGGCTGCTGGGGCAGCTGTTCGCCGTGTTCGGGACGGGCGCGCTGCTGGCCGCCGCTCTGGCCGCTTCGGGGGCGATCGGCGCACGGGTGCGCGGCCAGCTCCGTGACATCGCGGTGCTCAAGGCCGTCGGGTTCACACCCGGCCAGGTGGTCCGCGGCTTCCTCGTGCAGCACCTGGCCTTCGCGCTGCTGGGCGCCGCGCTCGGCACGCTCGCGATCGCCCTGCTGGGGTCGCGGATACCGGGCCGGATCGGTGACGCGGTCGCCCTGTGGCAGGACCTGCCCGGTCACACGGCCCTGTTGATCGGCCTGCCGTGCGGCGCGGTGCTGCTCATCGCGGTCGCCACGGGCCTCGCGGCCTGGCGTGCCGGACGCGTGCCCCCGGTCCCCGCGGCCCGGGCGGCGCTGCCGACCGCCGCGCCGATGACCGTGCTCGGCAGATGGGCGCTCGGCATGCGGGTGCCGCCCGCCCTCGTGCTCGGCACGCGCGCCGCCTTCGCACGCCGGGGCGGCGCGGTGGCGGCCGTGCTCCGCCTCGCGCTGCCGCTGGTGCTGATCACCGTGGCGCTGGTCGCCTGGTCGACCCTGGACCAGTTCCGCAGCCACCCGGACCGGGTGGGACTGCCGGCCGCGCTGACCGTACGGGCCGAGCAGCCGGGCGGTCCGACGGAGGCGGAGCTGGAGCGCATCCTCGCCGGTGTCGACGACGTGACAGCGGTCCATCCCGGTGTGGAGACGGCGGCCCTCGTACCGGGCCAGACGGGCACCATCACCTTGCGTGGGCTCGGCACCGCCCGCGAGCCGTACCCGTCCGCCGTGGTGGAGGGCCGGGCGCCCGACGGCCCCGACGAGGCGGTCGCCGGCCAGGGGCTGCTGGACCTGCTCGGCGTACGGGTGGGCGACTGGGTGCGGATGACGGTCGAGGGACGGCCGCAGATCCTCCACATCGTCGGCCGCAGCATCGAACCGGAGTCCGGCGGCCGGATCGTCTCGACGACGATCGACACCCTGCGCGAGCGCGATCCCGGCCTGCGGCCCGGATTCCACGCGCTGGTGCTGCGCGACGGCGCCGACCCGCGCGCGGTGAGCGCGGAGCTCGCCGAGGCGGGCGACGGCGCGCTGGAGATCCGGGAGACGCCCAACCCGGCGGACCGTCTGGAACCGGCGCGCGCGGTGATCGCCGCGCTGATCGCGGTCCTCGCGCTGATCGGCCTGATCGAGCTGCTGACGCTGATCGGTACGGGTGTACGCGACCGGGGCCGCGACCTGCTCGCCCTCAAGGCCATCGGCCTGACGCCCCGGCAGGTCGGGGCGGTGATCGTGACGGCGGCCGGTCTGACCGCGCTGCTGTCCGCCGTTCTCGGGACAACCGTGGGCGCCGTGGCGGGCCGCCGTCTGGTCGACGCCCAGGGCGGTGCCGGCGGCATGGGCGCGGGCATCGCGCAACTGCCGCCGCTGTCGGTGCTGTTGGCGCTGATCGCCGCGGCGGTGCTCGGCGCGGTGGCGGCGGCCTCGGTCCCCGCGACCCGAACGGCCCGTCGCAGGCCGGCGGACTCGCTGAGCGAGACGCTGTGAGCTGACGGGCCGGCTGACCGCGGGCGGTCGGGTCGGCCGCGACTCCGTGCGGTGTGCGGTTCGGCAGGTCGCGGGTCGTGTTCCGGTGGCGTACATGTCGCAGGTCCGGCGCCGGGTACCGATCGTTTGCCGTGCATGAAGCGGGACGTCCCGGTGAGGCGCCACTCCTCAGCACCCCCCTGCCGGGCCGCCGTTGACGATTTTGTACTCGGGGGTAGGCCCGAGCGGCACTCTTACTATACGGTCCGTCTAACAAGCGGCGGCGACGGGATCTCGCGAGCCGCCGGTCGCCGCGCGGGCACGAGCGGGGCCGACGGCCCCACAGCCCTCCCGTCGCCCCGAGATACCCCCGCACATCCCACACCAGCGAACAAGGAACACCACCCACCGCACGAGGAGCCGCACCATGGCAAGCAGCACCGTTCGGCCGGAGATCCAGGACAGGGCCCCCGACGAGGACCGCGGCCACGACGTCGCCCGGCGCCTGCTCGACTCGGCCGCGACGCTGTCGTACGACCCGGTCACGGAGGTGGACTGGGAGACGCCGCTGGACAAGGACTTCCACGGTGCGAGCCCGGAGTGGAGCACGCTGTACGGCACGGCGTACTGGCGGGAGCTGACCGATGCGCAGCGCAAGGAGCTGACGCGGCAGGAGGCCGCGTCGGTCGCCAGCACCGGCATCTGGTTCGAGATGATCCTGCAGCAGATGGTGCTCCGCGACATCTACGCCAAGGACCCGACCCAGGCCGGCTTCCAGTGGGCCCTGACCGAGATCGCCGACGAGTGCCGGCACTCGATCATGTTCGCCCGCGGCGCGAAGAAGCTCGGCGCACCGGCGTACCGCCCGCACCGGATCGCGGTCGAACTGGGCCGGGTCTTCAAGACAGTCGCGTTCGGCGAGGCCGCGTACGCCGCGATCCTCGTCGCCGAGGAGGTCCTCGACGTGATGCAGCGCGACTGGATGCGCGACGAGCGGGTCGTGCCGTTCGTCCGCACCATCAACAACATCCATGTCGTCGAGGAGTCGCGGCACATGAAGTTCGCCCGCGACGAGACGCGTAGGCACCTGGAGAAGGCTGGATGGCTGCGCCGCCAGATCCACGCCTTCGTCATCGCGGTCGCGTCCTACGTCATCGTCACCAGCATGGTGAACAAGGACGTCTACACCAACGCCGGACTCGACAGGAAGCGCGCCGTCGGCGAGGCGAAGGCCAACGAGCACCACAAGTCCCTGATGCGCTCGAGCTGCGCGGGCCTCATGGAGTTCCTGGCCTCGGCCCGACTGCTCACCAAGCCGGCCCAGATGTTCTACAAGCGCGCGCACCTGATCTGACCGCGCCGGACGAGCTGGGCCCGACAGAGCCGAATCCGAGCCGAACTGAGCTGACGACATGACCTTCGCCATCACCCAGACCTGTTGCAGCGACGCCACCTGCGTCGCCGTGTGCCCGGTCAACTGCATTCACCCGACGCCGCAGGAGCGCGCCTTCGGCAGCACGGAGATGCTGTACATCGACCCGAAGTCGTGCATCGACTGCGGCGCGTGCGCCGACGCCTGTCCGGTGGACGCGATCTTCCCGGTGGACAGCCTGTCCACCGCGCAGAAGGAGTACGCCCGGATCAACGCGGAGTACTTCGAGGGCCAGGAGCCCCAACCGGCCGACGAGGGCCCGAACTTCCACTCCTGGGGCGAGCCCGCCTTCGACCGCAGCCTGCCGTCCGACTTCGCGCCGATCCGGGTCGCGGTCGTCGGCACGGGCCCGGCCGGCATGTACGCCGCCGAGGACCTGCTGCTGCACACCAACGCCGAGGTGACGCTGGTGGACCGGCTCCCGGTGGCCGGCGGCCTCGTCCGGTACGGGGTGGCGCCGGACCATCCCGCCACCAAGAAGGTCGGCGACACCTTCGGGCGGTTCCACTCGCACCCCCGCGTGCGGATGCACCTGGGCCTGGAGGTCGGCCGGGACATCACCGCGGAGGAACTCGCGGCGCACCACGACGCGGTCGTCTACGCCGTGGGCGCCTCCGCCGACCGCCGGCTCGGGATCCCCGGCGAGGAACTGCCCGGCTGCATCTCCGCGACGGCGTTCGTCGCCTGGTACAACGCCCACCCGGAGGTCGCGCCCGACGCGATCGACCTGTCCGCCGAGCGCGTGGTCGTGGTCGGCAACGGCAACGTCGCCCTCGACGTCGCCCGCATCCTGGTCGCGGACCCGGACACACTGGCAGGCACCGACATCGCGGACCACGCGCTGACGGCCCTGCGCGCCGGCTCGGTGCGCGAGGTGGTGCTGCTCGGACGCCGCGGTCCGCAGGACGCGGCGTACACGAGGTCCGAACTGCTCGCGCTCAGGCACCTGGACGGTGTGGAACTGGTCGTGGACGACCACGATCCGCGGACCGGTGCGTCGATCGACGCGGCCGGGCCCAGGGACAAGGCAGCGGTGCTCCAGGGTGTCACCCGCGACCGTGTCGACTTCTCGCTTCCGCCGGCGACGGGGCGGCGCATCGTCTTCCGGTTCCATTCCTCGGCGGCGGAGGTGCTCGGCGAGGAGAGGGTCCGTGCCGTGCGCGTCACAACTGACTCCGGCGAGCAGGAGGTTGTGGCCGGCATGCTGCTGCGGGCGGTCGGCTACCGCGGTGTGCCGGTCGCCGGGCTGCCGTTCGACGAGGCCACGGGCACCGTCCCGCACGAGGCGGGCCGAGTGACCGGCCGGCCGGGGACGTACGTCGTGGGCTGGATCAAGCGCGGGCCCTCGGGAGGCATCGGCGCCAACCGCACGTGCGCCGCCGAGACGATCGGCACGCTCCTCGCCGATGCCGTCGCGGGCTCGCTGCCCACGCCGACGGCCCCGCCGAAGGCGTTCCACCGCCTCGCCCGCCGCCGCAACCGCCAGGTCGTCGACGCCCGCGGCCTGGCCGCGATCGAGCGGGCCGAGCTGACCCGTGGCCGCCGGGCCGGCCGGCCGAGGGTCAAGCTGGCCACGGTGCCCGAACTGCTCGCTGCGGCCAGGGGTGCCCGCTGGGCGCTGTCGCGCTGAGGTATGGGGGTCACGGGCCGTCGGGTGCACCGCACCGGACGGCCCGGCGCCGCCGGGGCCCGTCGCCGCCGAAGGCGAGGGCATCGCGCCGCGCGATGCCGTCCGCTCGCCTCCCGGCCTCGGTCGGGTGGCCGGTGCCGCACCGAACGGTGGCCACGGCAGTACGGCAGCCCCTGGCACTCCACACCACCCACGGCATCAGTGCCGCAGGAAGCGGCGCAGTTTCGTCAGCGGCCAGGTGTTGATGACATCGTCCGTGGTGAGCCAGCCACGCTGCGCCGTGCCGACTCCGTAGCGCATGTACGGCAGGTGCGTGGTGGCGTGGGCGTCCGAGTTGACCGCGAACTTCACGCCGTACCGCTTCGCTCGCAGGATGTCCTCGTCGCACAGGTCGAGCCGGTTCGGATGCGCGTTGATCTCCAGGGCGGTGGCCGTGCGCGCGCAGGCTTCGAAGACCGCGTCGAAGTCGGCGTCGATGCCGGGGCGTTTGCCGAGCAGCCGCGTGGTGGGATGACCGATGACGGCGACGCAGGGGTTCTCACAGGCGCGTACGAGACGGCGGGTGAGGTCCTGCCGGCTCTGGTTGAAGTGGGAGTGGACCGAGGCCACGCACAGGTCGAAGGTCTCCAGGAAGTCGCGGGGCCAGTCGACCTCGCCCTCCGGGCCGATGTTGAGTTCCGTGCCGTGCAGCAGACGCATGCCGTTGTGCCGGCGGTCCAGTTCCCGTACACGCTCGCGCTGGGCGAGGATCTTCTCCTTCGTCATGCGCTGCATCGCGAGGTCGGGGGCGTGGTCGGTGATCGCGTAGTAGGCGTAGCCGCGTTCGGCCGCCGCGGCGACCATGTCCTCCAGGGAGGCGAGACCGTCCGTGAGGTCGGTATGTGTGTGCAGATCGCCCCGGATGTCCGCCTCGTCGAGCAGGTCGGGGAGTTCGCCGCGCAGCCCGGCGGCGATCTCGCCGCGGTCCTCGCGCAGGGTCGGTGGAATCCACGGCAGGCCCAGGCGGGCGTAGATCTCCTCCTCCGTCTCCGAGGTGATCTTCTTGCCGCTCTTGACGCGGAACAGTCCGTACTCGGAGAGCTTGAGCTTGTGGCGCACGGCGATCTCGCGGGTGCGGATGTTGTGGGCCTTCGACCCCGTGAAGTACTGGAGTCCGGCTCCCCAGGACTCCGGTGGCAGGACCCGGACGTCGATCTGGAGTCCCTTGGTGGTGCGGATGCTGGTCTTCTTCTCGCCCCGGGCGATGACCTCGGCGGTGTACGGAAGGCCGGCGACCGCATTCATGAAGGGGCGGGGCTGTTCCGCCGCCACCAGGATGTCGATGTCGCCGATGGTCTCGCACATGCGGCGCAGTGACCCGGCGTAGCAGCATCGTCCGCAGCCGGTGATGCGGGACAGCTCGGCGACGATCTGTTCGGCGGTGTCCATGGCCGCATCGAGGAGGATGCGGTCGCCCGCCTTCTGCATCAAGGAGATGCCGTGGAGGATGTTCTCCTCGGTCTTCTCGCCGAAGCCCTTCAGGTCGCGCAACCGCTCCTCGTGGATGGCGTCGAGCAACTGGTCCACGGAGGAGATGCCCAGTTCCTCGTAGAGCACCAAGGCCTTCTTGGGGCCGAGCATGGGGATGGTGATCAGCTCGCGGACGCCGGCCGGGATGGCCTCCCGGCGCTCCTCCACGGCGGAGACATGGCCGGAGTGCAGGAACTCCACGATCTTGTCGGCGATGGACCTGCCGACGTTGGGAATCTCCCGCAGCTGCCCGGCGTCCAGCCGGGACACGTCCGCGTGGTAGCCGCCGACCGCACGCGCGGCCTTCTCGTACGCGCGCGCCTTGAAGGCGTCGCCTCCGGTGATGGCGATGAGGTCGGCGTACTCCTGGAGGAGCGCTTGGACCTCCTCATTGGCTCGCACCATGCTTCCAGGATGCTTCGGCGCCGCCGTGCGGGCAGCACGGCCGAGGCCGGACGCCGGGCCCGTCCCCACGGCGACCGGTTGCTCGGGAGGCGAAGACGGCTCAACTGTTGATCATGCTGCGGACCTGGGCGTAGACGGTGGCGTCGGTGAGCAGTCCGTTGTGGCCCAGGCACGCGGTCCGCGTGTTGCCGGCGCCCGTGAGGGCGACGCTGCTGTCGGGGTTGATGACCGTGTCGCAGGGTGACCACCAGGTCGCGTACCGCGGGGCTCCCGGCGTCTCGTCACCGGAGTTGAGAGCGGTCAGGAAGTTCGATCCGATGCGCATCTCCGCACACGAGGGGTCGAAGCAACCATTGGCCGTGTCGGTGCCGTGGTTGGGTCCGCCGAGCGACACCCATGCCTCGGTCCTCGAATCGCCTCCGAGGTTCTTGAGGTAGTGGCGCGAGGAGAGCCCGCCCATGGAGTGGGTGACGACATCGACCCGCGAGGCTCCCGTGGCGGCGAGCAACCGGTCGACCGCACCGGCGAGTTGCTCGGCCGTGGTGGCGTTGGACTGCCGCGAGTCGTAGCTCCACTGATCGAGGTACGCGGCGGGCCAGCCGTCGCTCTTGAACCGGCTCACCATGGTGTCCCAGTTCGCACCGCTGCCGTTGTAGCCGTGGACGAACAGGATGGGATGACTGGAGGAGTTGAACGTCGACGTGCCGACTGCGCCTGCCGGAGTCCCGAATCCCAGGGCCAGCAGCAGGGCGGTCAGAGCGGCCACGATCATGTGCTTTCTCACGGTCACCTCACGTAGTTCCGGGCAAGCGGGAGCGCGTGGGGGCGCTGGGGAAACTGTCCAGAGCGTGTCGTTCCCGGGTCACGGAAAGACCAGGAGCGGTCGGCGGAACGCGAGTCCGCAGAAGCCGCAGGGATGAGGCACCGGTGCCGTACGGGGGTGCCCAAAGGTTACTGCCAGGTATCCGGAACGTGGCAATACGCGTGCAGGAAATACTTCGGGACCACCGCGTACGGCAGGCGGCCTGAGCGTCAGGCGACGCAGGAGGGCAGGAAGGCCGGGTCGGCCGGACCGGTGCGCTCCAGCGCGTGCAGGACCCACTGGTGGACCACCGGGTCGTTGGGTGCCTGGTCGTGCTCGATGGCGTTCAGCGGGCAGGCGTCCTGGAGGGTCACATTGGTGACCTCGCGGGCTGATCCGTCCAGGAAGGCGCTGGTGTACGGCGTGACAACCTCGTCGTACCTGGTGGTGACGACGGTGTAGTCGGGGCCGGCCGGCGTCTCGTCCTTGGCGTTCAGGTCGGTCAGGAACTGCGACCCGGCCTGCTGCTCGTCGCATGCCGGACAGGCGCTGTTCCCGGACCCGGCAGGCAGGGGGATCAGGCCCTCCGTGCCGTGGTTGGAGGGAACGATGCCGACCAGGTCGTCGACCTTCGTCGCACCGCCGAGGTTCTTGATGTAGTAGCGGGGCATCATCCCGCCCTGGCTGTGCCCGACGAGGTCGACCTTGCGTGCACCGGTGGCCCCGAGCACCGCGCCGACGAACGAGTCGAGCTCCTTCGCCGAGTCGGCGATGGGCCCCATGGCGTTGCCGCCGTAGTTCAGCGCGAAGACGCAGTATCCCTCGCTCTTGAGCTTCGGGCTGAGCGTCGGCCAGTTCTTGGCCATGTTCTCGAACGTTCCGTGCACGAGCACGACCGGGTGGGGATGCTCGGCGCTGGGCCTGCACGACCAGTCGTTGGCGCCGGGCGGGGAGACATCGGTGGTGTCGGCGACGGCGGACGGAAGGGGGGCGAGGGCAGCGGTGACCGCGAGAGCGGCGGCGGCAAGGATCGGGCGCAGTCTCGGCACGGGGGTGT
The DNA here is from genome assembly GCF_053591895.1 of Streptomyces sp. NPDC002867. NCBI lineage: Bacteria > Bacillati > Actinomycetota > Actinomycetes > Kitasatosporales > Streptomycetaceae > Streptomyces > Streptomyces sp. NPDC002867. The sequence goes on along the minus strand of NZ_JBSFUR010000016.1, from coordinate 132,282 downwards.
CCTTCTGTGGCGAACGGGAGCGGGAACCACAGGTCGTGGCTGCGGTGGTCGACGGCGGTGTCCGGCTGCCCCCGGGGGGACGGCGCTGATCGCGTCCGTTCACCGGGACCAGAGGGCGGACTCCCTTGAGGGGATCAACCCCGAACACCGTTCGACAATGTCGTGCGGTGCCGCGATTTTGCGCGCATGTTACCCGGGTGTCAACCCTGCGGGGTTTCCGCTGTCCCCCTCCTGACCTGCCCGGGAGTCCGCCGGGGTCCGCTGCGGGTTCTTGGGGCTTGAGCGAACGCGACACGGGTACCCGCGGGTCGTCAGAGGCTGAGCGTCTCAAGGGGCATGCCATGGCCGGCACACACCGCACACCTATGACCAGGTCACCCGCGCAGCAGGCCGCGATGCTCGTCGGAGCGGTGTTCCTCCTCGTGGGCATCCTGGGCTTCATCCCTGGTGTCACCACCGATTACGACACCATGAAGTTCGCGGAGCACGACTCGGAAGCGAAGCTGCTGGGGCTTTTCCAGGTGTCGATCCTTCACAACATCGTGCACTTGCTGTTCGGCATCGCCGGTCTGCTCATGGCCCGCGCAGCCGCCACCGCACGCACGTTCCTCATCGGTGGCGGGCTCGTCTACCTGGTGCTGTGGGTCTATGGATTGATCATCGACCACGACAGCGCCGCCAACTTCGTTCCGCTCAACACCGCTGACAACTGGCTCCACCTCGTTCTCGGCGCCGTCATGCTCGCGCTGGGGCTCCTGCTGACTCGTCGTACACAACGCTGACGTCAGATCGTCGAACGGTCGGGGCTCGCCGTGGCCGAGGAGCGGCATCGCTGTCGATCGTCACCTTCCTGTGGATCGAGTCCTTGATCACCGGACGCCGCCGGCGCCGCGCTCCTCGCATCGAGGACCGCGCCCACCCCTAGGAGAAAGCGATGTCGCCCTCCATCACAGAGCAGAGCGTCGAGCAGCTCGGCGGCGAGGCAAGCGTCCTGGCCCGGCAGCGCCGTGACCACGCCGAGCTCGACCGCCTCATGAACCTCTACGCAGAAGGCAGCCAGCCGGCACAGGAGCGGCAGCAGACTCTGCAGCACATCATCCAGCTGACCTTCAGCCACGCCTTCGCCGAAGAGACGGTGCTGTGGCCGGCTCTGCGGCGGCTGGCAGACGACGGCGAAGAGCTCACCTCGCGGGTGGAACAGGAGCACCAGGAGATCAACAACCTGGTCGCCGACATCGAGCGCACCAGGCCGGCCGACCCCCGCCACGTCGAGCTGGTCGGCCAGGCCTTCGCCCTCATACGGCAGGACATCCAGGACGAGGAGGACCTGCTCCTGCCACGCCTGCAGGAAGCGCTCCATCATGACCCCGCGCGCTTGCGTCGACTGGGCACCACGTGGGAGACCGTGCGACGTACCGCCCCCACGCATCCCCATCCGTCGGTGTCCCGGCGCCCGCCCCGCAACGCCGTGGCCGGACTCCCGCTGAGTGCGTTCGACCGGGCCCGCGACCTGTTCCGGGCCGGCACCCCGACCGGAGGCGGCCGAAGGATCGCGGTGATGACGGCCGCGCTCATCACCGCTTGGTTCGCAGCCAGGCGAGCACGGGCGAATCACGGCCACGTCGCTGCATTCGCGCAGCGGCGATCCAGCTCGTCCTCCCAGCACGCGGGCCGCTCGGCCGTGGCCCGGGCACTGGCCGGAAGTTCGTGCGGGGTGAGGAGCCTGTGGGGCGAGCGGCGTCGATGGCCCCCGGCCGGCGGCCGCCTGTTGCGGCTGCGGAGAGCCGCACTCCTCCCGGTTGACCGGCTGCCCCGACAGACGTTCCATGGACATAAAGGACACATAAGCTCCTGACAGGAGGCGGCCCACCGTGACCACACACGCAGACATCGGGCAACACCCGGACCTGGCCGAGATGCGTTCCCGCTTCGAGCGGGCGACCAGCACGCCGCGCGCCCAAGCCGTCGAGACCCTGGCCGTACTTACCGGCCTCTACCTGGCTGCCTCGCCATGGATCGCCGGATTCAGCGGGCTGACCAACCTGGCCGTGTGCAATCTGATCACAGGAATCGCCTTTGTCCTGTGCATGGGCGGATTCGGCTCCGCATACGAGCGCACCCACGCCATGGCCTGGGCGGCGTGCGCCATCGGCGCTTGGACGATCATTTCCCCATGGGTCGTATCCGGCGACATGGCCACCACCCGTAGCGTCGTCAGCAACATCATCGTCGGCGTGGTCGCGCTGCTCTGCGGCCTGGCGATGGCCGCTGCGGCCGGCCCCCGAGCCGGAGGCGGCGGCTCCAGCCGGGCAACCAGGCGCGGACCGAGCAGCTGACCGCCCTGGATCGACGAAGCGGCCCCGGCGACAGGAGCGCCGGGGCCTTCTCCTTGCCCACCGACTTTCCGCGGCCGGCCCCACGGGGACGGAAGCCGTGGCCGGGCAGATGCCCACAGGGCGTGTGACCTTGCGTCGTACGTCGCACCGGCTCCTCTTGCCTCCGACGGGACGGCACCCGTACGCTCACCCTCATACCGACTAGCCGGTATGCCGTGCGGGCGCGTCGGTACGCGACGACGCCGGCCCGCCGCCTGTACCGGCCGCCGATCCCACGCGACCGTCGAAGGAGCCGCGCAGATGAGCAGAATCAACCACCAGGTGCGTCTGGCTGCACGCCCCGTGGGAGAGCCGCGGTCCACCGACTGGGAGCACGTCGAGGAACCGGCCCGGGAGCCGGGCGACGGGGAATTCCTGGTGCAGGTGCTCTGTCTGTCGATCGACCCGGCGATGCGCGGCTGGATGAACGCGGGCAGGTCCTACATCCGCCCGGTGGAGATCGGCGAGGTGATGCGCGCCGGCGCGGTGGGAAGGGTGATCGCCTCCCGGCACTCCGGGTTCGCGGTCGGCGACCACGTGTCGGGCTCGTTCGGCGTGCAGGAGTACTGCGTGTCGGACGGGCGCGGCGTGACCAAGGTCGACCCGGCGGCCGCCCCCTTGCCGACGTATCTCGGCGCTCTCGGCATGTCGGGCCTGACGGCCTACTTCGGCCTGATCGACATCGGACGTCCCGAGCCCGGCCAGACCGTCGTCGTCTCCGGAGCGGCGGGAGCGGTCGGCAGCGTCGTCGGGCAGATCGCCAAGATCCTGGGCTGCCGGGTCATCGGCATCGCCGGCGGCGAGGCCAAGTGCCGGCTGGTGGTCGACGAGTTCGGGTTCGACGCCGCGATCGACTACCAGAAGGAGGACGTGCGCAAGGCGCTGCGCGAGCACGCCCCCGACGGCGTCGACGTGTACTTCGACAACGTCGGCGGTGACGTCCTGGACGCCGTGCTGCTGCGGCTCGCGCACGGTGCCCGCATCGTCGTCTGCGGCGCGATCTCCCAGTACAACAGCACCGAGCCGAAGGGCCCCGCCAACTACCTGTCGCTGCTGGTGAACCGCGCCTCCATGACGGGCATGGTGGTGTTCGACTACGCCGACCGGTACTCCGAGGGCGTCGCACAACTGGCCGCGTGGCGGGCGGAAGGCCGGCTGACGTCTCTGGAGGACGTGGTGTCCGGAGGAGTGGCGGCGTTCCCCGACACCCTCATGCGCCTCTTCCGTGGTGAGAACCACGGCAAGCTGGTGCTGAAGATCGCGGACTGACCGGGCGGAGGGAGGGAGAAATCCGGTGAAAGCCCTGAGCTACCACGGCCGTCACGACATCCGTTACGGGGATGTCCCCGACCCGGCCGTCACCAGCCCGACCGACGCGGTCGTCCAGGTCACCACGGCGGGCATCTGCGGCAGCGACCTGCACATCTACGGTGGTAACGGGTTCAGCCCGGAACTGGGCTACACACCGGGACACGAGTGCGTCGGCGTGGTCGTGGACACCGGCGGCCAGGTCACCCGCTTCAAGCCCGGCGACCGGGTTCTGGTGCCCGCCTCGGTCGGCTGTGCCCTGTGCCGGTCCTGCGCGGCCGGGTTCACCGCCCGGTGCGAACGCGCCAAGTCCAGTACCGACCTCTGCTACGGAGTCAGCCCGCAGCTTCCGGGCAGCCAGGCCCAGGCCCTCGCGGTGCCGTACGCCGATGTCAATCTGGTACGCCTGCCCGAGGGCATCTCCGACGATGCCGCCGTCGTCCTGACGGACAACGCCCCCACGGCCTGGTACGGCTGCCGCCGTGCCCGCATCCAGCCCGGTGAGACCGTCCTGGTCGTCGGCCTCGGTCCGGTCGGCCTCATGGCCGCCCAGTCCGCCTTCGCGATGGGCGCCGCGCGGGTCCTGGGCGCGGACCTGGTCCCGGAGCGCCGCGCCTTCGCCGCCACCCTGGGTGTCGAGCCGGTCGAGGGCGAGGACACGCGGACGGCCGTACGGGAGATGACCGCCGGACGCGGGCCGGACGCCGTGGTGGAGGCCGTGGGCTCGGACGCCACCATCGAGCTCGCCCTGAAGGCAGTCCGGCAGGCCGGCCGGGTCAGCGTCATCGGAGTCAGCCAGAGCAAGGCGTTCCCCTTCCACATGGGACTGGCACAGGTCAAGGAACTCGAGTTCGCCATCGGACTCTGCTCGGTGCACTACGAGCTCCCTCCCCTGATCGCCCTCACCCGTGCCGGCCGGATCAAGCCGGAGGCCGTGGTCTCCCACCGCTTCCCCCTCTCCGAGGGCCCGGCGGCGTACGAACTGTTCGCCGGCCGCGCCGACGGCGTCCGCAAGATACTTCTCGACCCCACGCGCTGACCTTCATCGGCCCGCCTGGCCCGATCCTCAGCACCTGGCCCACGTCAGACCCCGGACCGAGCCGGTCCGGGGTCTGCTGTTCGGCCTGCGCTGCGCCCGGCACAACGCGTCCGTGCGCTCAGCCGAGCAGTTCCGCGCTGCCGGCCGGTTCGCGCCGCTGTTGCCCATTGATGCGGTGCCGCTCGATGGACGAGCGCCGGTACACCTCCTGCCGCACCCGCTGGATCTCCCCGATGGGCCGGTGCTCCTCGCGGGATCGCCACGGGGTGATCGATGTGGCGTCGGCGGCAGCCAGGTTGTCGTCCCCGCCGGCGTCCTGGCGCGGAAGGTCCACACGGGCGACGGTCACCCAGGGGGACAGCTCTTCGGGCCACTTCACGGAGGTGTTGTCCACCGGCATGCGGACCGGATCGGTGTTGAGCTGCACCTGGAGCTCGAAGGAGTGGTCCCTCTCCACGGCCTCGGCCACCAGGGTGCGGCGGAACGCCTCGTGGTCCGCGCGCACGTCCACGATCTGGTGCGTGAGGGAGGCCAGGGACTCGGCCGTCGGCACGGTACGGATCTTGGCGATGTGGTCACCGTACCGGAAGGCGCCCATGCTGTTGTACGTGTACGACAGCAGGTTCCTGCGCGGGACGGTGGTGAACGACAGCATGGCGAACAGTTCGTCCCACAGCCAGCTGTCGGGATCGGTGAGCGTGCCCCGGCGGGTCAGGAACTCCGCCATCCAGCTCTTGCGGCGGGCAGGGTTCACCAGGGCCTCGGGCAGCTCGGCGAACAACTCCTCGATGACCATGTAGTCGTAGGCGGTGTTCGCGAAGAAGACCTCGTTGTTGATCAGGTTGAGGTCGAAGGTACCGCTGTCCGGCTCGTCGTCCAGCAGCGAGGGGCCGGGGACTCCGAACATCTTGATGCCCATCCCGCACGCCGCGCCCAGCTGGTGGTCGGGGCGCTGGTGGCCGAGGCCGTTGGAGTAGCGGACGACGGCCTCGTACGCGGCGGGCCTGGCGAAGATGCCTTGGCCGTAGAAGCCCGGGTTGTCACCGACCGTGACGGTCGCCTTGAGGAGGCCGTAGGTCTTTCCGTGGGCGGTACGGACGGCGCGGCCGACGGCCTCGCGCTCGACCGAGGCGCGGGTGCGCTGCTCCACCTGGGCGACCACTGCGTCCAACTCCTCCTGATAGGTGGGACGTTCGGCCGGGCGGTAGTCCTCGTAGCGGACGGGGTCCATGATGGTGCCTCCCTGTCGGTGGTGGTGTTCACCCCAGACGCTAGTAGGCAATTAAATTGTGCACAACATAACTTGCTGTGATGAATCGCACGTCAGACCGACCCGAGGACAACGGCGTCGCCGAGGGCGGCCGGGCATCGTCTCGGTCCGGCTGCAACCGGCCGCCGTCGCCAACTCCCCGCGTCCTCAAGCCGCTTCGGCTGCCTGCGGCAGCGCCCTGGCCCATGTCCCGCGGAGCCGGTCCGCTTCGGTCAATTCTCTGTGGCCGTGTGGACACGGCCCGCTCTGAATGGAACGCTCGCTACAGACACCGACCTGTTCTCCCGCTCAGCCGGTTCGTCCTCTGCTCTTCGGTCGGCGTCGCGCTCCAGCGCAGCCCCGTCACGCTCTCCGCACGAGCCGCGCATCCCGCACCAGCGCGACGTTCTCGCAGCAACCGCGTCCTCGTACGCCCAGATTCCTCGCCGAGAGGAGTTCACCGCATGAGGGTCCGAGTCACCCTTGCGGCACTCGCCGTCATCCCCCTGGCCATCGCGGAGTCCTTAGCCGCCCCCACCGCCCCCACCGCCGCGGCTCGGGCCGCCGGCCCTACGGAGTTCACCGTGGACACCACCGTTGACGCGGTGGACGCCGACCCGTCGGACGGCCGGTGCCGTACCGCGTCGGGCGCGTGCAGCCTGCGCGCCGCCGTGATGGCCGCCAACGCCCGGCCGGGCAGTACCGTCACGCTGCCTCCCGGCCACTACCGGCTGACGATCCCGCCGGACCCGAGGCTGATCCTCGGGTCCCATCCCGATCCCACCACAGGCGACCTGAACGTCGACGCTCCCACCACCCTTCGAGGCGCGGGCGCACGGAGCACCGTCATCGACGCCAACCGCCTGGACCGGGTCTTCCGCCTGCGGGCGGACACCCACATGTCCGATGTGACGATCACCGGTGGAAGGGCCAGGCAGCGCGAACTGCCCTTCACCGACACCGGTGGCGGCGGCATCGCCAACGAACGGCACCTGACACTGCGTCGGGTCGCCGTGACCGGGAACTCCGCCGGCTACGGCGGCGGCGTCTTCAACATCCCGGACTCCCACCTGGATCTCGTGGACAGCACGGTCAGCCGGAACACCGCGGGGGAGGCCGGGGGCATCAGATTCGACGACAGCGGCACCGTGACGAACTCGACGGTCGCCGACAACCGGGTGACGGACCCGGGCGACCGCCCCGGCAGCCTCGGCGGGTACGGCGGAGGCATCGACATCCGCGGCCTGGGAATCGTGCGCATCCTCAATTCGACCATCACGAGGAACAGTTCCAGCGACGGCGGGGGCGGAATCAACATCGCGCCGGCCTACCTGGACAGCCTGCCCGCGCCCATCCCCGACATCGTCGATCTGCCGCTGGGGCGTATGACCCTGCGCAACTCCGTCGTCGCGGGCAACACCGTCGACGGCGCGGCCGGCGACTGCGAGAAGGCCTTCGCCACCATCACGTCGCTGGGCCACAACATCGACGGCGACGGCAGCTGCCGGCTCACCGCCGTGGGTGATCTGCCCAGCCGGGACCCGCTGTTGGGACCGGTCGCGGACCACGGCGGTTCCACGGACACGGCCCCACTGCTGCCGGGCAGCCCCGCCCTGGACGCGGCCGACGGCTGCCCGGCCACCGATCAGCGCGGCGTCACCCGCCCGCAGGGCGCTGCCTGCGACATCGGCGCCTACGAGCACGCCACGACCCCCCGCACCCGGACCTGGAGCGATGAATGAGAGCCCCGAGCCTGCGCCACACCCTGGCCCGCGCCACAGCCGCCGTCGCGGCCCTGCTCCTGTCACTGACGGTTCCTGGGCCCGCTGCCCGCGCCGATTCCGGCCCCGGCTCCCTGGTCGTACGCACCGACCGGGGCTGGGTGCGGGGCGCGGCCGACCGCGACGGCGGGCGGGTCTTCCAGGGGATCCCCTTCGCCGCCCCGCCGACCGGTGAGCTGCGCTGGCGTCCGCCGCGACCCGCAGCACGGTGGTCCGGCGTACGGGACGCCACCGAACCGGCCCACCCCTGCCCCCAATTACCGCTGACGCTGCTCCCCGACGGCGGCCCTGTCCTGCCCGGCGAGTCCAACCGCACCGGCAGCACCACAGAGGACTGCCTGTACCTCAATGTGTGGACGCCCGCCCCCGCCGGCGGCCGCCCCCTCCCGGTGCTGGTGTGGCTCCACGGCGGAGGCAACGTCTACGGCGCGGGCAGCGACTACGACGGCGCCGCGCTGGCCGCACGGGGCGTGGTCGTGGTGACCGTCAACTACCGCCTCGGAGCACTGGGGTTCCTCGCCCATCCCGCCCTGTCCGCCGAGAGCGCGGACCACGCCTCGGGCGACTACGGCCTCATGGACCAGCAGGCCGCGCTGCGCTGGGTGCGGCGCAACATCGGTGCCTTCGGCGGCGACCGGAACCGGGTGACGTTGGGCGGCCAGTCCGCCGGATCGGCGGACACCTGCCTCCACATCGCCTCGCCGACCGCGAAAGGGCTGTTCCACCGGGCGATCCAGCAGAGCGGAAGCTGCGCCGCGGACGGCGGTCTGACGCCCCTCACGCTCGACGCGGCCGAGCGGAAGGGAAGCGGCTTCGCGGCCTCGGTCGGCTGCACCGACCCGACGACCGCGGAGGCCTGTCTGCGCGCCGTGCCCACCACCGAGCTCATCCGCGCCACCGGGACCGGGGCCTCGTCCTTGTGGAGCCCGAACACCGGACCACGCGTCCTCCCGCACCCTCCGCACGAGGCGTGGGCCGAGGGACGGGTGAACGCTGTCCCGACGCTGAGCGGCACCACCCATGACGAGTACCGCTACTTCACTGCTCTGTACGTGGATCTGCTGGGCGGCGGCCCGCTGACCCCCGCCTCGTATGCCGCCCTGATCAGGCTGCAGCACGGAGACCGCGCGGCCGCGGTCCTCGGCACGTACCCTGCCTCGGCGTATCCGTCCCCCAACCTGGCCTACTCCGCCGTCGGCACCGACCAGCGGTTCGCCTGCCCGGCACGGGCCGACAGCCGGCTGTACAGCAGCCGCGCACCCGTCTACGCCTACGAGTTCCACGACCCGCAGGCACCGCCGTTCATCCCGGCACCGCACACGCCACAGGGTGCCTTCCACGCCTCCGAACTGGCCTATCTCTTCCCCACGGACGCGCTACCGCCCCTGACGCCCGCCCAGCGCCGGCTGTCCGCCACCATGACCGCCTACTGGGCCCGCTTCACGGCCACCGGCGATCCCAACGCGCCCGGGACTCCGCGCTGGCCGCGCTACACGGCCGACGGGGACCGCGTCCAGGTGCTGGCGCCGGACCGGGTCAAACCCACCACCGGGTTCGCGGCCGACCACCACTGCGCGTTCTGGCAGTCCTCCCCCGTTCCCCGAGGAGCGGTGCGATGACATCGACCTTCGCCCTGGTCCGGGACGGGCGCCGGACACTGCGGCAGGGCCCGGACGCCCTGGCGCACCGGCAGCGGGAGCGGCTGGCCGCGATGGTCGGCTTCGCCCGCACCCACTCCCCGTACTACCGCGAGCTGTACCGGACCCTGCCCGAACGCGTCGAGGACCCCGCCCTGCTGCCGGTGACGCGCAAGCAGACCCTGATGGCGCGCTTCGACGACTGGGTCACCGATCCCGAGGTGACCATCGACCGCGTACGGGCGTTCGTCGCGGATCCCGGACGGGCCGGCGAACGCTTCCTGGGCCGGTACCTGGCCACCACCACATCCGGAACCACCGGCCACCGCGGCATCTTCCTGCTCGACGACCGCGCGGCGGCGGTGGTCAGAGCCCTGTCACTGCGGGCCGCCCTGCGTACCCTCACCCCCTCGGTGACGGCCCGGTTGCTCGCCCGCCGCGTGCGCTCGGCGCACATCGTGGCCACCAACGGCCATCTGGCGGCGTACGCCGTCATCGCCCGCTCCCGCAAGGCCGGCCGGCTGACCGCCCGGGGCAGCCTGGTGCTGTCGGCGCACAGCCCGCTGCCGGAGCTGGTGGACCGGCTCAACCGGTCCCGCCCGGTGTTCCTGGCCGGCTACGCCACGGTGATCGCGCTGCTCGCCGGCGAGCAGCTGGCCGGCCGGCTGCGCATCGCCCCGGTCGTGGTGTCACTGCTGGCCGAGGGCGTCAGTGACCACGACCACCGGAGGATCCGCTCTGCCTTCGGGTCGCACCTGGTCAACACCTACGGCTGCAACGAGAGTCTCGCCCTGGCCTACGGCTGCCCGTTCGGATGGCTCCACGTCCACAGCGACTGGCTGATCCTGGAGCCCGTCGACGCCGACCACCGCCCCACCCCGCCGGGCCGGGAGTCCTTCACCGTGCTCCTGACCAGCCTGTGCCGATGGGCGCAGCCGCTCCTGCGCTACGACCTCGGCGACAGCGTCCTCCTACGCCCGGATGCGTGCCCGTGCGGAGACCCGCTCCCCGCGATCAAGGTCCGCGGCCGCGCGGCCGACCTGCTGTCCTTCCCGCGCCGGGACGGCGGCACCGTCCGTATCGTGCCCATGGCCTTCGAGACCCTCCTGGAGAGCATCCCGGGCATCGACCTGTTCCAGATCGTCCAGACGGCGCCCGCCTGTGTCCGCGTGCGGATCCGGTCCGCCGCCGGAGCCGATCGGGAGCGGCTGTGGACGGCGGTGCGAAAGAAGATGGTCGCCCTGCTCACCGCCCACGGGGCGGGCCAGGTGAGCGTCGAACGCGCCCATGAGCCGCCCGAGCAGTCTCCGGGCGGCAAGTACCGGGTCGTCATTCCCCGGTCGTGACGCCGCGCGACGGGGCGTCCTCGCCCGGGACGTCCCGCACCGGAACGCCGTGATGGGCCGCCAGCGCCAGCAGCGCCACGCGCAGCGGTCCGGTCTCCAGGAGGGTGTCCGGCTCGAACCAACGGGCCACGGCGGTTCCGCTCGCCATCCTCAGCGTGAAGCGCGCCAACTCGTCCGCCACCTCGGGGCGGTCACGCAAGGAGAAGACGGAGCCCACCGAATCCCGAGCCCAGGCCACCAGCGCGTCGCGGTACTGACGCACCTCGGCCACTGCCGCCGCACTGGCGTCCTGCTGCACCGTACCCAGCCCCAACAGCAGCTTCACACCGTGCGGATGACGCCGGAATGCGTCCTCGACCTCCACGAGAAAGGTGTCCAGACGCTGGGCCACGTCGGCGCCCGGCACCTCGGCCGGGGGCAGGGCCGCCAGCAGCGCGGTCCTGGCTCGCTCCAGCACCGCGACGTAGATCCCGTCCTTACTGCCGAAGTGCCAGTAGATCGAACTGACCGGCAGACCGCAGGCGGCGGAGATCATCGAGATGGACGTGGCGGCGTAGCCGCAGCGCGCCATCAGTTCGCCGGCGGAGTCCAGTATCGCGTCACGGGACCGCGCGCCACGGTCCTGGGCCGGTGCCTCCGTCATAGGGGCGACTCTAGAGGAAACACAGGCCGACAGTGCCTCCGCGCGAGGCATGGGCAGCGACGGGACGGGGCGTTCTTGGCGCGGGGGCCTGCACGGCGGAGGTCATGCCGGATTGCCGCACGTGCTCGCGGACGGCCCTGATCAGAGCCGTCCGGGCCGGCAGGGGGGCTGTTCGGGGGAATCGCCGGTGTGGTCAACGGGATGGGAGGGGCACCGCTCCTACGGTCGGCTGATATGACGCATCTACCGAAGGGCGCCGCCGACCCCACCCGGCGGACGGCACTGACTGGGCTCGTCGTCGGCGCCGGGGCGGTGCTGGCGGCCGGCTGTACGCCCCTGGGCAATACCTCCGCGCAAGGGACCACCCCGAGTCCCACAAGGTCGGCCACCGGCTCCGCGGACGGGCCCACGCCCGGGGTGATGACCCTCTTCAAGGACCCGGCGTTCAACTTCAACGCGCTTCTCGCCCTCGGCGGGTCCGGCCAGGGTTCCGCTGAAGTCGGCGAGGTGCTCACCGCGGTGAACGCGATCAACAAGGCCGGGCTCTCCGCGCAGACGTATGTGGAGACCTTCCGCGAGCTGGCCGACCGGCTGTCGAAGGCGCCCGAGGGCGACAAGCCCGGCACAGGGACCACGCGCTTCCGCGCGCTGCGCGCATCGCAGTACTACAGCCAGGCGCTGTTCTTCGTCCTCGGCTCCGACGGCCCCGGCAACGAGGAGCAGTTGTACAAGTCCACGCGCGGCGCCTGGGACACGTTCTGCAAGCTGTCCGACCCGGCCCCGGTGACGGCGAAGGTTCCGTACCGGAACACGTCGCTTCCGGTCTGGTTCTTCCGGCCGGACGACTCCGCCGAGCGACGCCCCACCGTGATCCTCACCAACGGCAGCGACGGGCAGAACGTCGACATGTGGACCTACGGCGTGGCGGCCGCCCTGGAGCGCGGCTGGAACGCCCTCGTGTACGACGGACCGGGCCAGGGCCAGCTGCTCTTCCTGGAGCGCGTGGTCTTCACGCCGCGCTGGGAGACGGTGGTGACTCCCCTCGTCGACTGGCTGGCCGCCCGTTCCGACGTGGACATCGACCGGATCGCCCTGACCGGACTGAGCATGGGAGGCGAGCTGGCTCCCCGGGCCGCGGCCTACGAGAACAGGATCGCCGCTCTGGTGGCGATGCCCGGAGTACTGAGGCCCTGGCTGGCTTTCCCGGCGGAGATCCGGGAGATCCTCACCCCGGACAAGGAGGAGACGAACAACATCTGGAACAAGGAGGTCGTCCCCGAGCTGTCTCCCACCGAGGCCGCGACGCTGAGGAAACGGTTCGAACCCTTCTCCGCACCGGCGATGCTCGGCGCCCGCCAGGGGAAGATGTTCACCGACTTCTACACCCCGGCCAAGCTCGTCGAGTCGCTCGACATCACGAACGTCGTGGGGCGCATCAAGACGCCCACCCTGGTCCTGGACTACGACGACGAGCAGTTCTATCCCGGGCAGCCGCGCGAGTTGTTCGACAAGCTGACGTCCCCCAAGGACTACATGAAGCTCAGCGCCGCCACCGGCGCGCAACTGCACTGCTCTCCGATGGCCCCGCAGGAGCACTGCGAGGTCGTCTTCGACTGGCTGCAGGAGACGTTGTCGGAACGCTGAGCAGCGGGACGAGGCCGGGGTGGAGGTGCGGTCAGTGCCCGGTCGCCGAGGAGACCGCCGCGCGGGCCGCGCGTTCCACCAGCGAGACGCCGTCCTTCATCGACGTACTGCCGTCCGACAGGACTGCGACGAGGTAGCGGTGTCCACGCGTCGTGACCTGTCCGACGCTGTTGACGTCCCACAGCCCGGTCGTGGTGCGCTGCAGCCAGCCGTTCTTCAAGGCCCATCCGGAGCCGGCGGCCGCCGAGACGCCCCATGCCTGCTCGCCGACGACATGGGCCATCAGGGTGCGGATGTAGGTCCGGGAGGACTCATTGAGCGCCGAGGGGGTCGCGCGTGGAGCCGGGGCAGTGTCGAACACCGCGCGCAGCAGCCGTATCTGGTCGCTCGCCGTCGTCCGTGTCAGCCCCCACCTGACGCCGGGGCCGCCCTTCGTCGAGGTCAGCCCCAGCTGCTTGTTCGCCGCCTCCAGGCCGGGCGCCAGGCCGATGCGCCGCCACAGCGCGTTCGCCGCCGCGTTGTCGCTGCGCTCGATCATCGCCGCCGCCCAGGCGCGCTCCTGGGCGGTCAGGTCGTGTCCGGCGTTCTGCGCCTGGAGCAGCGCGACGGCAAGAATGTCGACCTTGACGATGCTCGCGGTGTCGTAGGGCGAGTCGTCGCCGTACACCACGGGCTCCCGGCCCGTGCCGTCCAGGTCGAGCACCGCTGCCGTCACCCGCTCCTTCCCCTCTGGCCGCACCAGCGCCCGGAAGTGGGTCGTGGCGTCGTCGGGCCCCGTCGGCGCCGTGGCCGCCAGTGCCGGGGCGAGCATGCCGGCCGAGAGGAGCATCGCCACGGAGGCCGCGAGAACGCCGACGCGGCCCGCAGCACGCCTGGCGGGGGGCCTGCGCCTCCGTGCGCTCTGCGGGTGCGACAGGGGGGACGGTCGGTGCGGCATGGTGAAGGGGCCTCGCGGTTCGTGTGGGAGGGCACGGAACTGCGAACGTAATCAGAACGCCCGTCCTGCGATGTGACCGATGCAACGAAAGAGTTCATTTAGCCTGAATTGTGGCGAGAGCCACAATTCAGGCGGAGGATCTCAGGAAGGCGCGCCGGTCAGGACCGGCGCGCCAGATAGAGGATGAGGCCGAGGGCGGCTCCCGCTCAGCGACACCGACACCCTCCCCCAACGCAACGTCGGCCTTCACGACCACAACGGGTCATGAAGGCCGACGTCACGCTCGCCCCAGGATTCACCAACAGTGTCGCTCAGTTCGCCGGGGAACCGAACTCCTTGCGGGTGTCCACCGGCTTGCCGAACAGCTGCCACCGCTCGCCCTTGAACCGCATCAGCTGCATCGTCTCGATCGGGAAGGCGTCGTCCGGCCCGGTGGAGAGGGTGACCCCGGGCAGCAGCATGTCCACCTCGACGCCCTTCAGGTTGCGCACCGCGTCCCGCAGTCCCTCCCGCGTCGGGCACTTCATCGCGTCCAGGGCCTTGTGCAGGCTGGAGGCGGCGGCCCACCCGTAGGCGTTGAACTGGTTGGCCGGGTCGGAGCCCGGCGCGTGCTTGCCCAGCGCCTCCCGGTACGTCTTCATCTCCGCGTCATCGGCCCACTGCGGGTCGGCCGGGTCCTTGAAGTAGGTCGCCGAGACCACGCCCTGGACGTTCTTGAACCCGACGGGCTTGAGCACGGTGGCGGACGAGGACACGTTGTTCACGATGTGCAACGGGTTCCACTTGGTGTTCCTGGCATCGGCGGCGAGGGCCTGGCTGCCGAACTTGGGCGTGGTGATGTTCAGCAGCACATCCGCCTTGGAGCGGGCGAGGCCGGACATCTGGGCCGAGACGGAGGGGTCGGTGACCTCGTAGCTCTCCTCGGCGACGACCTTGATGCCGCTGCCGGCGAGGGCCTCCTTGAACCCGCCGAGCAGATCCTTGCCGAAGTCGTCGTTCTGGTAGAGGACCGCGACGTCGGCCTTCGGCTTTTCGTCCTTGAGGTACTTGGCGTACACCCGTGATTCGGCCACGTAGTTGGGCTGCCAGCCGGTGGTCCACGGGTGCTTGTCGTCCGTGCCCCAGACGGAGGCGCCGGTGGCGACGAAGGGCTGCGGCACCTTCCGCTTGTTGAGGTAGTCCCACACGGCTGCCGTGGACGGGGTGCCCAGGGTCTGGAACACGGCGAAGACCTTCTCCTGCTCGACCAGTCTGCGGGCCTCCTCGACCGCCTTGGGCGGCTGGTAACCGTCGTCGCGGACGGTGAACTCCACCGTGCGGCCGTCGATGCCACCCTTGTCGTTGACGTGCTTGAAGTAGGCGCTCACGCCCTTGCTGATCGTGCCGTACGCGGAGGCCGGTCCCGACAGCGGGTAGATGCCGCCCAGTTTGATGGTCTTGTCGGTGATGCCGGTGGTCTGCTGACCCTTGCACGCGCCGTCGGCGGCGGCGTTCTTGTCGTCCTGCGCTCGCTGGCTGTTGCAGGCGGTGGCCAGGAGCAGGGCGGCGGATGCGGCCGCGGCCGCCCGCAGAGAGGTCGTCTTGCGCATGTGAGTCATTCCTTTTCCGTGCGGGGCGCAGCGCCCACGGGTTCGGCGTCGGCAGGTGAGGGGTCCGCCGGGGTGGGGGGCGCGGAGGGTTCGGGGTCAGGCGTCCGGTCGGTGCTGGTGGTACGGGTGAGGCGGCGGGCGGCGGCGCCACGGACACGTGCCGCCAGGCCGGCCAGTCCCGTCGGCGCCACGAACATCACCGCGATGATCAGCAGGCCGAAGACCACACCGGGCGCCGCCTCGCTGATGTCCTGGGCCACGCTCGGCACGTACATCACGAACGCCGCCCCGAGCAGCGGTCCGTACAGCGAGGCGAGCCCCCCGACCACCAGGCCGGCCAGCAGCGTGATGGACAGGACGAAGCTGAACGAGTCGGGTGAGACGAAGCCGATCACCCAGGTGTACACACACCCCGAGACACCCGCGAACATCGCGCTCCAGGCGAAGGCGAGGGTCTTGTGCAGCGAGAGTCGCACGCCCATGACCTCCGCGGCGCTCTCGTTGTCCCGCACGGCGAGCAGTGCCCGGCCGACCCGGGACCGCAGCAGGTTGCGGGCGAGCAGCAGGGCCACCGCGGCGACGGCGAGGACGACGAAGTACGTCCACTGGTCCTCGGCCAGCCCGCTCCACGCGGGCGGCTGCAGCTTGTCCACGGTCAGGCCCATCGAGCCGCCCGTGACCGGTTCGAGCCGCTTGAGCAGCGGCGGCAGGAACACCGCGAAGGCGAGCGTGACCAGGGCCAGGTACAACCCGCGCAGCCGCAGAGCGGGCACCCCGAAACCGAGGCCCAGCAGGAAGCATCCGGCGGCCGCGACCGGCAGCGTGGCCAGGTGGCCGGTGTCGTACCGGTCGAGCATGACCGCAGCCGTGTACGCCCCTGCCGCGAAGAACGCGCCGTGTCCGAGGGAGATCTGCCCGCCGAATCCGACCAGCAGGTTCAGTCCGGCCAGCGCCACGGCGTACAGCAGCACCATGGTCAACTGGAAGACCTGGAAGGGGGCGAAGTAGAACGGTGCGCCGACGGCGACTGCCGCTGCGAGCAGCGCGGTGACCGTGGCCCGCAGGCGCCGGGCGCGTTCGGTGCCGAGTGTGGTGATGATCGTGCTCATGCGCGTTCCACCGCCGCCCGTCCGAACAGGCCCTGGGGCCGCACCAGTAGCACCGCCAGGATGATCAACAGGGGTACTCCCACCTTCAGATCGGCACCGATCGCGTCCACGTACGCCCCGGCCAGCGTCTCGGCGACGCCCACGAACAGACCGCCGACGACCGCGCCGACCGGGCTGTCGAAGCCTCCGAGGGTGGCCGCGGCGAACGCGTAGATGAGCACCCCGCCCATCATGTTGGGCTCCAGGAACAGCACCGGGGCGACGAGCACGCCCGACACCGCGCCGACCGTCGCGGCCAGACCCCAGCCGAGCATCAGCACCCGTCCCACCCGGATGCCCGACAGCCGGGCGGAGGCGGGGTTGCAGGCGACCGCCCGCATCACCAGGCCGATGGAGGTGTGCTGGAACAGCAGGTACAGGAGCCCCATCACGGCGGCGACGACCGCGATGATCCCGAGGGTCGACCAGTCCACGCGCACTCCGGCCAGGTCGATCCCGCCGCCGGGGAACGGCTGCGGGAAGTCCTTCACGGTGAACGACCAGATCAGACCGGCCATCGCGTTGACGAAGATGAACAGGCCGACCGTGACGATGACCATCGTCAGCTCGGGCGCGTTCTGCACGGGCCGGATGACGATCCGCTCGACCAGCATGCCGCCGATGAAGGCCACCGCCAGGGTGACCGGCAGCGCCAGCCAGAACGACATCCCGGACGCCACGAGCTGCCACGCCACATACGTGGAGATCATGGCGAGCTCACCCTGAGCGAAGTTGACGATCCCGGTGAACCGGTGGATCAGCACCAGAGCCAGCGCCAGACTGGCGTAGACCGCGCCGGAGCCGACCCCTTCCACCACTTGCTGGAGCAGTTCGGTCACGGCGCTCACCCGTCCTTTCCGGAGCGGACGGAGACACCGAGGTACACCTCGGCGACCTGCCCGTCCTCGCGGATCCGGTCGGCCGGTCCGGACAGCACCAGGCGGCCGGCCTCCAGTACGTGGGCCCGGTGCGCGACATCCAGCGCGAGTTGGGCGTTCTGTTCGACGACCACCACGGTGGTGCGTTCCTCCTCGTTCACGGCACGGACGATCTCGAACAGCTCACGCGTGACCAGCGGCGCGAGCCCCAGCGACGGCTCGTCCAGGAGCAGCAGCGAAGGCCGCAGCATCAGTGCCCTGCCGATGGCGAGCATCTGCTGCTCGCCGCCGCTGAGACTGCCGGCGGCCTGGCGGGACCGTTGGCGCAGCTTGGGGAAGTAGCCGTAGATCCGTTCCAGGTCGGCCGCCACGGCCCCGCGCTCGGCGCGACCCCGCCGCCACCGGCCGGTGCGCAGGTGGGCGCCGATGCGCAGGTTCTCCTCGACGGTCAGGTCGTTGAAGGTGCCCCGGCCCTCGGGCACGTGCGCCACACCGAGCCGGGCCGCCTGCTCCGGGGAGCGGCCCAGCAGCTCCGCACCGTTCAAGGTCACCGAGCCTCGGCCGCGGACCATGCCGCACAGGGCGCGCAGGGTTGTCGTCTTGCCCGCGCCGTTGGGGCCGAGGATCGCGCACACCTCGCCGCGCGCGACGGAGAAGTCGAGCCCCTGGAGCACGCGGGCCTGGCCGTATCCGGCGTGCAGGCCGGAGACCTTCAGGAAGTCCGGCTCCGCACTCGGCCCGGCCTCGGTGCGGTCGGTGGTCGGCTCGCTCATGCCGCCACCCCCAGGTACGCCTCGACGACCGCCGGGTCGCGCTGGATCTCCTCCGGGGAGCCCTCGGCGATCTTGCGCCCGAAGTCGAGACACACCACCTTGTCGCACAGGCCCATCACGAATCCCATGTGGTGTTCGACCACCACGAGCGTCAGGTCGAATGCCTGGCGTACCGTGCGGACCAGATCCCCGAATTCGTCGACCTCGCCGTGGCTGAGACCGTTGACGGGTTCGTCGAGCAGCAGCAGCCGGGGGCGTACCGCGAGCGCCCGGGCGAGTTCGACGCGTTTGAGGGTGCCGAACGGCAGCCCCGAGGCGGGGTGGTCGGCGACGTCCGCCAGGCCGAGCCTCCGTAGCAGGTCGTCCGCCTGGTCACGCAGTTCCGCCTCCTCGCGCCGGACGCGGGGCAGCCGGAGCGCCGCGGCGAGGTGTCCGGTGCGCCCCCGGCTGTGGGCGCCGATCATGACGTTCTCCCGGACCGTGAGCCGCGGGAACAGTCCCAGGTTCTGGAAGGTGCGGGCGATGCCGCGCCCGGCGACGGAGTGCGGCGGGAGGGCGAGCAGGTCCTCGTCCTCGAACCGCACCGTCCCCGCATCAGGGGTGCAGCGCCTGGTGAGGCAGTTGAACAAGGTGGTCTTACCGGCTCCGTTCGGTCCGATGAGCCCCACGGCGGTGCCCGGCTCGACGGAGAACGCGACACCGTCCAGTGCCGTGATCCCGCCGAAGCGCACGCTGATACCGTCGACCGCGAGCATGAATGACGCCCCTTCCGAGGTGCTGGGGGGTTGGGCGAGCGTCACAGTAGGTGGGGGCCTTCCGGGCGCACATTGGGTGCGAGCACCCAACTTCGCGGTCGCCGACTTGTGCGCCGCGCCCAGTCGCCCCGACATCTCGCCCGCCGAGCCTGTTGACGGGACACGAGTCGGGCAGCGACGATCGGCGCCATGTCCCGCGGACCCGCCCTGGGCTCCCCCGCACTCTCCGAACCCCTCAGCCGGGAGCGGCACCGGATCCTGCACGCCGTCCAGGACCGGCTCGAGGAGGTGGCGAAGACCGCCGTTGCGGTGATGCGCACGGAGATCCCGTCGTACGCGCTGCAGGACGAGCGGTTCTTCGACGACGTACGGGGCCAGGTCCTCACGCACTACCGGATGCAGCTGGCGGCGCTGGCCGGCGACCAGGACATCGCCCCCGAGGACCTGGTCTTCAGCCGCGCGGCAGCCATGCGCCGGGCGCGCGCGGGGTTCGCCCTCGAGGACTGGATCAGCGCCTTCAGGGTCGGCCGGCAGGTGTTGTGGGACGCGTTGCTGGACTGCGCGGGCACGTCCGCCGAGGCACAACAGGCCGCGCTGTCCCTCGTCACACCGCTGATGCGGTACGTCGACTATGCCAGCACCCACGCCGCGCAGGCCTATGTCGAGTACCAGCAGCACGTCGTCGCGGACGCGGACCGGGAGCGCCGGGATCTCCTGGACCAGCTCCTGGCCGGCGCGGCGCCGACGCGCGGTCCCTTGCTGGCCGCGGCGCAGGCGTACGGCATCGGACCGCACTCGCCGATGATGGCGGTCGTGGCCGTGTGCATCGGCGACACCCGCACCGTCGACCTCACCTCGGCCGAGCACGGCTACGCCACCAGCGCGTCCCTCAGCGTCGCCGGGCCCTGGGCCGGCCGGACCCTGGTCGTCGTACGCCATGGCGAGGTGGTGGCCGTGCCCGTGGTGCGCACCGGTATGGACGCGGAGGACATCTGTGCCCACTTCGAGGCCGTGCAGCGGCGGCTCGCCCGGGAGGGGACTCTGCTCTCCATGGGCATCAGCACCGTCGCCCGGGGCGCCTGCGAACTGCCACGCGCCTACGAGGAGGCGCGGGCCGCCCTCGACCTGGTGCCGAGCGGGGGCGGGGTGGCGGCGCTGCCGCGCCTGTCCCCCTTCGACTACCTGGCGCTGCGCGCCGACGACCTCGCCCGCCAGCTGGTCGATCCCCGCGTGCGTGCGGTGCTGGAGGAGGACCGCGGACGCGGCGACATGCTGGCGGCGACCATACGGGCCTTCGCGGAGGCGGACCTGAACCTGCGGCTGGCCGCCGACCGCCTGCGGGTGCACCACAACACAGCGCACTACCGGTTGCGCCGGATCGAGGAACGCACCGGGCGCAATCCGCGCCGGATCGCCGACCTCCTGGAACTGCTGGTCGCCCTCGCCATCCGCGACGGGGCCGGGGAAGGCGGGAACGATCAGTGAGCGGCATCGTGGAGCCGACCGGGAGGCAGGCGGCACGTCAGCGGCCGGACGGGCAGGCAGGCAGGCGCCTGCCGGAGGGGCACCCCGAGCGGTACGGCTCGGTTCGGCACGCCCTGCTGCACGCCGCGCTGGAGGTGTTCACCGAGCGCGGCTACGCCGAGGCCGGTCTCGCCGAGATCGCGGCACGCGCCGGCATCCCGGTGGGCAGCCTCTTCCAGCACTACGGCGGAAAGCGAGGGCTCTACCTCGCCCTCTGGGAGGAGTTCCGGGAGGAGCAGGAGCGCCGGACCGCGGCGACGCTGGCCGGCGAGCGTGGCCGTGGCGTGGACGATCCCATCGCCCTCTTCGTGGCGGGAGCCAGGGCGTACCTGGAGGGTGCCTGGGGCAACCGGCGCCTCGGCTCCTTCCTCTTGGAGGACGACGGCCCCGCGGGCTTCGACGCACTGCGCCGCCAGTGGGACCGCGCGTGGGTACGGCGCAACGCCCGGCTCCTGGAGGTGGACGAGAAGCGACGCGCCGGCCGGGTTCGCGTGAGAGTGCTGACCACCGTCATCGGCGGGGCGGCACGCGAGCTGGGCGACTGCGCGGACGAGAGTGAGGCCCGCGAGATCGTGGACGAGGTGTGCGGCATCCTCGTCCACCTGACGGCGCCGCCCGGCTGACCGCCCGGCCCGCCGACGCCCAGGGCCCGGCCGCGCACTCCCCCGAGGTGGGGCTAGGCCTCCTGGGCCGGGGTGTGCCGGCAGCGCACGGCGAGGGCCGCGATGTCGTCGTCGAGCCTTCCGCCGCCGTAGTGGAGCAGGTCTCCGTGCAGCCGGTCCAGCAGCTCACGGGGCGGCGCCGCGGTGTGCTGCCGCATCCAGTCCGGCAGCGGGAAGAACTCGCCGGTGCGGTCCCGGGTCTCCGATACGCCGTCGGTGTAGAGCAGCATCTGATCGCCCGGGCCGAAGGCGACGGTGTCCACGTAGTAGTGGTCTCCGAGGAGCGCCGCGAGATTGAGGGGTGTCGAGGCCAGGGCGGGATCAAGAACGTGGACCTCCCCGCTCCGCACGAACACCGGTGGTGGATGTCCGCAGTTGAGGATTCTGACGTGCCCGCTGCCGCGCGGGATCTCGGCGATCAGAACGGTGGCGAAGTGCTCCGGTTGGTCATCAGCGGGGATCGCGGCGCTGTCGCGGCCGATGGTGATCTGCAGGCGATGGATGAGGCCCCTCAGGTCGGGCTGGTCGTACGCGTTCTCCCTGAAGCAGTTGATCACCGCCGCGGCCGCCCCCACCGCCGACAGGCCCTTGCCGCGCACGTCGCCGATGAGCAGCCGGACTCCGTACGGCGTGTCGGCCACCTCGTAGAAGTCGCCTCCGATCCGGGCCTGCTCTTGGGCCGCCAGATACAGCGACTCGATCTCGACGTCCTGGATGCGGTGCGGCAGCGGACGCAGCAGCACCTTCTGGGCCGCGTCGGCGACGAGCCGTACCTGGAAGAGCGTCTCCTCTCGCTGGAGTCGGAGATGGCTCGCATATGCGGCCGCCAAGGTGACCGCGACGATCGCGGCAGCCGTGTACGGCGTCCCCAGATCGGAGTAGACGAAGCTGAGTCCGATCATGATCATCAGGCAGAACGCCCCCAGCAGGACCGTCGGGAGCACGGGCCACAACGCGGCGGCGAGGGCGGGCGCCGCGGGCAGGAGGCGGCTGAAGGCGATCTCCCTCGGGGTGGAGAACGCCAGGCCGGCGATGACAACGGTGACGATCACCGGTGACAGCAGTACGGCTTGCCGCTGGCCACCGTACGGACGATGGCGGCGCCGGAGCCGTCCTGACCTGATCACGAAACAGATCATATCGGGATGATCGGGCATAGATTCGCGACAGCGCAGAACCGATGTCCGGCGGTCGGAGCGGTTCCGGGGCCTGGCTGCTCCGCGCCCCGGAGGCCGGCGGAGTCCCCGGGTGCTGCGGCGGCGGTGATTCCTGCGGCGAGGAGCGTGATGACGGAGGCTCGGCCGCGAGGGCGGGGCGGCCGTAGCGGTCGACGAGCCGGGCAGAAGCGAGGCCGCCACGGGCCCTGCAGGCGCGACTCATGGGCGCGGCGCCGCAGCGACGATCCGCCGCGGTGTGCGTGGTCGGGGCCGTCAGGGAGTGCGGAGCCCCCAAAAGGTCACGTGCTTGCGGACCTTGAAGCCGAGCCGCTCGTAGAGTGCGATCGCGCCGGTGTTCGCCTCGGCCACGTGCAGGAAGGGACGTTCGTTGCGAGCCACGATACGCGCGCCGAGCGCACTGACCAGACGGGCGGCATAGCCTCGCCCGCGTGCCTCGGGAGCGGTGCAGACGGCGCTGATCTCGGTCCAGCCCGGTGGCCGCAGCCGTTCACCCGCCATCGCCACCAACGTGCCGTTGTCCCGGATGCCGAGGTAGGTACCAAGTTCGTGGGTACGCGGCCAGAACGGCCCTGGCTGGGCCCGCGCGACGAGGTCGAGCATCTCGGGCACGCTGTCCGCGCCCAGTTCGACGACACCGGTGTCGGTCGCGGCACGAGGGTGATCGGGGCGGCCGCTGCCGGGCCAGATCATCTGGCGGCCCTCGAGGCTGAAGACCGGCTCCCAGCCCGACGGCGGAGCGGCCGGGGAGCTGAACATGTCGGCGAGTTCACCTGGACCGAGCAGCCGGGCCAGGGCGGCCCATTCCGCCGCGTCCGCGTTGGCGGGCACCGCGGAGAAGGTCGCTACTCCCGGCAGGTAGGTGGCAGTCCGACCGAGTCGCCGGGCGAAATGTGCGTGGTGGCCGCGGAGTGACTGGCCCACCGGGTCGTCGAGTGCCAGGGCGTCGCGGTCAACCATCGTGCTGTACCTCTCATGTCGTGCGCGGAAGTCCGGCGCCCAGGGCCGCTCGACGCCGAAGGGCGTACCCGACCCCGCAAGCGCAGCGAGTTCAAGCCGACCCGGCCATCTCTGCTGAGCCAGGTTGCGATCATAGACATGCGCCTAGAGGGAGACGCGACGCAGGCCGCTCGGGCTGCTGCGGCCTCCCACTACCCCGAGCTCTTGGGCACCTCGCGCGCACAGTGAGGTTTGCCATGGTCGAGCAGTCCGGACAGGCCCGCACCGCGTAGGCCCATGTCGACCTCTACGACAGGAACGAGGCCGTGACGCCGGCCGTCGCCGAGGTGACCGACTTCTTCGGCAAGCACCTGTGACCGCCGCAGCGACGCCGCTCGCAGCCGCCCCCTGCCCCACCGGGCAGGGGGCCCACCATGTCGGCACACAGCTGATCGACCGGACAGGTTCTGGCTGGCACGCCCTCCGGGAGGTACGACAGAGGGGAATGCGGCGTGCCGCCGCGCTGCGCGGGGTGGCCCGGTCAGCGGGAGCGGCTGCGGCGGCGGTATGCGTACGCGATCACCGCTGTCGCGGCAACCGAAACGAGGCTGCCGACCATGAGCATGGCCATCCGGGTGGTCCCACCGCGCCGGTGGGCCGGCTGCGGACTGCCGATGGTGATGCGACCGCTGGTCTCTCGTGTGACGAGTCCGCTGGCGAGGGACAGTTGTGCGGTCCACGCCCCGTCCGGCAGCCGCGGGTCGAGTGTGGTCTTCGCCAGCGTCGAGCGGCCCGGGCCGAGGGTGCCTGCCCTGACGTCGAACGGGCCTGCGGACACCCCGCCCGGCCCGTCCGACAGGGTGAATCCGCCGTGCGGCTGCGGCAAGGACATGCCCGACGGCTACTCCATGTCCGGTGATCGGCGTTGACCGTCTGCGAGGGGGCGGGGCGGGCCGGTGTCTGCCTCGGCCGCGTCGGCGAGGGCCTCGGCGGCGGCTTCCGCGGCCTGCGCCGCATCGTCGGCGGCCTGGGCGGCTGCCCTGTCCTCCGAGGACGTCTCACGGGTGGCCGGCGACTGAGGCAGCACCTCGCTGAAGGCGCGGGACACACCCTGAAGCGCGGAAGTGACCTCGCTGGGGATCACCCAGAAGGTGCTGCCCGCCCCTTGGGCGAGCTGAGGCAGCATCTGCAGGTACTGGTAGGCGAGCAGCTTGGGGTCGGGATCGTTGCGGTGCACGGCCTGGAACACCTCGTCGATGGCCCGGGACTGGCCCTCGGCCTTGAGGATCTCAGCGGTACGGTTGCCCTCCGCCCGCAGGACGGCGGACTGCTTGTCGCCTTCGGCGGTGAGAATCTGCGACTGCCGTTGCCCCTCGGCCCCCAGGATCGCCGCCCGCTTGTCGCGCTCGGCACGCATCTGCTTCTCCATCGCGTCCTTGATGGACTGCGGAGGGTCGATGGCCTTGATCTCCACCCGGTTGACTCTCAGCCCCCACTTGCCGGTGGCCTCGTCCAACACGCCACGGAGCTGATTGTTGATGGTGTCGCGCGAGGTGAGCGTCTTCTCCAAGTCCATGGAACCGACGACGTTGCGCAACGTGGTGACGGTGAGCTGTTCGACACCCTGCAAGAAGTCGGCGATCTCATAGGCGGCCGCTCGTGGATCCGTGACCTGGAAGTACAGGACGGTGTCGATCTCGACAACGAGATTGTCCTCGGTGATGACCGGTTGCGGCTTGAACGAGACGACCTGTTCCCGCAGGTCGATCACCGGATAGACCCGGTCGATATAGGGGATGACGAGGTTGAGACCCGGCCTCAGCGTGCGGCGGTAGCGGCCGAGGCGTTCGACATTGCGAGCGCGCGCTTGAGGCACGATGCGTACCGCCCGCACCACCGTGAATACGGCGATGAGCGCGACGATCACACCGGCTATGAGCAACGCCGAGACGTCCATGGCTCACTCCCGGGGGTAGACCAGGGCGGTGGCGCCATTGATTTCTATGACGTCGACGGTCGTTCCCGGAGGAATGACCAGCGTCTCGTCATAGGCACGAGCCGTCCATTCCTCGCCTCCGATGCGGACCCTGCCGCCCAGGCCCGACACCTCCGAGACGACATAGGCAGCCTTGCCGACCAGTGCGTCCACACCGAACCGCTCGGCCTGAGGCTTGAGCAGGTGGCGCACCGCGATGGGGCGCACGAAGAACAAGCTGACCGCAGCGAGGACGGTGAACACCAAGAACTGCAAGGGCATCGGAAGTCCCACCGCGGCGAACCCTGCCGTGACCAACGCAGCCGCACCCAGCATCCCGAGCGCAGCGGTGAGAGTGAGGATCTCCGCTACCGCCAGCACCCCTGCGGCGATCAACCAGATCAGCCATGGATCCATTGCGCGCTCCCGGCCGCTACGGCTTCGGGCACCTCAGGCGACTGATTCGCCCTTTACGCCAATTTACCCCTTTACTGGAACCCAGGCCTTTTCCCATATGCACAGGTGACGAGTCCGGGACAAGCTCGTCATGAGCACCCGGCCGCCTTCCCGATCGCTTCGCGGGGGCCGCTCTTCTCCGAGGGCGCGCTTCGTCCGCATCCGGACTCTCCTCCCTCTGGCCGCCAGGCGGCCGCCGGGCCGGAGTTCAGCGTTGTTCGATGACCTGGCGGGCCGATCCGGAGACCTCTTCGCCCCACTCGCGGCACGCCTTCGGCGGTCGGGGCTCCAGGCCCACGGTCGGCGAGCACGAACTGACGAGATCAGCTGGGGGTTTGAGCGGCGCGGGCGCCGGGCGCCGGGATCGAGGTGACATGCAGCGGCCGGCGCCCGGCCGCGATCAGGTGGTCTCCTCGGGGTGCAGGCGCCCCAGTAGCTCGTAGAGACTGCGGCGACCCTCCTCGTCCAGACGCGCAAAGGCTGCCGAGGTGGCCCGCATGTCGGCGCGGATGAGGCGGACCGCCTCCCTTCCCTCTTCGGTGGCGACCACGTTCTTGATCCGCCGGTCGGCCTCGTCGGCGTGTCGGGAGACCAGTCCACGCGCCTCCAGCCGGTCGACGAGTCCGGTGATGTTGGAGGCGTCGCAGGCGAGCCGCCCTGCGAGGGCGCGCATGGGCAGCGGTTGCCGGAGCAGGATCAGCATCTTCGCCTGCGTCATGGTGAGCCCGTGCATTGCGGCCGCCGCTGTCAGATCCCGGTAGTAACCGGCAGCAGCGCGCGCCAAGCGCTCCACGAGTGCGTCGTGGGCGGGGGCGCTGCCCTGCGCAGCGGAGTGGTCGGCGGGCGGGGCGGGGGTGTGGGCCATGCCCCAAGTGTAGGCGAGCATCAATGTTTGACTTCCTCAACCATTGAGGCTTACCGTCTCAGCCATTGCTTGGGTTCATCAAGCATCTAGTCGTTCGACCAATCCCACCGTCGAAGTCCCGCCACGACGCCCCCGCACCGCACCGGAGAAAGCACCCGTGTCACAACCCCTCGCTCCGCCGCATGGCCGACGCCGAGCCGAGACCACAGTCGTCCTTGCCCTGAGCCTCGCCGCGATGATCGTGTCGATGATGCAGACACTGGTGGTGCCGATCCTCGGCCTGATCCAGAACAGCCTCGGCGCCAGCTCCGCCGAGGTCAGCTGGGTCACCACCGCGACCCTGCTCTCGGCAGCCGTCTTCACCCCGCTGCTCGGCCGCTTCGGCGACCAGCACGGCAAGAAGCCGACCCTCATCGGCGTGCTGGCGGTGATGATCGTCGGCTCCGTCCTGGCCGCCACGACCGACTCGCTGCTCTGGCTGATCGTCGGCCGCGTGTTGCAGGGCGCCGCCACCGCGATCTTCCCGCTCGCTCTGTCGGTGCTCCGCGAGGAACTCCCCGCCCACCGTCTGCCGGGAGCGATGGCGCTGGTCAGCGGTACCCTGGCTTTCGGCAGCGGTTTCGCACTGGTCACCACCGGCCTGCTGACCCGCGGCGAGGGCGCCGACTACCACCGCGTGTTCTGGCTGGCCACCGGCCTCGCAGTGGTCACCCTGCTCGCCGTCGTCCTCCTCGTACCGGCGAGCCGCAGTAAGACCGGCGGACGCACCGACATACTCGGCGCCCTCACCCTCGGCCTCTTCCTGGTTCTCCTGCTGCTGCCGATCTCCCAGGGGCACGAGTGGGGCTGGACCTCCGCCCGTACGCTGGGCAGCTTCACCGGGGCGGTCCTCATGGCCGGCGTCTGGAGCTTCACCGAGAGCCGCGTCCGCGAACCCATGGTCGACATGAGGATGTTCCTCCACCGCCCGGTGCTCTTGAGCAACCTCGCGGGCCTCTTCGTGGGATTCGGGATGTTCGCCCAGTTCCTCGGCGTCTCCTATCTGGCGCAGGTGCCGAGGGACGTCGCAGGCTACGGCTTCGGCGCCTCCGTGCTCCGCGCCTCCGTCGAGTACCTGCTGCCCAGCACCATCGCGTCCCTCGTCGCCTCCCAGTTCGGTGGCCTGCTGATCCGCAGGATCGGACCACGCCTCACCCTCGCCCTCAGCGCGTTGATCGGCATGGCCGGCTTCGCGTGGCTGGCCGCCGCACACTCCTCGACTCCCTCGGTCATCGGCGCCGGAATGGCTGTCGGAACAGCCATCAGCCTCGGCTACGCGGCGATGCCCGCCCTCATCGTCACGGGGGTGCCACCCCACCAGACCGGCATCGCCAACGGCATCAATTCCATCTCCCGGTCCGTCGGCAGCTCGATCGGCAGCGCGCTGATCACCTCACTGCTCGCCTCCAGAAGCATCGAGAACCTTCCGGCCGGAGTGCCCCCGCTGCCCGCCGAGAGCCAGTTCACCCTGAGCTTCACCCTGGCCGGTGTCGCCTTCGCCTTCGTCCTGGCCCTCTCGCTGGTGGGCCTCGGGCGGGGACAGCAGGCACCCCGTAAGGAACACCTGCCCGCCACGGAGCCGGCCGCTGCCCCTACCGCTGCCTGACGAGCCCCACCGCGATCTGCACCACTGCACCACCACACCAAGGAGTCACCACCATGAAGGCCATCACCTACCGCACCTACGGCGGCCCGGAGGTCCTGGAGTACGGCGATGTGCCGAACCCGGGCCACACCCGCGGCAAGATCATCATCACCGTCGCCTGAGCCACCGCTCGCCGCCGCACCACCACCACCGGCACCCTGCCGGAAACCCCTGTCGACGCCGGCGCCCGGGCGGCCCCGCGGCGCGGCGACAACGCCCCCCGTCCACGTACCGCACCTGTGAGGGAACCATGAACAATCCAGCGCCCGAGCAGCCCGCCGAGCTCGTCGCCCGGCTGCGCGCCACCTTCCGCGCCGGCAGGACCAAGCCCATGGCGTGGCGCACCGAGCAGCTGCGCCGGATGCGTACCCTGCTCACCGAGCAGGGGGAGACATTCGCCGCGGCGCTCCACGCCGACTTGGCAAAGAGCGCCACCGAGGCTTACCGCACGGAGATCGACTTCGTCATACGCGAGATCGATCACACCCTGGAGCATCTCGACGGGTGGCTGCGCCCCGAACCGGCCCCGGTGCCCGCGTTCCTTGGGGAGGCGAAGGCCTGGACGCAGCCCGACCCCTTGGGCGTCGTGCTCGTCATCGCCCCCTGGAACTACCCTGCGCAGCTACTGCTGGCCCCGGTGGCCGGTGCCCTGGCCGCGGGCAACGCGGTGGTCGCCAAGCCCAGCGAACTGGCCCCGGCCACCTCCGCCGCCCTGGCCCGCCTGCTGCCGCAGTACCTCGACACCGACGCGGTCGCCGTGGTCGAAGGCGGTGTCCCGGAGACCACCGCCCTGCTCGAGCAGCGCTTCGACCACATCCTCTACACCGGCAACGGCACGGTCGGTCGCATCGTGATGGCCGCGGCCGCCCGGCACCTCACGCCCGTCACCCTCGAACTCGGCGGCAAGTCCCCGGCATTCGTGGACCGGGGCGCCGACCTGGACGCCGTGGCCGCCCGCCTCGCGGCCGGAAAGTTCCTCAACGCCGGTCAGACCTGCGTCGCCCCGGACTACGTGCTGACCGACCCCGAGACCGCACGCGCTCTGGAGGGCGCGCTGGCCAGGGCTGTGGAGAGCATGTACGGACCGGACGCCTCCGCCTCGCCGGAGTACGGCCGCATCGTCAACGAACGCCACTTCGACCGGCTGACCGCCCTCCTCGATTCCGGCCGCCAGGTCACCGGCGGGGCGTACGACCGGGACACCAAGTACATCGCGCCGACCGTCCTGGCCGAGGTGTCACCGGACGCGCCCGTCATGCAGGAGGAGATCTTCGGCCCGATCCTCCCGATCGTCGAGGTGGCCGGGCTCGACGAGACCATCGACTTCATCAACGACCGCGACAAGCCGCTCGCTCTGTACGCGTTCACCGAATCGGACACCACCCGGGACCGGTTCGCCGCCGAAACCTCCTCCGGCGGCCTCGGGTTCGGCCTGCCGCTGGCCCACCTCACCATCTCCGACCTGCCGTTCGGGGGCGTCGGGGAAAGCGGCATGGGCAGCTACCACGGCCGCTACTCCATCGAGACCTTCAGCCACCGCAAGGCCGTCCTCGACAAGCCCCTCGGCTGATCCACGCGTGAATGATGCGAAGCCGGGTGACAACTTGGGCTACGTGTACCGGCCCCGCGCGGCGCGGCGGCCGGCTGCGACTCCTCCTGGAGAAGTCGCGGCCGGCCGCCGCGTAACCGCCGGGCCCCACATCTGCAGTTGGTGGCGTCAGTTGAATGTCCCGGCCTCGCCGGCCAGCCGCATCAGAAACGGCGAGGGCTCCCAACCGTCCTCTGCGTGGAACCGCCTGAGTCCGGAGAGGACATGTGCGGCACCCACCGTGTCGGCGTAGAACATCGGTCCGCCGCGGTACCTCGGGAAGCCGTACCCCGCGATGTAGACGACGTCGATGTCCGAGGCACGCAGGGCTATGCCTTCGTCGAGGATGCGCGCGCCCTCGTCGATGAGGGCGAAGACGAGGCGCTGCACGATCTCATCCGCCTCGAAGGTACTCAGCTCGGTGTCATGCTTGGCGTGGAACGAAGCCAGCAACTCGTCGACGTCGGGGCTCGGGATCGCCTCCCGGCTGCCGGGCTTGTAGTCGTACCACCCGGCACCGGTCTTCTGCCCGAGCCGTCCCATGTCACAGAGGGCATCGGCGATCTCGTCCCGGGGCATGCCGGGGTCTTCCGCGTAGCGTCGCTTGCGGATTGCCCATCCGATGTCGTTGCCCGCCAGGTCGGCCGTCCGGAACGGGCCCATGGCGAAGCCGAAGTTCTCCGCGGCGGAATCGATATCGGCCGGTGTCGCGCCCGCGCGGAGGAGTTCCATCGCCGCATCCCGGTACCTGGCCAGCATCCGGTTGCCGATGAAGCCGTCGCACACCCCGGCCACCACGCCGGTCTTGCCGAGCCGCTGTCCCACCGCCATGGCTGTGACCAGCACGTCGTCCGAGGTCTTGGCCCCGCGCACGATCTCCAGCAGTTTCATGACATTCGCGGGGCTGAAGAAGTGCATGCCGAGGACATCCCCGGGACGCCCGGTGACCGCGGCGATCGCATCGATGTCGAGGGTCGAGGTGTTCGACGCCAGAATCGCGCCGGGTTTCGCCACCTCATCGAGCCGGGTGAACACCGAACGCTTGACGTCCATGTCCTCGAAGGCCGCCTCGATGACCAGGTCGCTGTCCGACACGTCCGCATAGTCCAGGGTCGGCGTCAGGAGCGCCATGCGCTGCTCCAGGCCGTCGGGCGTCAGTTTTCCCTTGTCCACCTGGCGTTGGTAATTGCTGCGCATGACGCCCAGGCCCCGGTCGAGTGCCTCCTGGCTGCTCTCCAGGACAGTGACCGGAATCCCTGCGTCCACAAAGGTCATCGCGATGCCGCCGCCCATCGTTCCGGCCCCGATGACCGCCACCGTGTCCACCCTCCGGGCCGGCGTCCCGGGCGGGACGCCGGGGATCTTGCGGGCGGCCCGCTCGGCGAAGAACGCATGGCGCAGGGCGGCCGACTGGTCGCCGTTCATCAACTCCAGGAACGCCTTCCGCTCCTCGGCCAGCCCCTCCTCGAACGGTGTGGTGGCCGCTTTCCCGACGAGAGCGAGAGCCACCGCCGGCGCCAGGAATCCTCGGCTGCGCCGGCTCAGGCGCTCCCGCATCGCGCTCACCGCGTCCGCGTCGCCGGGAGACACACTCAGGTCCCGTACCCGCGGGAGCGGCCGTACCGCGGACATCTCGGCCGCGAGTTCCAGCGCCGCCGCCATCACGTCGCCGTCCACGACCCGATCGAAGAGCCGTTGTCCAGGGAGGT
The DNA here is from genome assembly GCF_053591895.1 of Streptomyces sp. NPDC002867. Taxonomy (NCBI): domain Bacteria; kingdom Bacillati; phylum Actinomycetota; class Actinomycetes; order Kitasatosporales; family Streptomycetaceae; genus Streptomyces; species Streptomyces sp. NPDC002867. The sequence goes on along the minus strand of NZ_JBSFUR010000016.1, from coordinate 100,603 downwards.
CTCCGAGCTCTCGCGCCGTACGCGGTGCACCGCCGCTGATCATGTCCGCCGCCACGGCGGCCCCCACCAGGCGTGGCAGCCGCTGGGTGCCGCCGGCGCCGGGGACCAGTCCCAGGTTCACCTCGGGGAGCCCGATCCTGCTCTTCGACGTCGCAACCCGGTAATGGGCTCCCAGCGCGAGCTCCAGTCCACCACCGAAACATGTGCCGTCGATCGCGGCCACGACGGGCTTGCCCGCGGCCTCCAGCGCCGCGATGACGTCGCCGAGCGTCGGCTCCGCGGTGGTCTTGGGCGTCCCGAACTCCGTGATGTCGGCCCCGGCGGAGAAGAATCCCTCGCGGCCCGTGAGCACGACGGCATCGATGTCGCCGGAGTCGAGGGCACGGTGCAGACCCTGCACGATGCCCTGCCGCGTCGCATGCCCGAGCCCGTTGACCGGCGGGTTGTCGAGGCTGAGGACCGCTGTGCGTCCGGTGACGCTGTACTGGGTGGACATGGTCGGCACCACTTCCTTGACGAGTAGTCGGTCAACGCGGGTCGGGGACGGCTGAAGCGGGGGACGACAGGGACATTTCCCTGTCGCCGCCCTCCGTCGACCGGGGCCGTTCGAAGCGCATGAGTCCCTCCTGCGCGACGGCGGCCACCAGACGCCCGCGGGTGTCGAACAGCCTTCCGCGGGTGAGCGCCCTGCCGTGTTCGGCCGACGGGGAGACCTGGTCGTACAGCAGCCACTCGTCCGCGCGGAAGGGACGCAGGAACCACAGCGAATGGTCCAACGACGCGCCCTGTACGGCGGTTCGGGGATGTGGCAACCGTGCGGAGCCCAGCAGCGCCATGTCGCTGAGATAGGTCAGTGCGCAGGCGTGGACGGCACCCTCGTCCGGCAGCGGACGTCCGTACCGGATCCACACCCGCTGGCAGGCCGGCGCCCCCGGGGCGTGGCCGATCTCGCCCCTGGGCACCCATCGCATGTCCCAGTCGCGCCACTCCGCGGGCCGCGGCATGCCCCAGCCGTTGATGCGGTCGGACTCCGGGATGTCGTCAGGTGCCGGCACCGCCGGCATGTCCACCTGGTGGGAGAACCCTTCGTCCCCGCGATGGAACGACGCCGTCACCGTGAAGATCGCCTCCCCCGCCTGGACCGCGGTCACCCGGCGGGTGCAGAAGCTGCCGCCGTCGCGGATCCGCTCGACCAGATGGTCGGTCGGCTCGGGCGGACGGCCGGGCCGCAGGAAGTAGCCGTGCAGCGAGTGAGCCGAGTACGACCGGTCGAGGGTGCGCGCCGCGGCCATCAGCGACTGGGCAGCGATCTGGCCACCGAACGTCCGCGCCCACTCGCTGGGGATCGGGCCGGACCGGAACCGGTCCGGCACCATCTCGTCGAGGGCCAGGACCTCTGGCAGGCCGGCCATGCTTCGGCTCCTCTCGCTCGTCATGCGGACGTCTTCCCGCGCAGTTCGCGGCGCAGGATCTTGCCGCTGGTGGTCTTGGGCAGCTCGTCCCGGATGCTGACGGTCCGAGGGGCCTTGTAGGCGGCCAGGTGCTCGCGGCAGTGGGCGACCAGCTCTTCGGGCTCGACGGATCCTCCGGGCCTCAGGCTGACGAAGGCCGCCACCGTCTCGCCGCGGTAGGGGTCGGACGCACCGACCACGGCCGCCTCGCGCACCGCGGGGTGCCGGTAGAGGACGTCCTCGACCTCGCGAGGCCACACCTTGAACCCGGAGGCGTTGATCATGTCCTTCTTGCGGTCCACCACGTACACCCAGCCCTGCCGGTCCAAGAAACCGACGTCGCCGGTGAGCAGCCGCCCGTTCGGGATCGACTCCGCGGTGGCCTCGGGCCGGTTCCAGTACGCGGGCACCACCATGGGGCCTTCGACCGCGATCTCGCCGACCTCGTTCGGTCCCAGGTCCCTGCCGCCCTCGTCGACGATACGGACCATCGCGGTCGGAAGGGGCAGACCGATCGACAAGGTGCCCGAGTCGGGATCCACGGGAGCCTGTCTGCCCACGGGCACCACCACGCAAGGGGCACTGGTCTCCGTGAGCCCGTAGCCGTTGCGGATGTACCGTCCCGTCTGCTCCTGGAACCGCTCGACGACCGCGGGCGGCAGCGGAGCGCCGCCGGAGTTGAGGGTCCTCAGCGAGGTGAACGCCTCGGCGGAGAAGTCGGGGTGTGCCATCAGTGCCATGTAGGCGGTGGACGGGCCGACCATGTAGGCGGGCCGTTCCCGCTTCAGCGCGTCGATCACCACGCCCGGCTCGAAGCGGTAGGCGAGTACCAGGGGGCTCGCCAGGTCGACCGCGTTGAGCAGTTGGACGACCATGCCGGTGATGTGGAACAGCGGGGCCAGCGCGAAGATCGGCGATCCCGGGGGGATCTCGTCGTACAGCCGCAGCAGGACCGCGTTGACGGTCAGGTTGCGATGGGTGTTGGTCGCCCCCTTCGGCAGTCCGCTGGTGCCGGAGGTGTAGGAGATCAGGGCGATGTCGTCGGGTGTCAGCCCGGGACGGGCGGGTCGCCGCCCCGCCCGTGCCCTCGCCACGTCGAGGATGTCGTCCGCGCCCTCGCTGCGCTGCCGGGTCAGACCGGCGAAGACGCGCGCGTCGTCCAGAGTTTGCAGGTCCAGCGGGCTTGCGGTGAGCGCTGTCGTCACCCCCGCCGCGGTGGCCCGCTCACGGACGTGTTCCGTCCAGGCCTGCTCATCGCACACGATCGCCGACACCTCCGCGTCGGTGAGGATGTGCGCGAGTTCGTCCCGGTACATCGGGTTCAGCGGTACGACCGCGCCGCCCGCCTTCCAGGCACCGAACAGCGCCAGCAGGAACTGCGGAACGTTCTGCAGGTACAACGCCAGCCGGTCGCCGGGACGGAAGCCGCGCTCGAGCAGGTAGTGCGCCACCCCGTCGGAGAGCTCGTCCACTTCCCGGTAGGTCAGCGTGCCACCGAGGTAGGTGACGGCCGGGCCCTGGGGGGCAGTGGCCACCGCGTCGGACAGCAGTTCCAGCGTGGTGCGGTCGGGGACCCGTTCCACCTCCGCCATCCGTTCGGGATACTGCGCCGTCCACGGACTGTCGTCGAACCAGCTCATCGCGGCCTGACCCGCCTTTCGGGGAAGAGAGTGTGTGGGGGTGCCTCGCTCGCAGCGCGGTGACCTTCACATGCGACCGGTCAGCGCGTCCCGGAGATCCCGCCGTCCACGGGGATCACCGTGCCGGTCAGGTAGGCGCCCGCGCGGGAGGCGAGGAAGATCGCCGGACTCGCGATGTCCTCGGGGGTGCCGACGCGGCCGAGGGGCACCCGCTCGACCACGGCGTCCCGCAGCTCGGGGTCGTCCAGGGCGTGCGCCATCATCTTGGTCGGGAACGGGCCCGGCGCAAGGGCGTTGACGGTGATGTGATCACTCGCCAGCGTGGCGGCCATCTTGCGGGTCAGCATGTGCACCGCCGCCTTGCTCGCGACGTAGGAGAAGTTGTCGGACGCGGAGACCACGAGCCCGTCGATCGAACCGATGTTGATCACTCGCGCGGGGTCCTCCGCGGTGGCGGCCGTCCGCAACAGCGGCAGCAGCCTTTGCGTCAGCGAGAAGACGGCCTTGACGTTGACGTTCAGCACCTTGTCGAAGCCCGAATCGGGGAACTCGCCGATCGGCGCGCCCCAGGCGGCTCCCGCATTGTTGACCAGGACGTTCAGCCGCGGCGCGACCTCCGCGACCCGCTCGGCCAGGCTCTCGAGGCCCTCGGCGGTGGACAGGTCCGCCGGGTGCGCCAGACAGGTTCCGGCGCCGGGGGACGTCACCGCGGACAACTCCGCTGCCGCCCTCTCGCACGCCTCGGCCTTGCGGGAGGAGATGATCACCGTGGCCCCGGCCGCCACGAAACCGTGCGCGATCATCAGCCCGATTCCGCGTGAGCCACCGGTCACCACCACGGTCTTTCCGCTGACGTCGAACAGTGCGGCGGGGTTCACGACACCACCTCGAACAGCTCCGCCGCACCGATCGCGTGCGCCGCCGCCGGCTCCTGTGCCTCGGTGTTGTCGAACGCGCCGCCGTAGGCCTTCTTGATCGGCGTACGCGCCGCCGATACGAGGACTGCTTGCCTCATCACCGCTCCTTTTCTGTCCTGTATGCGTGAGTGTGAAAGTCCCGTGGTCATGCGAGCGGGTCAGATGCCTGCCGTGTCGGCGACTTCGTGGGCCTTCGCCACCAGCGCGTCGATGCGCTCCGGGGTCGGGGTCCCGGACGCGGCCTTGTTCCGCGGTTCGTCCATCGCGCGGCGCATGACGCCCTCCGCGATGATCGCGACCTTCCACAGTCCCATCGCGTGCCAGTAGCCCAGCGCCGTCAGGTCGCGTCCAGACGCCGCCGAGTAGGCCGCCACGAGTTCCTCGCGGGTCGGGAAGCCGTCGAGAGCGGTCGCGCCGAAGTCGCCCGAGGTGTTCTCACCCTCGGCCGGCCAGTAGGCCAGCAGGCTGCCCATGTCCGCCAACGGATCCCCCAATGTCGACAACTCCCAGTCGAGCACCGCGGTCACCTCCCCGCTGCCGTAGGAGGTGATGACGTTGCGCAGATGGAAGTCGCCGTGCACGAGCGTGAGTTCGCGCTGCTCCGGGACTGCCGCGACGAGGCGCCGGGTGAGGTCCTCGAGGGCGGGCAGCTCGCGCGTCCTGGACTTCTCCCACTGCCCCGACCACCGCTTGAGCTGACGCTGCGCGTACGGCTTGTGGCCGGCCAGACCGGTCAGCCCGGCCGTCTCGAGATCGACCGTGTGGATCTTCGCCAGCGTCCGCGCCAACGACATCCCGATCGCCCGGCGGCGCTCGGGCGTCAACGACCGTGCGATCGACATCGTGTCGACGACCTGACCGTCCACGAACTCCATGAGCAGCAGTGGGGCATCGGTCACGGCAGGATCATCGGTCAGCCCGAGCACCCGCGGGGTCGGGACGGCGGTGCCCTCCAACGCGGTCAGAATCCGCGCCTCGCGCGCCACGTCGTGCGCGGACGCCAGCAGGTGACCCAGCGGTGGGCGCCGCAGCACCCACCTGCGGCCGTCCTGGTCCCGTACCAGGTAGGTCAGATTCGACTGGCCGAGCCCGATCCGGTCGAAGACAGGCGGCCCGGCGAAGTCGACGCCGAGGGTCTGGAACCAGCGGCTCACCGCCCCGGCGTCGATTCCGACGACGTCCGCGCTAGACACCGATGCCGGCTCCCTGCCTGAACGGGACGGCGTCACCGAGCAGTTGCCCGCCGTCGATCACCATGGTCTCGCCGGTGATCCAACTCGCGGCGTCCGAGACGAGAAAGGCGACCGCCGAGGCGATGTCGGCAGGCTCCCCTATGCGCCCGAGCGCCGTCGCGTCGGCCACCGCCTGCTCGTGCTCCTTCCACAGAGCCTCGGCCAGCTTCGTGCGCACCACACCCGGTGCCACCGCGTTGACGCGAACCTTCGGCGAGAGTTCCAGGGCCAGTTGCTTCGTGAGATGGATGAGTGCGGCCTTCGACGCGTTGTACAACCCGATGTTCGCCTCGAAGGCCATGCCGCCGACCGACGCCGTGTTGACGACGGCGCCGCCGTGCTCGCCCATCCAGGCCCGCGTGGCCAGCCCCGTCCACAGGACGGGAGCCCACAGATTCACGTCGAAGGTCTTGGCGAACCGCCCGTGATCCTGGTCGATGACCGGCCCGAAGGCCGGATTGGTCCCCGCGTTGTTGACGAGGATGTCCAGGCTTCCGAAGCGCTCCAGCGTCAGATCCACACAGCGCTGGGCCGCCTCCTCGTCGACCGCGTGCGCACCGATGCCGACCGCTGTGCCCTTGACCTGGGCCGCGGCGGCGTCCGCCGCCTCCTGGGACCGGGAGGTGAGGACGACGTTTCCGCCGGCTGCGGCGATGGCCTGGGCGATCGCCAGCCCGATACCGCGCGAGGCGCCGGTGACGACGGCGGTGCGACCGGTGAGATCGAGTCCTGCCATCTCAACTCACCGCTGCCGTGGCTGCGTCGCGGTACTGCCGCAGTTCCTGCCTGGCGATGGCCCGCTTGTGGACCTCGTCGGGACCGTCCGCCAGCCGCAGCGTCCGCAGACCCGCGTACATCATCGCCAACGGGAAGTCCTCGGTCACTCCTGCTGCCCCGTGCACCTGGATCGCGCGGTCGACGATCTTCAGCGCGATGTTGGGGGCGGCCACCTTGATCGCCGCGATCTCGGTGCGCGCTTCCTTGTTCCCGACCGTGTCCATCAGATACGCGGCCTTGAGCGTGAGCAGGCGGATCATCTCGATGTCGATGCGCGCCTCCGCGATCCAGTCCTGGATGTTGGACCGGTCGGCAACCGGACGACCGAACGTCACCCGTGACTGCGCGCGCCGGCACATCAGCTCCAGCGCCCGCTCGGCCGCGCCGATCGCCCGCATGCAGTGGTGGATACGACCGGGCCCGAGCCGGGCCTGGCTGATCGCGAAGCCCTCGCCCTCGCCCTTGAGTACGTCCTTGGCCGGCACTCGCACGTCGGTGAAGTCGATCTCGGCGTGCCCCTCACGGTCCTGGTAGCCGAACACCGGCAGCCCGCGCATCACCGTGATCCCGGGGGCGTCGATCGGGACGACCATCATCGACTGCTGCCGGTGCGGGGCAGCGGTGGGGTCCGTCTTGCCCATGACGATGAGCACCTGGCAATTACGGTGCAGGGCATTGGAGGCGAACCACTTACGGCCGTTGAGGACGTACTCGTCGCCGTCGCGCTCCATCCGCAACTCGATATTGGTGGCGTCGGAACTGGCGACACGCGGCTCGGTCATCGCGAAGGCCGAGGCCATCGTCCCGTCGAGCAGGGGCTTGAGGTACTTCTCCTTGTGCTCGTCGGTGCCGAAGAGCGTGAGCACCTCCATGTTGCCGGTGTCGGGGGCGTTGCAGTTGCACGCCTCGGAGGCGATGTGACTGCGCCCCATGATCTCGGCCAGCGGCGCGTATTCGAGGTTCGTCAGCCCCGGGCCCCACTCGGGGTGCGGGTGAAAGAGGTTCCACAGGCCGCGCTTACGCGCCTCCGCCTTGAGTTCCTCCAGGATCGGCGGGTGGAAATTCGGGTCGCCCGACGCGCGCATCTGCTCGTGGTACACCTCCTCGGCGGGGTAGATGTGCGAATCCATGAACTCGAGCAGATCCGCCTGGTACTTCTTGGCGCGGTCCGACATGTCAAACAGGGACATCTGAACTCCTGACGGGGAGGGAGGGAAAACTCGGTGGGCGCTTGTCGAGGTGACTGGCCACGCCTTCGACGAAGTCGGCTCCGCGAAAGGCCTGGAGCATGGCGCCTTCCGCGCGGGTCACGGAATCGGCGTACGTGCCGTCCGCGTCGCCCTGCAGTTGGCTCTTGATGGTGGCCATGGATGCCGGGGAGCAGCGCGTCGCCAGATCTGCGGCGTACGCGACAGCGGCATCGACCACACTGCCGGTGGGGACCAGGTGGTCGAGGAGTCCGATACGCAGTGCCTCCTCGGCGTCCACCATGCGGCTCGACAGCAGCAGGTCCATGGCCCGGCTGTGCCCCACGAGCCGCGGCAACAGCCAGGAGATCCCGTACTCGGCGATCAGACCGCGCTGCGCGAATGCCGTGGTGAACCGGGCCGAGGGCGAGCCGAACCGAATGTCGCAGTAGAGCGCCTCCACCATGCCCAGGCCCGCGGCCACCCCGCCCACCGCACCGATCAGCGGTTTGCGCAGGGTCAGCGGCAGGTCGCGCGGTCGGCGCCGCGCCCTGTCCGCCTCGGAGACCTCGCCCACCGCCTGCAGCCGCTGGAGGTCAGCGCCGGCGCAGAATCCGCGTCCCGCGCCGGTGACCACGACGGCGCGTACGTCCGGGTCGTCCTCGGCGGCGTCGAGCAGCGCGAAGTAGCGGTCCTCGAGTTCGTCGGTCCAGGCGTTCAGCTTGGCCGGCCGGTTGAACGTGAGCACCAGCACCGGCCCGCGGTGTTCGGCGAGGACGAGCTCCTCGGCTTCGCCGGTCATGCCTGTGCCAGCAGGGAGTTCTGGTAGCGGCGCATGCCGCGCAGCCACCGGTCGTAGTCCGAGCCCTTCTGCCGGTACATGTCCAGAACGTCTTCGTGCGGCAGGATCAGGAAGCGCTCCTCCTCGATCGCGGCGAGGACGGCGTCGGCGACCTCGGCCGGCTCGAGGACGTCACCCGCGGACGTGACGGCCTGCGCGGCCGCTCTTCCCAGCGCGTCCCCGGAGTCCTTCCCCAAGGACAGCATCCTGGTGTTCACGCCCATCGGGCACAGACAGCTGACATGGACCCCGCGATCGCCATAGGTGACACTCAGCCATTCGGCGAAGCCGACGGCCGCGTGCTTGGTGACGGCGTACGTGGCGGAGCCGATCTGGGTGAGCAGCCCGGCCGCCGAGGCGGTGCTGACGAAGTAGCCCTCGCCGCGCTCGAGCCACCCCGGCACCAGCAGCTTCGCCGCACGGATGTGGGCTCGAAGGTTCACGTCGATCGAGAGGTCCCAGTCCTGCTCGCTCACGTCGAGGCCCGGTGCCCCGGCGATGCCCGCGTTCGCGAAGTAGAGGTCGACCGGTCCGAAGGCGCTCTCCGCGAGGGCGATCAACTGCTGGATCTGGGCAGTGCCCGACGCGTCGGCGCCGGCACTGACGGTGCTTCCGGGGTGGTCGGCGTTGACTCTCTCCGACACCGCCTGTGCGGTGTCCGCGTCGAGGTCTGCGACGACGACCCGCGCACCCTCGAGAGCGAGCCGTGCGACCAGCGCGCCGCCGATGCCTCCACCGCCACCGGTGACGACGGCGACTCTTTGTGCAACGTTCACAGCGAACCCTCTCCGTGGCGGGGCATGCGGTGCCAGGGCACCCCGACATGTTGTGACCGTGGTGTGCCCCACCTGTATATTTGAATCCGACGTCAAGTTCAACTGTGGGGCACATCACCACGGGGACAGCGCCGCCTCGCCCACCGAACTGCGGCCAGGCGACGAGAAGAAGTGAAGGGTCCCCGGCGGTGCGAAGGTGTGATTGATCAGGTGGTCGCGCGTGAAGGCTCGCGCAAGCCGGTGCTCGTCGCAGATGCGGGCACCAGGACCGTCGAACGGTCGTAGGGGCGGGCTCCGCCCCGGTGGGCCACTGCCGGATCAGTAGTGGCCGGGAAAGCGCAGGGCGTTGGCCCAGAGCCGTGTGACCGTGGACACGAGCTCCTCGAAGTCCGCCGGCGTACCTTCTGCTCGCCCTTCGCCGAGCACGAACGCCTTGTAGGCCATGACGCTGACCATGCCCGAGAGCGCATGGGAGGCCATCATCGGATCGATCTCACGGTCTGCGACACCCCGCGCCTGGAGGTCGGCGATGCCGCGGGCGTTGCGACGGACGAACGCGTCCGAGCGCCGGCTCCGGAACTCACGGAACACCGGCTCCACTTGTGCGACCTGCTCCAGCAGCCCCATCAACTTCGCGTTGCGTTTGTACGCCTCGAGATACGCGCGATTGCTGGCCTCGAGTACCGCATACGGATCGTCGGTGCCCTGCACCCGGCCCATGCCAGGGTGCAACATGTCCTCCTGCGCCTCCAGGAGGACAGCGGCAAGCACCTCTTCCTTGTTGGAGAAGTAGGTGTAGAAGGACCCCGTCGCGCATCGGGCCTCTTTGGCGATGTCAACCAGGCGGGTGTCGAGGTAGCCGTCCCGCTCGAACACCTTCCGCGCAGCCTGCACCAGAGCGGCGCGTGTCCGCGCTCCGCGCTTCGTCGTCGGCGGCTCGCGAAGTGGCGAGAGAGGCGCCATCGGCGGGGCCTTCTCGCTGTCGTTCTCCTCGGGCGCAGTGGTATCCATCACCAGAACCCTACTTGAATCCGACGCCGGGATCATAAACGCAAGGGTGCGCGAGGACCCGCGGAACGTCGACGGATGTTCAGTGTCGGCGGGCGGGTGCGTCGCCGGGCGCGGGATCACGGGTCAGCTCCGTACGGTCGATGGAACGCTTGAGGATCTTCCCGGTCGGGCCCTTGGGCAGCGCGTCGACGAACCGGATGATGCGCGGCACCTTGTAGGGGGACAGCCGCTCTCGTGTCCAGTCCGACACCTCGGCGGCACCGAGCTCCGAACCGGGCCGGGCGGCGACCAGCGCGGCGACCTCCTCGCCGTAGTGGTCGTCGGGAACGCCGATCACGGCTGCCTCGACGATGTCCGGGTGCTCGTAGAGGACTTCCTCGACCTCACCGGGATAGACGTTGTAGCCGCCACGGATGATCAGGTCCTTGATCCGGTCGACGATGCGCAGGTCGCCGTCCGTGTCGGTCTCACCCAGGTCGCCTGTCCGGAACCAGCCGTCGGGCGAGATGGCCGCGGCGGTGTCCGCAGGGCGGTTCCAGTAGCCGCGCATCACCGTGGGCCCCTTGATGTGGACCTCGCCGACGGTGCCCGGCGGACACTCGTTGCCGTCGTCGTCCCGCACCTGCACCTGCAGCCGCGGGACCGCCCGCCCGGTGTACCCGGTCTTGCCGCCGCGGTCGATGTCGTTGAAGGTGCCGAACGCGGTGGTCTCGGTGAGCCCGTACCCTTCGAGGATGGTGCAGCCGAAGCGGGCCTCGAAGGCCCGGGCGATCTCCCCGGGAAGGGACGCACCGCCGGAGACGGCGACACGGAGCCCGGCGAAGTCCGCCTGGTCCGCATCACCCGCCGCGTGCAGCAGCGCGTTCCACATGGTCGGCACGCCGGCCATGATGGTGAGCCGGTCGCGACGCAGCATCTCCAGCATCGACGTCGGGTCGAATCGGGCCAGCAGCGACATCGAGCCGCCCACGGGCAAGGTCGCCATCATGACCGATGCCTGGCCGAACACGTGGAACAGCGGGAGACCGGTGCCGGTACGGTCGGCGCTTGTCCCGCGGCTGCACTCGGCGCCGATCTCCCCGGCGGACAACAGGTTCCCGACGGTGAGTTGGGCTCCCTTCGGCCGCCCTGTAGTACCCGAGGTGTACAGGATGGCCGCGGTCTCGTCGCGGTCCCGGTCGACCACGGGGACGGGGTCGGCATCGGTGACCGTCGCGCCGGGAGACAGCGTCCAGGAGGGCACCGTGAGCGAAGAGGCCGCCTCCGCGACGGCGGGACCCAGGGCGTGCCAGGCGATCGCCAACGAGCACCCGGCGTCGCCGAGAACGTACTCGACCTCGGCCCGGGTCGACATCGTGTTGACCGGCACCACGACACAGCCCGCGGCCTGGATCCCGAGGTAGGCCACCACGAACTCGGGCACCGACGGCGCCGCCAGCAGCACACGGTCCCCGGGTGACAGGCCCGCGGCCGCCAAGGCGCTCGCGTACCGTGCGCTCGCGTCGCGCAGTTGCCGGTAGGTCCACTGATCCGCGCCGCCGCGCAGCGCGATGTTGTCGGGAGTTGCGGCCGCGTGGCGGCAGACCGGGTCGAGAACACTGGCCATGGGCGGTGCCTTCCGGAGGTGTGATCAGGTGATGCGGTGCGGGTCCGCTCGACCGGCCCCCTGCGACCGGTCGAGCGGTCAGGCGCTGATCCTGAAGCGTTCGGCGAGTTGGCGGCGGGTGTCGGCGGCACTGGTGTGCAGTACGCCCCCGATTCCGATCCGCGCCGCTCCGTCGAGGTTCTGCTGCAGATCGTCGATCATGACTGCCTCCTCGGGGGCGACGCCGAGACGTTCACATGCGATCGCGTAAATCCGCCGGGAAGGCTTACGGATGCCGACCTCGGCGGAGATGACGACCGCGTCGGCCACGGCGGCGAGGTCGACGCCGTCATAGGTTCCGGTCCCGAACGAATTGGACACCAGCGCAACGGGATACCCGGCGGCGCGGAGATCATCGAGCAGGGCGAGCACATCCTGATCGATCGACATTCCCGCTTGCATCCGGGCCGTGAGCCCCTCCGCCCGTACGTCGGCCCCGTGGGCGCGGAGACGCTCGGCGAACCCTCGCTCGAAGGCTTCTGCGTCGATACGGCCCGACTCGTGATCGGCCAGGAGGGCGCGTGACAGCTGATCCCGGCTCAGGAGGTCGAGCGGCAGGCGCGGGTCGCCGCCGAGCGAGGCGCCGAAATCGGTGAAAGCCCGCAGCACACTGGAGGTGATGACCCCGCCGAAGTCCACGAGGACCGCGGTTCGCGCCTTTTCCGTCACGCTCGACACCTCAGGCCACCTCGAACAGCCCGGCCGCGCCCATTCCACCGCCGACGCACATCGAGATCACCACATACCTGACGCCACGGCGCTTGCCCTCGATCAGGGCATGCCCCACCAGGCGGGCGCCGGTCATTCCGTACGGATGACCGACCGAGATGGCGCCGCCGTCGACGTTGAACCGCTCCGGGTCGATGCCCAGTTCGTCCCGGCAGTACAGCGCCTGGGAGGCGAACGCCTCGTTGAGTTCCCAGAGACCGATGTCGTCGATGGTGAGGTCGTGCTGCTTCAGCAGCTTCGGAATGGCGAAGACGGGACCGATCCCCATCTCGTCCGGCCCGCAACCGGCAACGGCCATGCCGCGGTACACCCCCAGCGGCTCCAGTCCGCGGCGCTCGGCTTCCTTCGACTCCATCAACACCGACGCCGAAGCCCCGTCCGAAAGCTGCGAGGAGTTGCCCGCCGTCACGCTGGAATGCACGGTCACCCGACCGTCCGGCAGCACCGGCGCCAGCCCGGCCAGGCCCTCACGTGTGGTCGACGCACGGTTGCCCTCGTCCCGGGTCAGGGTCAGGGTCACAGCCTCCTCCCGCACCTCCCCGGACTGCTTGTCCAGGACCTTCTTGACACTGGGAAGCGCGACGATCTCCCGGTCGAACCGCCCGGCCTCCTGCGCCGCCGCGGTGCGCTGCTGTGACACCAGCGCGAACTCGTCCTGGCGTTCCCGGCTCACGCCGTAGCGTTCGGCGACGATCTCCGCCGTCTGCAACATCGGCATGTAGATGCTCGGCTTGTGCTCGACCAGCCAGGGATCCGCCATGCGGTGGGTGTTCATGTGGTCGTTCTGCACCAAGGAGATCGACTCGACACCGCCGCCCACAGCGACCTGCATCCCGTCGCTGACGATCTGCTTGGCGGCCGTCGCAATCGCCATCAGGCCCGACGAGCACTGCCGGTCGATCGTCATCCCCGACACGGCGTCCGGAAGTCCGGCACGAAGAACGGCCTGGCGGGCGACGTTGCCACCGGAGGACCCCTGCTGCACGGCACAGCCGAAGATCACGTCCTCGACCTCGCCTCCCTCGAGCCCGGCACGCTGCACCGCGTGCGAGAGGGCATGGGCGGCGAGTTCCTGCGCCTGGGTGTCGTTGAACGCGCCGCGGTACGCCTTCCCGATCGGCGTCCTGGCCGTCGAAACGATGACTGCTTCCCTCATGTCGCCTCACTGCTTTCTGTCGGTCCGGTTCGTCCGGGAGCCTCAGGGCCGGTGTCCCGGGCTCGCGAGCCGGGCTCGATGCCGGTCGCCCTTTCCGCATGCCACCCGGGGCGCTCCGCCTCCCTTTTCCGAGGGCGTGCGCCATGGCCGCAGGATGACGGGCCGGCCTCCCGGTTGGTTATAGTTGAATCCGGCGTCAGGTTCAACCATGCCCCTGGCGCAATGCGCTCCCTCGACCTTGACAATCCATTTCCACGACTGGAAGCTGACCGACCAGTCGGTATGAAGGGGCGGACAGTGACCGAGCTGAGCATCTCCACTGCTGCGGGCGTGTTCGACGCGATCGCGGCGGGTCCCCCTCAGGGCCGCCCCGTGCTGCTGCTGCACGGCTTCCCGCAGACGGGGCTCGTGTGGCAACGGCAGATCGAGGCGCTGGCCGCGCACGGCTACCGGGTGGTGGCACCCGACCAGCGTGGGTACTCCCCCCGGGCCCGCCCCGAGCGGCCCGAGGACTACCGCATCAGCGTTCTGGTCGAGGATGTCGTCGCGATCACAGAGGAGTTGGGCTGGGCGTCCTTCGACCTGGTCGGCCATGACTGGGGCGGCGCGGTGGCGTGGTGGACCGCCGATGCCCACCCCGGCCGCGTACGTACCCTGACGGTTGTCTCGACGCCGCACCCCGGCGCTCTGGCCACCACCCTGCGTACCGACCCGGACCAGCGAGAACGATCGCGCTACATGATCGACTGGCGCGAAGCTCCCGCGACCGAAGAACACATGCTCGCAGACGATGCCGAGGCGCTTCGCGCCTCTTACGCCGGAAAGGTCCCGCAGGACAGTGCCGACGCCTACGTGCGGCACCTGTCCCAGCCGGGCGCTCTCACCGCGGCGCTGAACTGGTACCGTGCCGGCCGCCCCGACGGCGCGATCGGCGTCATCGACGTGCCCACGCTGTACGTCTGGAGCACGCAGGACAGTGCTTTCGGCCCGGCGGCCGCGCAGGAAACCGGGCAGTGGGTGGGCGGGCCGTACCGGTTCGAGACCCTCCAGGGCGTCAGCCACTGGGTCCCGGAGGAGGCGCCCGAGACGCTGAACCGCCTGCTGCTCGAACATCTGCGGACGCACGGCGATCACGAAGCCACAGCGCAGTCCCCGACTGCCGACTCTCAGAACAGGTGACCCCCATGAAGACAGCGCGAGCAGCCTGGCGCCGGCTCGAGCCCGTACACGCCATGATCTACTTCGCCCCCGAGGGAAGGCGACGGTACGCGGACCTCGGACTGAGCGGACGCGCCGGGTACTTCACGTCCCGGAGCGCCGCCTTCGGCCGGGCATCCGCCGAGCTGGTCATCTCGACCTTCTACAACTTCAACCCCGATTTCGTCCGGAAGGCGGTCGACGGGGCCTGGGACGCGGCGACGCCGCAGCAGGTGCTGGACGCGCGGCACGCCGCCGCGAGCGAGGCCCTGCGCCGGGCCGGGATCCACGAACTCCCCGCTCTGGACGAGGTGCTGGCACTGACCCGCCGGGCCGCCGAGGCGGCCTGCGAACACGCACAGGGCCGCCCGCTGTTCGCCGCGCATGCCGCACTGCCTTGGCCGGAGGAACCGGTACTGCAGCTGTGGCACGCCCAGACGCTGCTCCGGGAGTTCCGTGGAGACGGCCATGTCGCGTGCCTGCTGAGCGAGGGCGTCGGGGGCCTGGAGTCCCTGATTCTGCACGCCGCGACCGGCGAGGTTCCCGTCGACTTCCTCAAGGCAAGCCGTGCATGGCCCGAGGAGGAGTGGGCCGGCACCCAGGAGCGCCTGCGCACGCGAGGTCTCCTCGACGGCGACTCCCTCAGCCCGGAAGGCGTACGCCTGCGCCAACACATCGAGGACCGCACCGACCACCTGGCCCTTCCCGCCTACGCCGCCCTGGGTGACGCCGACTGCGAACGCCTCGCCGAACTCGCGAGCCCCTTCGGCCGCGCCGTCGTCGAGGCCGGCCTCCTCAAGATCGGCTGACCGGCCCTTCTTCCCTCCGCCTCGTGCTCGATCTGCTCGAACCGACTCACCCAGTCGACGCGTGGCCGCGACGTCAGCGGCTCCCCCGCAGCCCGCGGCCCCTGACCAACGGCTGTGGCGGGGGCGTCAGTCGTCCGTGTCGTTGTTCGTACCGCTGTCCGTACCGCGGAGTGAGCGGCGCTGGACGAGCCGGGCGATGTCGCGTGCGGTGATGATGCCCACCAGGAGCCGGCCATCGGTGACGAGGACCCGCATGGCGTTCCTGCCCGGGCCGGCCTTTTCGAGTACGTCTGCCAAGAGGTCGTCCGGCGCGCAGGTGGTGCACTGCGACAGCGGGGTCGCCATGTCACGCACGCGCAGTTCCTTGCGCTGGGAAACGGGGATCTTCGCGAACTGCGACAGGTCGACCAGGCCGCTGGGGCGGCCCTCGAAGTCGATCAGGGGCAGGGCGGAATGGCGGGCCCGCATCGCCACGTCGTCGACACAGCGTTCCACGGTGAGCCAATCGGGGCAGGTCTCCACAGGGCTCGACATGGCGTCAGCCGCTCGTACCCCGTGCAGGGCTGAGGCCATTCCGGCCTGCCGTCGCTCCGCGTTGGCGACGATCAGGACGAAGAACCCGATCACCATCAGCCACAGACCGCCCAAGGCACCGCGCAGGACGGAGATCCAGCCGCCGGCGATCAGCAGGAAGCCGAGTACCTGCCCACTGCGTGCGGCTGCTCGTTCGGCCCGGTCCCGGTCTCCGGTACGCCACCAGATCACGGACTGCACCACACGCCCTCCGTCGAGCGGCGCGGCGGGCAGCAGATTGAACACTCCCAGCAGGAAGTTCACCCACGCCAGCCACGCCAGGACGGCCGCCGGCACCGCCCAGCCGAACAGCGCGTCGAGCCCGACGCCCGCACCGAGCGCCGCTGCGCCGACGACAAGGCTGGTGAGCGGCCCGCCGACGGCTACCAGGAAGGCTGCGCCGGCCGTGCGCGGCTTGCCCATCTGGGTCATCCCGCCCAGCGCCCAGAGCGTGACGTCCTGGACAGGGATGTCCTTCCTCCGGGCGATGATCGCGTGCGCGGCCTCATGAGCCAGCAGGCTTGCGATGAGCAGCAGGGCCCCCACCAGGCCGGCGGCCGTGTATGTGGCGTTCGACTGGTCCGGAATCCAGGCGGGGAGCGTCTGGGTTGCCAGGCTGTATCCGAAGAGGACCACGAGCAGGGGCACGGTCCAGTGGATGCGCAGCGGCACGCCGAATACTCGTCCGATCCGTACCGAGCCGTTCATCTCCGTCTCCCAATGCTGAAGCGGGCGGTCCTCCACCCGAGCTGCGGGCCCTCGGGGCGCTCCCGGGGATCGGATCAGTACGGTGTCCGCCCTACTCAAAGTGTTGCGCGGCGCTCCGGTGCCCGGGGCCCACCAACGGGAGCGCTGCCTGCTCGTATGCACCACGGTCCGCCACCGGTCGACGCCTCCCTGCCCACACCATCGATGCTGCCCCGGGCACGGACCGGGCACATGATGGAGACATGGCCGACGACACACAGGACGACGCACAAGGTGACGGGCGGGCGGGCAGGCAGGGGGCGAGCGGTCACCGGACGGTCCCGCACACGGCCGATGTGCGGATCGAGGCGTGGGGGGTGAGCCGGGAGCAGTGTCTGGCGGAGGCTGTGCTCGGGATGGTGGGGTGCTTCGCGGACGTCTCCGGAGTGCGGCCGACCGCGGTGCGGCAGGTGGAGCTGGCCGAGGCCGACGACGACGATCTGCTGATCGCCTCCCTGGACGAGGTCATCTTCCGGCTGGAGGTGCACGGCGAGGTGCCGGTGGATGTGGAGGCGCAACCGACGGACGGGGGACTCGACGTACGGCTGGCCGTGACCGACGTGGCGGCGGTACGGATCATCGGCGCCATGCCCAAGGCCGTGTCGTGGAGCGATCTGCGCCTCGCCCCGGATCCGTACGGCTGGTCCTGCGCGGTGACGGTCGACGTATGACGGGCTGATCCGGGACGTATGACCGGCTGATCCACGACGCCTGATCCCTGATGGTCCGGCCTACCCCTTCACCACGCCCGACGGGACCAGCCGGACCACCTTGCGGCACAGCCCCGCGCCCTCGCTCGCCTCCACCACGGCGGAGACGTCCTTGTACGCCTCTGGGGCCTCCTCGGCCAGGCCCTGCAAGGACGCACCGCGTACCGCGATCCCCTGCGCCTCCAGGCGGGACCGCAGCTCCCGGCCGCGCACCGCCCGCACGGCCGCGTGCCGGCTCAGGACCCGGCCGGCCCCGTGGCAGGTGGAATGGAACGCGTCGCCGTCGGGGACCCCGGTCAGGACATACGAGGCGGTGCCCATGGTGCCGGGAATGAGCACCGGCTGCCCGGCCCCGCGCAGGTCGTCCGGCAGATCGGAGTGGCCGGGCGGCAGAGCCCTGGTGGCACCTTTGCGGTGGACGCACAACGTACGCGGTTTCCCCCGCACGAGATGGGTCTCGATCTTGGCCAGGTTGTGGGACACGTCGTAGACCAGGGAGAGACGGGCCCCCAGCTCGCGGCGGAACACACGGCGCGCCGCCTCCGAAAGAAGCTGACGGTTGGCGCGCCCGTAATTGGCCGCGGCGCCCATCGCTCCGAGATACGCGCGCCCTTCCGGCGAGTCGACCGGGGCGCAGGCGAGCTGCTTGTCGGGAACCGTGATGCCGTGCCGCGGCATGGCCAGGTTCATCGCCCGGACATGGTCCGTACAGACCTGGTGCCCCAGCCCGCGCGAGCCGCAGTGGATCATCACGCAGATCTGGCCGAGGGCGAGTCCGAAGGAGGCGGCGACGGGCTCGTCGTAGACCTCGGCGACCTCCTGCACCTCCAGGAAGTGGTTGCCGCCGCCCAGGCTGCCGACCTGCCCGAGCCCCCGCTCCGCCGCCCGCTCGCTCACCTGCGTCACGTCCGCGTCGGGTACCGCCCCGTTGTCCTCGCAGCGGCTCAGGTCGCGCGGCTCTCCGTGGCCCATCTCGACCGCGTACCGGGATCCCCCCTCCAGTACCCGTTCGAGCTGAGCAGTGCTGCCCAGCTGCCAGACCGCGCCGCGTCCGGCGCCGCGTGGGGTGGCCCAGCCCAGTCCGTCCATCAAGGGGGACAGCACAGGCGCGAGGTCCTGCCGGTCGCAGTCGGCGGCCAGCAGCCGCACGCCGCAGGAGATGTCGAACCCGACACCGCCGGGTGAGACCACTCCACCCTCCTCGACGTCGGTCGCGGCCACTCCGCCGATGGGGAAGCCGTAGCCCCAGTGGACGTCCGGCATCGCGTACGAGGCCGTCACGATGCCCGGCAGCGTCGCCACGTTGGCGACCTGCTCCAACGACTTCTCGGCGTCCCGCAGCAGCACGCGCGAGGCGAACACGATCCCGGGCACCCTCATGTCGCGCCGCGGATCGATGCGGTAGCGGTACGGGCGCTCCTCCACGAGGTCCATGGCAGCCTCCAGGTTTCTTTACTTCCAGGGTCCGCCGTTTCCCGGTCGCCGCCGAACCGGGCCCGGGCGCGAGTGCCCACGTCCGGCGCCGCCGAACCGGCCCCTGGCGCAAGTGCCGGCGTATGCGCGCCTTCCGACGCGATCGGCTGGAGGCAAGGCTCATCGCCGCCGACGGCCGCCTGCATGGTGGCGCACGCGCTCCCGCCCACAGAGCTGTGGTGTGCCCACCACATACGCCCGTGACCTGCGAGTTTCTACGGTGTCGCGACACGGAATCGTCCCCGCCCAACCGTCCGGAAGTGGTGTTCGTGGCCGCCGCGCACACCGCTGCAGCTCCCTGGCGTGGGCAGCGTTGTGTGCGCAGGTCGACGACTGGCAGCTCCCCGGCGGCGATGAAGTCTCAGGGGCGCAGTTGGCGAACGGGTACTCCCTGATCACATAGCTGGCGGTTCGAGGTCGACCCTGTCACGAAACCGGAACCCCAAGGCGTGAACGAGCGCGAAGACCAAGTCCTCCGCCAGCGGATCGCACTCAGCCACCAGGGCAGTCCTGAGGGCCACCGGGTCTGGTCGAAGGCCGGCCTCGCGAGCCCAGACTGCAGCTCGCTCACTCACTTCGACCGGATCACCGATCCACTCACAGGGGAGGCCGTAATCCCGCGCCATCACCGATGATCGAAGACTCCGGATCCCCACCGGGGGACGCATGGAGGATCTGCCACTCGCCGTCACGCGCCCACCAACACGGCACGCAGCCCGAGGACCGCATCGCCGCCAACTCCGTCAACGGCCGGACGGCTCGCGCCACGATGAGAGAACCCGAGAACCCCATGACCGGGAACCACAGCCGCTGTCATCGACACCGTTGATCACCCGGCCAACACGGTGTGACGAGCCACTGGACAGCTCCACCACACCAGAGGCCTTCGCCGTGATCAAGCCCAGTGGTCATGAGCAACGCTCGTGACCAATACACCTCGTACCCGAGGACGACGGGTTCGGCCGAGGCCAGCTCACCGTCCATGAACGCCGCCATCGCCTGGTCCGCGCGATCTGCTCA
Source organism: Streptomyces sp. NPDC002867 (assembly GCF_053591895.1). Lineage (NCBI taxonomy): Bacteria > Bacillati > Actinomycetota > Actinomycetes > Kitasatosporales > Streptomycetaceae > Streptomyces > Streptomyces sp. NPDC002867. Next base: position 80,712 of record NZ_JBSFUR010000016.1, on the reverse strand, counting down.
ACTTCCTGGGCCGCCACCGCAGTTCAACAGGGCACAGCGGTGGACTCTCCCACCGTGGGAGAGTCCACCATGATGGCGTGCAAGACGAACTTCTCACCATCGGGCGCTTCGCCCGCCTGTGCCGGCTCAGCGTCAAGCAGCTACGGCACTACGACGAGATGGGGCTATTGGCTCCTGCCCGCGTGGACGCCGGCTCCGGCTATCGCTATTACGCGCCTGAACAGGCACGCGATGCCCTGACCATCGCCCTGCTCCGCGAAATGGATCTTCCCCTGGCTGTGATCGCCCAGGTGCTGGCTGCCGAGCCTGAGTCCAGGGCACAGATCCTGCGCGCGGAGCGGGACCGGCTGGCCGAGCGGATCAGCAGGGACCGGGCACGGCTGGAGATGCTGGAGCGCCTGGCGGAGGGCGGCCTGCCCGGCTACGAGGTGACGATGGGCAGAGAGCCGGAGCGACGGCTGGTTGTGGTGCGAGCGGTCTGCACCCCTGCGGAGATCGGGGAGATGGTCGGGGAGTGCGTAGGCCGGCTGCTGCCCGTGCTCGGCAAGGCGAGAACGGCATGGGAGCCGCCGCTGTGGGCGCTGTACCCGCTGGACCTGCAAGAGCGGATGCAGATCGCCGTCGGAGTGCAGACACCGCAGAGGGAAAGGACGACCGGTCCGGAGTTCGAGGTGCTGCCCGGCGGACCCGTGGCCGAGACTATGCACATCGGGCCCTACGCCCAGCTGCCCTTGGCCTACAACGCGCTCTTTGCCGCCGTCCACGAGCGCGGTCTGCGCCCGCGAGCGCCTGTACGCGAGGCCTATCTCGTCGGACCGGCGGAGGCACCGCAAGAGGAACTGATGACCCGGCTGATCATCCCCGTCCAGGAGAGCATGGCATGACCACGGTGAAAGGCATCGATGACCGCAGTACGCAGCACTGCGAGACGACAGCTCTGGGTGTGCTGCTGCGGCACCAAGGGCTCGATCTGTCCGAGCCCATGCTCTTCGGCCTCGGCTCCGGTCTGTCCTTCATCTACTGGGACAGCAAGAACATGGGTTTCCCCTTCCTCGGGGGACGGGTCAAGCCTTTCGATCTCACCAGAAACCTGGCCACCAGACTCGGGCTGGAGCTCCTGGTCCAGGAGACCGCTTCCCCCCGCAGGGCATGGGAGAACGTGGCAGCCCTCATCGACGCTGGCCGCCCCGTCGGACTGCAGCTCGACAGCTACTACCTGGATTACTTCGGGTCGAAGGTGCACTTCGGCGGTCATGTCGTCGCCATGTACGGCTATGGCGACCACGACGCCTACCTGGTGGACACCGACCAGCAAGGCGGAGCGGTATCCACCAGCCTGACCAGCCTCGCCCGGGCCAGGGCCGCGCGCGGCCCGATGACCGCCAAGCACCGGTCCTTCACCCTCACCGCTCCGACGAACCCGCCCTCCCCACAGGGCCAGATCATTCCCGCCATCACCGCCTGCGCCGACGCCTTCCTCAACCCGCCCATCTCCAACCTGGGCCACCGTGGGATCGAGAAGGCCGGCAAGCTGGTACGCACATGGCTCCAGCGGACCGACAACCCGCAACGGGACCTGCCCCAAGCCGCCCTGTTGATGGAGAAGGCCGGCACCGGCGGCGCCCTGTTCCGTAACCTCTACCGCGACTTCCTCGCCGAATGCACCCACCTACTCGACAGCAGACACCTGCGCACCGGCCACGGGCTGTACACCGAGGCAGCCACCCTGTGGACGGAAGCCGCAGCACTGATCACAAAAGCCGGCGAGTCAGGCGATGCGCAGCACCTCGCACAGGCAGGGACCATCCTGTGCGATCTTTCACGCCTGGAGCGCGAGGCCATGCAGGCGCTGAGCTGCCTGCAGGAGTGAGACACCGAGCGGATCCAGCCCGCAGCGGCTCGCACCGCGCTGTTCGCCGTCCAGAACAGCCGTGCGCGCGAGGCGCTTGGCTCCCTCCAGGCGGCGGAGGTCGAACGCCGCCTGTGACAGCAGTGCCGACGCCTGCCCGGCAAGGATGAGCAGGACCTGCTGCTGGGCGGGACTGCGGTGCGCTCACGGCCGAGCTCCGCCTTCTCGACCACACCTACTTCCTTGGGCAGCCCGGCCGTCGTGCCTAGTCCCACCAGAACGACCAGGAAGTCCGCCCCACGAGCTCCGTCGCATACTCGGGGAACGGCGTGGGCGGGTCATCGAGGATGTTGTCCGCGGTCGACAGCACGTGCTCCAAAGCGAGCAGGTTCGCGTGCTCTGCTTCAACGGGAGGTCGCGCGACCGAGACGTACAGCTCCCTGCCGAACACCGCCACGACCTGGGCACCGAAGCGGTCCTCCCAGCTCCGCAGGAGTGCGGACAGCAGAGGAAGCGGCGCCTCCGCAGACCAGCCGATCAACGCCAGAGCATCGCTGCTGCGATGGGCAGGGACGAGAACGAGGCGACACTCGTCCAGCCCGAACCGGCCCGTCTCGATGAGCCCGGCCAGCAGGCTTGACGCAGCCTCCTCGGGCGTGGGGCCTTCAGAGGTGAAGGACAACTCAGGCGCCAGGCCCGGCCACTGTTCGAAGGGCGGCCCGGGGTCGTGTGGCCACGGCTCGACTCCTTCAGGTACCGGGGCCGGCGTCGGATCCGTCCACAACGGCAGCCTCCTGCGGCGATACTCGGCGAAGTCCGCGGCCAGCACCCCGTCCAGACGGACGGCGTGAACCTGGTCCAAGCTGAGCGGTGTTCCCATGGCGGCGGGCCGGCACAGGAGGGGAACCAGGCCGTGTGCTCCTTGCTCGCTCAGCAGGCGGGGCCACAGCCGTTCGACGTCTTGAGGGAATTCGTCAGAGCTCCACACGCGTACGGGACCACAAGACAGGAACCGGCCGGGAGGCAGACCATCGGGCAGGTCAAACGACATGGTCGCACCGTAGACCGCGGTACCGACAAGGCAGCCCTCCTGGGTTCGGACCGCCGAAGCCGGCCGCGCCACCGCTGTCGTCGGCCGGCTCGGCGCCCCTTGGCCAGGCAGCGAATTCAGAACGGAGGCTCGTCGTCGGGCGCGCCGGTCCACAGCGGCTCGGCCGGCGTGGCCTCGCGCTGTTGAAGAAGCGCCATGGCGTCTTTGACGCGACCGAGGTCGATGAGGTGCCAGGCCAGAATGCTGCTGTCAGCGGGGGTGTGCTGTTCGAGAACGGCGACGGCCTCCTCGGTGCGTCCAGCGTCCGCCACCAATTCGGCGATGGACCGGACCGCGTACCAGGTGCCGCCCTCAGGGTGGGCTCGTGCCTGCTCGATCGCTTCCTCACTCAAGCCGCACGCGACCATGAGCGGAAGCCCTGACGTTCGCGGATCGCGGCGAGCAGGCCGACGGCATTGGACGGTTCGACGCTGTGCCGCCGGCACGACGGGGTGTCGCAGCAGTGTTCCGCCTCGATGCGGGCAGCCAGCAGCGCGGCGGCTTCCTCGTCCCGGGCGAGGTGTCGTGCCGGTTGCTTCATCGCGCGGTCCTCCTCATCAACTCGGCCAGCAGACGCGCGCGAGGGACCATCTGCGCGACCTCCACGTACTCGGTGTCCGCGTGGGCTCCACCACCCACCGCGCCCAGGCCGTCCAGGGTCGGGCAGCCCGTCGCCGCGATGTGGTTGCCGTCCGAGGCGCCTCCGACGGCGGCTGCGCTCAGGGGCGCCTGGCCCAGTTCCGCGGCGACGCGGAAGGCGAGGGCGAACAGGTCGGCGCTGGACTCCGGTTCCATGGGCGGCCGCCCGGGGCCGCCCAGAACCTCCAGCCGGGCACCGTGCGTTCGTGGGGTGAGCTCTCGTACGAGCCCGTCGATCCGGTCCTGTGCCGCCGCGGTCGGTACACGTACGTCCACCGACACCCTCGCCGTCGCGGGCACCGTGTTGCGCGCGCTGCCGGCCGACAGCAGGGTGGGCGTGACGGTCGCGGCGCCCAGAAGAGGGTGAGCTGCGCCCACGGCTGCCTCGATGCCGGCGAGGGCCAGTACCTGGTGAGCGGCCTCCACGGCGGCGTTGACCCCCTTGTGCGGTTCCTGACCCGCGTGGGCTGCCCGGCCGTGCACCACGACTTCGTACCGTGAGGTGCCCTTGCGGGCGGTCTTGAGCGCACCCCTCTCGTCCGCGGCCGCCTCCAGCACGAAGGCGGCGCCGCACCCCCGCGCGGTTTCCTCGATCAGGTGCCGGGATGTCGGGGAGCCGACCTCCTCGTCCCCGTTGACCAGGACGCACACTCCGTCCGGGGAAGGCAGCGAGGCCAGCGCGTGGAACATCTGCACCAGGCCCGCCTTCATATCCAGGACCCCGGGGCCACGGGCCATGCCGTCGGCCACCGACCAGGGACGGGACCGGAGCGATCCCATGGGCCACACCGTGTCGTGGTGTCCCACCAGCAGCACCCGCGGGGTACCGAAGGCCCAGCGCAGATGGGTCACCCCGTCGATCACTATCGTCTCCGGCTCGGCTCGCAGCAGCCTCGTGCCGAGGGTGCCGACCGCCTCGCCACTGCGCGCCACCGCGGCGTGGTCTCCCGAGAAGGACTCGCACCGGACGAGTTCCTTCAGATCAGCGAGCATGACCGGCAACTGGAGCACGCCCCTCCGGTTCATTGATCCCACCGGCCCCGCCCCTTCTCAGCTCGTCGCGACATCACACCTCTCCCCTCGGATCGCACGTGTCGGTGGAGCGGCCGTGCGCCTTCCTCCTCCGCAGCGCCGCCGCACGAAAGACGCTAGGGCGCGGCAAGAGATGTAACCAGCGACTGGATTGGATGGAATCCATGCGCCACAGGCATGGGTTGAGGACGAGTCGAGGGCCGGGGGGAGGCCCGGGGCGGCGGGAGGAACGTGTTCGAGAACGACGCGCTGCGGCTGCTCGTGGCCGTGGCCGAGACGGGGTCGTTCACCAATGCGGCAATCCGGCGCAGAGACGACCGGGGGCCCGCGCGCCGGGACACCGGATTCCCTTCGAAAGGGCGCCAGACTTGGCCGACATCCTGCGCAGCTGGGCTCACCACATTTCGGCGGATGAGAGGCTGGAAGCGCGGATTTCCCGGCGAGGCCCGCGTCGGGCGGCTCAGCAGCCTCCGATGTGCCTCCTCTCTGGCGATAGGAGGTACACCGTGGCGTCCACGCCGAGCGGTCTGGGGCCGGACGGCCAGGAGGTGACGGGCCCTCTGTCCTGGTACCGGTCGTTCACTCGCGAGGGACGCCGGGCCTTCAAAGGGGCGTTCGGTGGCTTCGCTCTCGACTCCTACGACTTTCAGGTACTGCCGCTGAGCATGGTCGCGATCGCGGGCTACTTCAGCCTCAGCACGGCGCAGACGGGACTGCTGACGACCGTCACACTGCTGATGTCTGCGATCGGTGGAATTCTCGCCGGGGTGCTGATCGACCGTGTGGGCCGGGTCCGCACCCTCATGATCACCGTGGGCACCTACGCCCTGTTCACCGTGCTGTGCGGTTTCGCCGTGAACTATCCCATGCTGCTGGTGAGCAGGGCCTTTCAGGGCATCGGGTTCGGCGGCGAGTGGGCGGCCGGTGCCGTCCTGGTCGCCGAATACGCCAGGAGCCAGTACCGGGGCCGGGTGCTGGCCTTCATCCAGAGTTCCTGGGCCGTCGGCTGGGGGCTGGCGGTCATCGTGAGCACCGTGGTGATGGACAACCTCGACCCCGCCATCGCCTGGCGCGTGATGTTCTGGACCGGCGCTCTTCCCGCACTGCTGCTGGTGTACGTGCGCCGCAAGGTGCAGGACGCCCCCCAGGTGACCAGGCGGCTCGCGAAGGAGGTGCGCGTCCCGCTGTCATCGGTCTTCCAAGGCGCCCTGGCCCGCAAGACGTTCTTCGCCACCCTGCTCGCGACGGGGGTGCAGGGCGGCTACTACACCATTGCGACCTGGCTGCCCGCCTATCTCAAGACCGAACGCGGTCTTACCGTCGTCGGTACCGGCGGCTATTTGTTCGTGCTCATCACCGGCGCCTTCTGTGGTTACGTCACCGCCGGCTACGTGATCGACTTTCTGGGACGCAAGAAGTCCTTCGCCCTTTTTGCGGTTCTCAGCGGGGGCCTGCTGATGGCTTACATCAACATCCCCCAGGGTTCCAACAGAATGCTTCTGGTCCTGGGCTTCCCTCTGGGCTTTTGTGCCTCCGCCATCTTCTCCGGCTTCGGCGCTTTCCTCGCCGAGCTCTACCCGAGTGCTGTCCGGGGCACCGGGCAGAGTTTCACCTACAACGTCGGACGTGCCTGCGGGGCCTTCTTCCCGACGTCCGTGGGGTTTGCGGCAGGCGACGAAGGCGTCGGCGGCGCTCTTGTCTACGGCGTCATGGGTTACGCCGTCGCCCTCATCGCCCTTGTCGGTCTGCCGGAGACCCGCGGCACGGAACTCACCTGACCGGCTCAGCGGCGCAGGCAGCCGCCCGTCGTCGGTCCGGTGGCGGGCCAGGAGTGCGGAGGTCTGGAGGGCCGGCCGGCGCGGAGCCCGTCCGCCCCACGCTCCGGCCGGCTCAGATCCGGCGGCGTCGGTGGATCGGACCGAACCTGACCGGCAGGCCCGGCACGGCCTGAGCTGCCGCAGCCAGTCGGTTCTCGGGTACGACACCGATGACGGGATAGCCGCCGGTGGTCGGGGAGTCGGCCAGAAAGACCACGGGTTTCCCCTCGGGTGGCACCTGAATCGCGCCGACGACCATGCCCTCGCTGGCCATTTCACGGTGCACGGCGCGCTCGAGAACAGGGCCGTCCGTCCGCAGCGCGATGCGGTTGCTCTTGGAGGAGACCCAGAATCGGGCGCTCGCGAGAGTGTCCACCGCGGCGCGCGTGAACCAGTCGTCCCGAGGGCCGAGGAGTACCGGGAGCACCAATTCGGACGGGGGCGCCTGCCATGCCACGGTGTCGCATCGCATCGGCCGACCGCCGGGTACGCCCACGGCGACGGTGTCGCCGTCCCGGAGAGGGGCGGGGCCGAGGCCGGAGAGGAGATCGGTGGAGCGGCTGCCCAGGGTGGACGGGACGGTGATACCTCCGCTGACGGCGACGTAGCTGCGCAGGCCGCTCGTGACCGTGCCCACCGACAGCACAGCGCCTGCGGGCAGGTACACCGGCTCGGCCCACGCCGCGGGTCTGTCGTTGACGCGTACCGGGGCGGGGGCACCGGTCACGGCCACGACCACAGCCTGCGTGACGCGTACGGCCACGCCGGTGAGTGTGGTTTCCAGGGTTGCAGCGTCGGCCGGGTTGCCCACCAGCCGGTTCGCCAGACGGTGCGCCGGCTGGTCGAGGGCGCCGGACCGCGGTACGCCCAGACTGGCGTGGCCGAACCGGCCGAGGTCCTGAATCGTTGTGAGGGCGCCGGCCCGTATGACTTCCATCTTGCCGCCGCTCATGCGTTGTGCCCCCCGCCCTTCGTGTCGGCCTGCACGGTTCTCTTGGTCGCGCCCCGATCACGGGATACGGGCTGTGGGATGAAGCGGACACGCGTGCCCGGGGCCAGCAACGCGGCGGGGTCGCGTTCCATGTCCCACAGGCACACGTCAGTCGTGCCGATCAGCTGCCAGCCGCCGGGAGAGGCGCGGGGGTAGATGCCGGTGTAGGGGCCTGCCAGTGCCACGGAGCCCGCGGGTACGGACGTGCGGGGTTCCGCTTTCCTGGGCACGTGGTAGGGCTCTTGGAGCCCGAGCATGTAGGCGAACCCGGGAACGAAGCCGCAGAAGGCCACGCGGTACTGGGTGCTGCTGTGGATGCCGGCCACATCGTGCTCGGTGACACCCCACAGCTCCGCCACGGCGGGAAGATCGGCACCGTCGTAGCGCACCGGAATCTCGACCAGCGGGCCGCTGTCGGCTGTGAGCGCCGGTACCGACCAGTGACGCAGTTCTGCGGCCATGGCGTCGACGTCGCCGACTCCGTACAGCAGTACGGTCTTCTCGCCGGGCACGACCTCGCGCACCGGCGGGAGCGTGCCTGCGCTGCGGCGGTCCAGGATCTGAACATGCCAGGCTTGCGCCTCCTCCGGCGTGTCCAGGTCGACCAGGAGGGAATCGGCTCCCACAGGGTTCAGTCTCATGCGAAGGCCTCTACCCTGACACCCGCCGATTCCAGCGCCCCGCGCACGTGCTTGGCCAGCTCGACGGCCCCAGGGGTGTCTCCGTGCAGGCACAGCGAGCGCGCCCTGATGGGCACCGTTTCCCCGTCGAGGGAGTCGACGCAGCCCTTCCGCGCCAGGTCCACGGCCCGCCGGGCGACTTGCTGGGCAGAGGTGAGCACCGCGCCCGGGGTGGCCCTGGGAACGAGCGTCCCTTCCGCCGTGTAGGCGCGGTCGACGAAAGCCTCCTCGACCGCCGGCAGGCCGACGAGCCGGGCTTGGGCATGCATGGCCGAGCCGGGCAGGCACAGGACGGGCAGCGTGGCATCCGCGAGCCGGACACCCGCAGCGACGGCGGCTGCCTGCTCGTGGTCGAACACCACACGGTTGTACAGCGCCCCGTGAGGCTTTACGTACGCGACGTCCGCTCCGGCTGCCCGGGCGAACACCTGGAGGGAGCCGATCTGGTACGTGATCTCGTCGGCGAGCTCCTGGGCGGGGACGTCCATGGCTCGGCGGCCGAAGCCGGCCAGGTCTCGGTAGGAGACCTGGGCTCCGATCCGCACGCCGCGTTCGGCTGCCGTGTCGCAGACGCGGTGCATGATGCTCGGGTCTCCGGCGTGGAAACCGCAGGCGACATTGGCACTGGTCACCACCGACAGCATCGCCTCGTCGTCGGTGAGCGTCCAGCGACCGAAGCCTTCTGCCAGATCGGCGTTGAGGTCGATCACGATGTCTGTCACAGCTGTTGTGTCTCCTTGAAGCAGTCCACTCGGCACGAGCAGCCACTGCGCGGTCATGCGAGGCGGTAGTCCGTGTCACGAGCGTCGGTGATAAGCATGTACCCGGGGGCGTGCGTGATCGCGAAGGGGGGTCGCGACACCATCAGCGCTGCCTGGGGCGTGACCCCACAGGCCCAGAACACCGGTACGTCGCCCGGCACGGCCGCCACCGGATCTCCGAAATCGGGCTGGTCGAGGTCCTTGATGCCCAAAGCGGCGGGGTCGCCGACGTGCAGAGGGCTTCCGTGCACCGCCGGCATGAGAGCACTGACGCGTGTCGCGGTGTCGACCAGGCCGGCGGGAATCTGCCGCATGGACACGACCACGGATCCCTTGATCCGGCCGGCCGGCCGGCAGTCGAGGCTGGTCCGGTACATGGCGATGTTGCGGCCTTGATCCACATGGCGCAGGGGTACGCCTGCCTCGGCCAGTGCTGTCTCGAAGGAGAAGCTGCAGCCGATGAGGAACGTGACCAGGTCCTCGCGCCACACGTCGACGACGTCGGTGGGCTCGTCGACCAGCTGTCCGTCCTGCCAGACGCGGTAGCGGGGGACATCGGTGCGCAGGTCCGCGCCGGGGGCCAGCGGTGTCGACCAGGAGCCCGGGTCGGTGACGTCGAGGACAGGGCACGGCTTGGGGTTGCGCTGGCAGAACAGAAGAACGTCGTAGGCCCAGTCGGCCGGCACTGCGATGAGGTTCACCTGCGTATAGGCGGCGCACCAACCCGTGGTGGGCACGTCGGTGCCGTCGCGGAATCTCGCCCGCGCCGCCCGGGGAGTCAGGGCTACCGGGGCTGGAACATTTGTCATCGATGATCCTCTCGTCACAGGTGTCGGCGACGACTCCCGTCCTGTGCAGGCCTGTAGGAATCAAGCTCTGGCCACTGGGGCGCAGCGGCCCTCGACAGCGCCGGCGTGCCCCTGATCCGGACCCAGATCTTGACCCGGCAGAGCAACACCTCTGGGATCCATACTAGAGGATCGTTGAACGATCCGGTAGATGGTGTGTTGTTTCGTTCACCCATTTCCGGTTGACTGGAAACGAGCAGGCTTGAAGAGGTCATCGGCCGCACCGCCGGCCGTCGGGGAAGGAAAAGGGATGACAACCGAGGTCGACCCGTCAGTTCTCGCCGGGGACCGGGCGCTCTTGGGGCGGTCCAGTACCGCGGACCGGGTGGCCGACATCCTGCGGTCTCGTATCACCGACGGGTATCTGCGACCGGGAAGCAAGCTGTCCGAGGACGCGATCGGCAGCGCGTTGGGAGTCTCCCGCAACACACTGCGCGAGGCCTTCCGTCTGCTGACCCACGAGAGGCTGCTCGTCCACGAGCTCAACCGCGGCGTCTTCGTCCGCGACCTCACGGTGCAGGACGTGACCGACATCTACCGGGTCCGCAAGCTCATCGAATGCGCGGCAGTCCGCAATCTCGGGGCACCCCCCTACGACTTGAGCAGGGCTGAAGCCGCGGTCGCCGAAGGTGACAAGGCGGCGGCAGAAGGCTCCTGGCTCGAGCTCGGCACAGCGAACATCCACTTCCATCACGCTGTCGTGGCCCTCGCCGGGAGCAAGCGTCTGGACGAGCTGATGCGCGGTGTCCTGGCGGAACTGCGGTTGGTCTTCCATGCCATGGACAACCCGCGCGGCTTTCACGAGCCCTTCCTGGAGCGCAACCGGCAGATCCTGTCCGCCCTGCGCGAGGCGGACAGGGTCAGAGCCGAACTGCTCTTGGCCGATTACCTTGCCGACGCGGAAAAGCTGCTGGTTCAGAGGTACTCGGAGCTCCGGACCGCCTGACGGGCCGGGCATCAGGCCGGCGCGCCGGCCCCACCCGGCCGACGCCGGTGACGTGCGGCCGCTCACCCACCGTCACCCGTCATTGGCCACGCCAGCTGGGCCTGAGCGACGTCGTAGGGGTAGACCAAGCGGTATCTGCCGGCGTGCACCTGTTCCACGATGCCGCGTGCGCCGATGTTCTGATGATTGTCGTCGAATTTCACACCGTCCCAGGGCATGATCGTGTCCCGTCCCGGTACGTCTGTGTTCACCAGTGCCGAGCGGATGTCGGCCGGCTTGCGGGATCCAGCACTGTTGATCGCTTGGGCGAGGGTCATGACGGCGGTGAACGCGCGGGCGGCGTCGTCGTTCATCGGAGCGCGATAGTGCTTCCTGTACAGGTCCGCGACGGCCTTGGCCGTGGGATTGCGTTCGGCCAGGTCTGCCGACCACGCGAACCGGCTGCACACTCCTTCCGCCCCGGCCCGGGCCTTGCGCAGAAAGGCAGGATCCGCATGGCCGCCGCCGAACGCGATGAGTGCCTCGGGGCGGTAGGCAAGGGAGCGGAAGGACTCCTGCAGCGCCAGGGCCTGCGCGGTGTACAGCAGTGTCAGGACGACGTCGGGCTCCTCCTCCGCAACCGCACGCGCAGGAGCGACGAGGCCCTCCGTCCCGCTCTCGACTGCCACGTCGGCGACGACGTGCCCGTCGACGTGGGACGCGAGGCGTTTGATCATGGCGGCTCCGTCGTTGCCGTACTGATCGTCCTGGTGGATGACGGCGATGCGCCGGACGGACGTACCCGTGCTCTGGCGTTCCTTGAGCAGGGAGAAGACCACCCGGCCGTAGTCGAGCTCCGAGGGGCCGGTGCGGAAGAACCAGTCCAGTCCCCGTTCGGTCAGCGAGGAGGCGGAGGAGCCTCCGTTGACGTAGGGGATCTTCAGTTTCTCGGACCGCGCGCTGGACGCTTCGGTGACGGCCGACTCGTATCCACCGACGACGGCAACCGCCTGCCCATCGGTCACCAACTGCTCGACTTCGGCGGCACCACGCGTCGTGGAGCCGTGGGTGTCGGCCACCAGGAGTTTGATCCGGGCGTTGTGCAGGCGTGGCAGGCCAGCGCCCTTCGCCAGTGGCAGAGGGATCGGGTAACGGCCGTTGACGATCTCGACGGCCAGTTCGGCGCCCCGCCGGGTGTCGGTTCCCACTGTGGCCACGGGCCCCGACACAGGTGCGAGGAAGCCGATGTTCACCGTGCTGTGAGGCTGGACCGGCACGTCGGCACTTCCGGTGCAGGCCGTTGCGACGAGCAGCGCGGTGGACAGGAGCGCGGCGACGCCGGCAGCTGGTCTGGGCATCAGAGGCGACCTTCCGTGTCGGGTGGGGTGCTGCCGGATCGGGCGGGAGGCGGCGGGCAGGGAGCGGGGGTGTCACCGCTGTGCAAGCGTTGGGCGAACCGGCGCTGGGTCAGCCATTCCTGGGGCGAGGAGAAGGCCGGTGCGGCGTCGGTGCTGTGGGGGGCGCCGCGGGGGAAACCGTCGTCGTCGGCAGTTCCCGGGTCGTCGGCAGTTCCCGGGTCGTCGGCAGTTCCCTGGGAGGAGAGCCGGGCGGGCTCGGATCGGGAGACGGGCCGGTCGGCGGGCGGGGGGCACTGCTCGTGCGTGGCCGGAGCGCCGTGGTGGCGGGCGGTGAGCAGGCTCGCCGGGATGCGTACCAGTGCCGTGGTCCCCCGCTGAACGCCGGAGACCAGATGGACGTGGACGCCATGTTTGGCGGCGAGGCGGCCGACGACGATCAGTCCCATGCTCCGGCCTGCGCCCGGGTCCAGAGACGAAGCGGAAGCGAGCCGCTGATTCACCGCGGCCAGGTGATCGGGCGCCATCCCGGTGCCGTGGTCCTGGATGGAGATGAGGAGGTCGCTCAGACGGTCCGGTGCCATCCCGCAGGTCACTGTGACGCGCGTGTCTGCGCCGGAGAAGTCCGTCGCGTTCTCCATCAGCTCGGCGAGCAGGTGCACCAGGTCGGTGACCGCATCCGCCGCTATGTCCGCGGTCACCAGGGGACGGTAGTCGATCCTGGTGTACTGCTCGACCTCGGCGCCGGCCGCCAGCATGATGTCGGCCAGGGGCATCGGCTGTTCCCAGATGCGGCCGGTGTCGGACCCCGCAAGCACCAGAAGGCTCTCGTCCGTGCGCAGCATCTGCGTCGCGAGGTGATCCAGGCGGAAGAGGCGGGCAAGGTGGTCGGGGTCGCGCTCGTGCTGCTCGAGGTCGCCGATCTCAGTGAGCAGCCTGCCCACCCGTTGCTGGTTGCGGCGTGACAGGTGGATGAACATGCCGTTGATGTGCGCGCGCAGCGCTGCCTGGTCCCTGACCAGGGCGACGGCGGCGCTCTGCACCGCGTCGAAGGCCTCGGCGACTTCCCCGATCTCGTCGTCGGACGCCACGCCGGTGGGCGTCGACCGGTAACCGTCGAGATCGTCGACATCCGCCTGCCGCAGGCGGGTGAGCGCCTCGGGCAGGCGCTCGTTGGCAACCTCCAGTGCCGACATGCGCAGCTTTGCCAGCGGACGGGTCAGGGAACGCACTACGGCGGTGATCACGCAGCCCGTGGCTGCGAACACGGCCGCCAGTCCGACCGCGGACCACAGGGCCACACGCTCCCGGGAGGCGTGTGCCTCGCTGCTGACGGTCACGAGGTCGGCGAGGATCTCCGCTTCCACCTCCCGCATCAGGGTGATCTTGTGGCTGGAGGCTCTGTGCCAGGCCGCGGGGTCCACGTCGATGCGCGCAGACTGCGCCTGTTCGGTGGCTCGTTCCTGGATGGCGTGTGCGGTGCTGACCGGTGCGCCCTTCACGGTGTCGGCGTACAGACTCCGCTGCTCCGTGCTCGCCGTGGTCATGAATTCGTTGATGGATTCCTGCTGGCGGGCGACTGTGCCGGCGAAGTCCGGGAACTGCCCGACGAGGAAGGTGCGGGTGGTCAGGACGCTGTTGAGTGAGGCACGCACCCGACTGGTGTTCTCCGTGGCCCGGGAGAGGGCGTTGAGGGAGCGCACGTGGGAAGCGGCCGCGCTGCCGCCGTTTCGCGAGGCCAGGGCCGGTCCGATCTCCAGCAACCTGCGAATGGCCGTGGTGTAGTTGGCGAGGATGGAGCTCTGCGTGAGGTTGGCCCGGTCCACGGAGATGCGCAGTTCCGGCAGGCTGCGCAGTTCCCTGGCGATGTCCTGGAGGACTGTGTCGAGTTGCGGATCATCGGTGGTGTCGATGCCGGCCGCTGCCGAGCGGTAGGCGGCCACCGCCGTGTCGACCTCGGCGCGTTGTTCCCGTGGGTCGGTATCCTCAGCCTCGCGCCGGCCCCGGATGAAGAATGCCGTGACGTCGCGTTCGTCCTGGAGAGCCCGGACCAGGTCGAGGGCCGGCTGCTGGAGCCGGGCCATCTCGGAGAAGCGTCTGTGGTCGTTCGCGTCGCCGATGGTGTGCGAAATGCTCACGACGGCCATGGCAGCCGCCAGCAGGCCGGGGAACAGCACGACCGCGGTCAGCTTGTGCCGGACGCGCCAGTTCTCGGGTCGGTACAAGCGGCGCACGGCCTTGACGTCCGGCTCATACCGGCGCCGAAGCCTTCCTTTGAGGGAATGGCTCGCTCTGGTGTGCAACGGCTGGAACCTCTCGTGAGTGCCGGCCCGGCGGTCCGGACCAGGCATGACAGTGGTGGCCGGCAGTGCCGCCGACCACCACTGATCTGCAGAATCATCTGCCTGAAGGCCGACTGTGCGTCAGGACAGTTCCCTGCCGCGGGTTTCCGGCAGCCAAAGGAGCGCGACGAGGGCGAGTCCGTAGCCGATGGCACCGTAGATCAGCGCGCCGCCGACACCCGCCGACGAAAAGCCCACGGCGGTGGGGAAGATGGCCCCGACGGCCCGTCCGACGTTGTAGGTGAAGCTCTGGCCGGTGCCGCGGACCGCGCTCGGGTAGAGCTCGGCCAGGTAGGAGCCGAAGCCGGAGAAGATGGCGGAGGCGCTGAAGCCGAGGGGGAAGCCGAGTACGAGCAGGAGAGTGTTCGACCCCTCGGGGATGTTCACGTAGGTCATCAGCAGGCCCGCGCTGAGGAATGCGAAGAGGGCGAACGATGCCTTGCGTCCCAGCCGGTCGACGAGGTGACCTGCGGTGACATAGCCACAGAAGGCGCCGGTGATCAGCACGCTCAGGTAGCCGCCGGTACCGACGACGGTGAGGCCACGCTCCGCCTTGAGGTAGGCGGGCAGCCATGTGGCGAACGTGTAGTAGCCGCCCATCACGCCGGTGGCCAGCAAGGTCGCGAAGAACGTCCTGCGGGTCAGGTCACCCTGGAAGATGGAGGACAGTGGGACGCGCGCGTCCTTTTCCGCGAGCCGCTCGGTCACCTCGGGCGCATCCTCCACATTGCGCCGCACGTACACCAGCAGTACCGCCGGCAGCGCTCCGGTCCAGAACAGCACCCGCCAGGCGAGATCCGGGTCGACGTTGTTCATGACGGCGGTGCCGACAACGACGGCCAGCGCCCAGCCCACCGCCCACGAACTCTGGACCCAGGCGAGAACACGGCCGCGGTAGCGGGCCTTGGCGTATTCGGCGACCAGGATTGCTCCGGCCGCCCACTCCCCGCCGAAGCCGATTCCCTGGAGCGTCCGGAAGCCGAGCAGCATCGGGTAGTTGGTGGCGAAGCCGCACAGCACGGTGAACAGCGCGTAGGTGGCCACCGTGACCATCAGCGTCTTCACCCGGCCGATACGGTCGATCAGCATGCCCGCGATCACGCCACCGACTGCGGAGGCAAGCAGCGTGACAGTGGTCAGGAGGCCGGTCTGAGCCGTCGTCAGGCCGAAGTAGGCGGTGATGGCCACCATCGCCATCGGCAGCACAAGGAAGTCGTAGGAGTCGAGGGCATAGCCGCCGAAAGCCCCCTTGAACGCCTTGCGGCCTTGCGGGGACATCGACCGGTACCAGGCGAACCGGCCGGTCGGCTCAGCCTCGACAGTCGTCGGGGGGGTGGTGGGGATGGATGTCACGATGACCTCACGGAGGGAGGGAAGGAACGGGCCGAGACCTCTGGAGAACTGCCGGTGAAGCGGTGCTTCCGGCCTCGCGATCGGGAGATCACGCACATCGGGCTCGGCTCGACGATGGGAACAAGGTAGGGATCGTTGAACGATCCTTCAAGAGGGTGGGAGGTTACTTCTACAACTCGGGTTCATTTCAGGCCGTACTCGTACGACAGCTCTTCAGTCGGCAGCTCTTCAGCGCGGATCATCCCCGGGTCGGCCTCTCCGGCAGGCAGCACCGCCCAGACCACATGGCCATGCGGCAGGCGCCACACTCCCCAGTCCGAGGAGACGGCCTCCACCAGGCACAGCCCCCGGCCACTACAGAGGAGTTCGTCCCCGTCGGCGCCGGAATCGGCCACCTCCCGCCGAGCGGGAACACTGCCCGACCCCCCGCAGTCGCCGACTTCGAGGCGGATCATGTCGCCGCAGTCGGTGGAGATGCGGCGCGTCGTGTGCCAGACCGGCTCCACCTTCGAGCCATGCCTGAAGGCGTTGGTGACCAGCTCGGAGATGATCAGTTCGGCATTGTCGACAAGATGCCGCAGACCCCAGGCCTCCAGCTGGGCGCCGACCTGCCGACGAGCGGTCTGGGCGGAACTGGCGGCCGGGGGCAGAACCCAGGTCACACTCGCCTGGAGCTCCGCCTGACCGAAGGTCGGACCGGCCGGCTCCACCTGGGCGGAAACGAAGGGAGGCATTGCGTACCCCAAGAGGGATGTGTGTGCGGCACCGACGTTGCCGGGACTGACCGCAGGCGGTCCGCCTCGAGAGGGCTCGGAGCGGAATGAATGGCGACTGGCGCCTCTGGCTCGGTGAGACCGCGATCATGGGCTCGCGAGTCCCGACTTTCGCCTACCTTTTCCGGGGATCGTTCTACAATCCTTTTTCTGGATTAGCAGGCAATTCACCGATTGTCAAGGGCTTCGCCTTGAAGTTGCAGCCACCCCCAGGTGCCCCTCCAGACGCCAGGCACTGCCGCCCGCTTCACCGGGCGAGGCGCCCCGGGTTGGGGGCGACGACAGGTGAACTGGGGCAACGTCTCCGTCGCTCAGCCGCCCTCACGGGCACGTGCGGACCGCCCTGGAGTCCATGCCGCCGAAGAGGAACGCGGACCACTGACGCCACCGACGAGGAATGGATTGAGGAATCGTTCAACAATCACTACACTCGCGTATTCAGCGACGCCTCGACCATGCCGCCTCATGCGTCCTGCCGCGCCACACACCCAAGGCGTGCCATGACCTCTTCTGACCCCGCATACCGCCGGCAGTGCCTACGAAGCAGCTTCGGCGCCGGCCCTCCTCCGGTACGGCCTCACCGCCGACGGGCCGCGGCCACCCCCACCGCCCAAGGGAGCCCTGCAGCGTCGGATCCCTGCCACCCGTCTCGCACCGAGCGCGGTATGAGCCGGAACAACCCACCTGTCACCCGCCCGCTCGCCAAAATAAGGAGGCGCCCATGGCCGCCGAGAACAAGGACCACCGTGGCGCTGCGGTGCCCAAGAAACCCGTGGATCACTGGAGCGTCGAGGGCGCGGAGCAGGGGGCAAGGACGACCGCCCGGGAACGCGTGGAGCAGCTGGTCGATACATCCTCCTTCCTGGAGTTGGAGGAGGCGGCCGCGCGACCTGGAGACGGCCGCCCGCGCGGCAGTGGGGTGGTTGCCGGGTACGGCACGGTCGACGGTCGGAGGGTGGCCGTCTATGCGGTCGACTGCATGGTTCCCGGTGACGCTCTGGACGAGGCGCCGGCCCGGAAGATCGTCAAGGTGATCGACTTCGCACTCAGGACCGGCTGTCCAGTCGTTGCCATCCATGATGCCGGGCTGGACGGCTGGGGGGACCGGACGAGCGCCCTCGGCGTCTACAGCGGAATCTTCCGCCGCCATGTGCACTGCTCGGGCGTGCTGCCCCAGATCTCGCTCGTCTTCGGCGCGTGCGTCGGCAGCGCGGTGTTCTCACCCGCGTTGACCGACTTCACGGTGATGACCGAGGGAACCTCGTGCATGTTCACCGCTGCGCCGGACGTCATCGCCGTGGCCACCGGTGAGGATGTCGGCCTTCAAGAGCTGGGCGGCGCACGCACGCATGCCGCCGCCTCCGGCGTCGCGCACTACATGGCGGGCGATGAGGAAGACGCCGTCGAGTACGTCAGGGCTCTGCTGTCGTATCTCCCGTCGAACAACTGTGACGAGCCGCCGGTACACCCCTGCGAGGTGGGCCGGGACCACTGCACCGAGGACCTGGAGCTGGACACGGTCGTTCCCCGATCCCCCAATCAGCCCTACGACATGCGGCAGATCCTCGAGTCCGTGCTCGACGACGGGGAGTTCCTCGAGACGCAGCCACTGTTCGCCCCGAACATCATGACCGGCTTCGGCCGGGTGGAGGGCAGCCCGGTCGGCGTGGTCGCCAACCAACCGCTGCACTTCGGCGGGTGCCTGGACATCGACGCCTCCGAGAAGGCAGCCAGATTCGTTCGGACCTGCGACGCCTTCAACGTGCCGATATTGACGTTCGTCGACGTTCCAGGTTTCCTCGCCACAGTCGCTGAGGAACACAACGGCATCATCCGACGCGGGGCAAAGCTGATATACGCCTACGGTGAGGCCACGGTCCCCCTCGTCACCGTCATCACCCGCAAAGCGTACGGCGGCGCGTACGACGTGATGGGCACCAAGCACCTGGGCGCCGATCTCTGCGTGGCCTGGACCACCGCACAGATCGCTGCGGCCGGTCCCCACACCGCCATGGCTCCCCTCTTTCCGCACGAGCCGGCCACAGCTGACCACAGCGGAGTTGCCTCGGCGGAGGAACGGCGCGCCACGTTGATGGCCGAGTACGCACAGACGCTGCTCAACCCCTCGACCAGTGCCGAACGCGGCGACATCGATGCGGTGATCAGGCCCTCCAGGACACGTCAGTACATCGTCCGCGGCCTGCGAGCGCTGCGTACGAAGCGGGAGGCTCTTCCTGCGAAGAAGCACGGCAACATCCCCCTGTAGGACAGGTGTTGGGCCTGCCAGTCGGCGCCGCACCAGGTCACACGTTCTTCCGGCATCAGGAGCACGCACCCCATGGATTCCATCGAAGTGCTGTACGGGCGGCCCACCCCCGAGGAGCTGGCCGCGGTGGTCGCGGTGCTCAGAATCCGTGCCGCGCACGCCGCGGCCGCCGCCGGCCCGGCAACGCTCCGCACAGGGCGTTCGGCCTGGGCGGACCGCGCAGCCGCCATCGGGGTGCGCCCGCCGGCCCTCGACCGCCTGACCGGCCTCCCCCGCACCGCCTACGGCTGGCCGGCCGGGTGATGTCTGCCTTGGTACGAAGCTTCTCGGCGAAGGGCGCTCGGCCACGACGAAGCCGGCGACAGGTCCGGTCGCGTCAGGGACGAGCCGGACCACAGACCGACGCTGCCGAGCGCCGCACAAACGTGAGAGGAACTCGAGGTGGGAAGGGCCAGCAGGAGCCGCAAGAGAGTCAGGAACACGTCGCGGGCGGGCACTCGCGCGAGGACGCCGTCACAGGACGAGCGGCTGGAGCAGGTCCTCAGCTCCATTCGTGGTCGCCAACTGTCGTCGGCCGCCGGGCTGTTCATGGGTTATGCCGAGGTCGTCACCAGGCTGCAGGCCGGAACGGCCCCGCCTTGGCACTCGAAGTGCGATCCGCTTGACCTTCTGTTCCTGGGCATGTGCAGGGGCAAGTCCCCGAAGGGCGAGGCGTCCTTCGCCAACGCGCGGGACGCCTGGTTGGACGTACTGCGCGAGAACCGGCAGTGGCCCGCCGTCGCCGAGCTGCTGGAGCGCATGCTCGCGCTCAGCAACAGGCTGGATGTGCCCATCGACACCCCGCGACTGTTCCTGGAACTGTCCGCGGACCTCTCTACCGCTGAGCGGTGCATGGAAGCGCTCCCCTTGGGCCTCCATCCTGCCGAGGCACTCGCCGGGCACCGATCCATTGCCGGCATCGACCTCCGTGAGCGGCTGCCCGAACCCACCCGGGAATCCCACCGCGCGGCCGATGCCGTGCGGGCGCTCGCGGCCGTCGAGACCGAGCTGCCCCACGACCTCACTCCGGCCGACGCCCTCCGCATCGGCCTGCGGACTCTCACCGCGGCCGACGTCAGAGCAGCCGACCACGAACTCGTACTGCCGGCCCTCTTCTTCGGATACACCGGATACGCCGAGGGCGCGGCCGGCGTCACCGCAGCGCTTGCTCGCGAGCGCGCACAGGACTGGGTGGCCGGACTTCCCGAACGAGCTCCGGTCACCGCGGTCGCCGACCTCGCCTGCCGGGCAATGGCCCAGCGCCTGGGCAGTGCCGAGACGCTCGCGCGGCTGATGACACTGCCCCAGGTGCACGTCCCGGCCGAGCGCGCCCACGTCTCCTGGCGATCAGAGATCGGCATCGCCGCCGTACGGGAGGCGCTTGCCCTGCGGCCGGGAACATGCGTCCGGACCAGCGAGCACGAACACATCGCGCTCGGAGAGCAGGCCGCGGCCTTGGTGAAGTTCCAGCGGAAGCTGCGGGAAGCACAGCTGAAGCGGCCGCTGCAGGTCAACGATCCGCTGTTCGACCCGTCCATTCTCGACCTGCCCGAGCCGCCGTGGCTGACCCTGCTCGAGGAAGCCGGTCTGTCGGTCACCTCACTGCATGCCTCGCGGACCACCGGACTGATACCACCGGGCCCGGCCGGATTCGACAGGACCGCCCACCAGCGTGCGTGGAGGGCGGCCATCGACGACTTCCTCCATGCTCACCCGGAGCACGAGAAGGACTACGACCCGAAGCGCGACGCCGATGTCGCCGCGACGCTGGCCTTCACACTGGGCATGAGGATAGCCGCCATCGACCCCTCGGTCGGCGCAGGCACCATCGCCGAGATCCGCAGGGACCCCGACGGCCCGGCCGCGACAATGACGCTCAGGACCGCGGTCACGACGGCCGGTCCTCTCCTCGACGCGAGCCTGGTGGCCGCGGCGAAGGAACACGCCCGCGCCTTCGACGGCCATGGCCTGGCGCGCGACATCGAGCCGGCTGCCGCCCTTCTGTCTGGGCACCGCGGGGGCTTCACCGACTCCAACGCGACACGGCAGGGCCGCAGACTCGCCCCCGCGTTGTTCTGCCTCACCGTCGCGGCCGCCGCGCGGACTCCGCGCTGACCCGCAAAGCCGGGAGCCACCAGGTCGAAACGCGGCAAGCGCATCGGTGTCCGCATCGCACGCAAAGGCATCGAATCCAGCGAACGCCTCGGCCGAGGTGGGTCATCGAACGCACCATGTCATGGCTGACCGGTTACCGCCGACTCAACCACCAGAAGACGCCTCCCGAGTGAGGACCGGCCCCCCGAGCCATGGCCGCCCTCAGCAACCTGGCCATCGGCCCCCTCCGGCTCACCGGCCGCACAAACATCGCCGACGGCCTCCGCCACCACGCCCGCAACCCCGCCAGGCTCTTGGCCACCTCGGACATCAGGTGATCGAACCGGACAGCCCGCGAGAACGACGCAGCCTTGGCGGCGTAGCCCACCGGTGGGACCCAGGACCCAATCCCGACCAACCACGCTCATGCATCACAAGTGAACGATGGGGCACCGGGGAAAGGACGGCCCGTGAAGCCGGACGCCGGAACAAGGTGCCGCGGGGTCGGTGGAAGGCTGTGGCCGAGGAACGGCTGCCCGGGGGGTGGACGCGAGGGCTATGCTGCGATGGACGTCCCAGACCCCGGCGTGGCCCAATGCTGTTGTCGTGCTGGTGCCTGCGGGGAGAGGACAGGACGTCTGGATCACCACAGGCCCACATTCGAGGCGAAGCCGGTCGGGTTCACGGCCCTGCAACAGGGTTGCCATCGGTCGCGCTTGCCTCACCTGTAAAAGCGTCCGACCACGCGGAATACGTGCCAGGCGTAGCCGAAATTCCAGGCCCGCCCAGCGCTGCACCAGGTGGTCATAAGAACTGAGGCACTATGCCTGTTCTCTCAAGCTTGAACATCCACCGGCGCGACCGGGGAAGCCACGCGACCATCACCCTGGCGGGTGAACTCGACCTGGAGACGGCACACTCCGTGCGCGTGGTGATCGAAGACTGCCTGGGGGACGGAATCCGTACGGTCGACATCGACCTGACCCTCCTCACCTTCTGCGATGTCAGCGGCCTCAATGCCTTCCTGGTCACATCTCGGCTCACCACCACGGCCGGGGGGTCGCTGTGTCTGCAACATCCGAGCCCGATGCTGACCCGCCTCCTGGATCTGACCGCCACCGGCTTCCTCCTCGACGACCGGCCCTTGGTATCCGCGTCGCGTGCCACCGTCGCGGACGACCTGGCCGCCGGGCATCCCACATCGCCGGCCTCGTGACCGGGCCGGGAAGCATGACCAAGACCCCGCTCGGCGCCGGCGGCACGGGGCAAGGTGGTGGTGGGTGATCAGTGACCGCATGGTCGGGGTTCTGCGTCTGCTGCAGTCCGACGACGGCTCCGGCCAGGTAGCCGATGTCACCGCGGCCGGCGCCGCCGCGTTGGGCGTGGACGGCCTCGCGGTCTCCCTGGTCACCGAGGGCGACCTCACGGAGCTCCTGTGGTGCTCGGATGCCGAGACGCGCCGCTTCGAGGACCTTCAGCTCACCCTCGGGGAGGGCCCAGGGCCCGACGCGGCCCGTACCGGTGCGATGGTGTGGGTGCCCGACCTGGTCGGCGTTCGCCTTGCGCGCTGGCCCGCGCTGGCCATGGAGGCCCCCGCCCTGCCGGCCCGGGCGGTCTTCTGTTTCCCCATGGCGATCGGCGCGATCCGCACAGGTGTCCTGACCGCTGTACGCCGCACTCCGGGCCCGCTGGCTGCACAGCAGGCAGACGACGCGCTGATCCTGGCCGACGCGCTCACCGCCCGGTGCCTGGGCATCGGCGAGTCACGCGTGGCTGGGCCGCCCCCGGCCGGCTCCCCGCCCACCCTGCAGCACGCCGTGATCCACCAGGCGACGGGCATGGTCAGCGTCCAACTCTCCCTGCCCCTGCCCCAAGCCCTGCTGCGGCTGCGCGCGCATGCCTACAGCAGTGGGCGCTCCCTCACCGACATATCACAGGACGTGGTGGACCGGCAGCTTCGCCTGGACCGCAACGGCAACGGCACGCCCCCGACCGTCGTAGACAAGGACTGATCGACATGCCCCGCGAACAACGACTCACCGAGGTCTTCGTGGAAGTCGCAGACTCCCTGACCGACGACTTCGACCTCATCGACTTCCTCCAGCAGCTCTCGGTGCGCTGCGTGGAACTGCTGGACGTGGCGGCGGTCGGCATCCTGCTGGCCGACCAGCACGACATCCTGCAGACCATCGCCGCCTCCGACGAACATACCCGGCTGCTGGAACTCTTCGCCCTGCAGCACGACCAAGGCCCCTGCGTGGACTGCTACAAGAGCGGTCAGGCCCGCACCAACATCAACCTCACCGATCCGAAGACCACGGAGAGCTGGCCGCAGTTCGCCACCCGTGCTCACGAGACCGGATTCGTGGCCACCAACGCACTCCCGCTACGGCTGCGCGGCCACGTCATCGGCGCACTCGCCCTGTTCCAGACCGACCCCGAACCCCTCAGTGATCAGGACATCACCCTCGCTCAGGCACTGGCCGACATCGCGACCATCGCCATCCTGCAGCAGCGCACCCTGGACCACAGCCACATCGAGCGTGCCCAACTCCAGTACGCCCTCACCAGCCGCATCGTCCTGGAGCAGGTCAAGGGCATCCTCGCGGAACGCTGGCACATCTCACTCGACGACGCGTTCACCGCCTTCCGCTCCTACGCCCGCGCCCACCAACGTCAGCTCGCACAGCTGGCCCGCGAGATCGCCGACGGCGACTTCGACACCAACCTGATCCCCCACCCGGCCACTCGCCACCCGAGCGGTGACCCGACGACCCCGGGTGCCGTCAGCCGGCACCCCGACCATCCGCTGCCGTAGAGGTCTCGGCGCCGACTCCGCCCACCGCTGCCTGTCGACTCTGGACCGAGTGGCAGCGAAAAGCCAAGTTTCCGCAAAGCCGCACCCGGGCAGCTGTCGCAGCGTCGCACGACCAGGTCTCTGCGCGGCGTCGGCATGCAGACAAAGATTGCGACCCTGCGCCCTGCCGCTGACGCGCAACTGCCCAACAACAGTGGCGGCCCAAGCCACGACGCTTCCGTCGCACATCCCTGTGCCAGACCACGATTCGGCCGGCCCTTCGCGGATCGTGGTCGGCCGCTACGACTTACCAGTCGGCCTGCCCAGCACTCAACCCCAACGCCCGATCTGCACCACATGCCGTAGTTCTACGCAGCGTAGTCAGCACCAAGTCAGCCACGGGAGGGGCGGGAACGGGTGATGACGTGGGCTTTCAGTCAGCATCAAACCAGCACGGGAGTCAGCACGGCGCCTCCACATCATGCCCGAACAACGCACCTCGGACAGCCCCCTTCGCGGCCTCGTCAAGGCCGTCGCGGAGACCCCGGCACCGCCCGCATGGGGGGCGCACGCACTTCCACGCCCAGAACTATGGTGTCCCAGCACATGTGCCCGTGACCTGCGTGTTTCTACGGTGTGGCGACACGGAATCGTCCCCGCCCAACCGTCCGGAAGTGGTGTTCATGGCCGCCGCACAAACCGCTCCACCAGCGCCGAACTCGCTCAAGCGCATCGTCGCCGCGAGCCTCATCGGCACCACCATCGAGTGGTACGACTTCTTCCTGTACGGCTCGGCCGCCGCGCTGGTGTTCAACAAGCTCTTCTTCCCCGAGTCCGACCCGCTCGTCGGCACCCTGCTGTCCTTCCTCACCTACGCGGTCGGCTTCGCCGCCCGGCCGCTCGGTGCGCTCGTCTTCGGGCACTACGGTGACCGGCTCGGACGCAAGAAGCTGCTGGTGCTCAGCCTGCTGCTGATGGGCGGGGCCACGTTCGCGATCGGGCTGCTGCCCACGCACGCGACCATCGGGACCGCGGCGCCCGTGCTGCTCACCGTCCTCCGCCTCGTGCAGGGCTTCGCCCTCGGCGGCGAATGGGGCGGGGCCGTCCTGCTCGTGTCCGAGCACGGGGACGCCGACCGGCGCGGTTTCTGGGCGTCGTGGCCGCAGACCGGCGCGCCGGCCGGGCAGCTGCTCGCGACGGGCGTGCTCTCCGCGCTCACCGCCCTGCTCTCGGACGCCGCGTTCACCTCGTGGGGATGGCGGATCCCGTTCCTGCTCTCCGGTGTCCTCGTGATCGTCGGCCTGTGGATTCGTCTCTCCGTCGATGAATCGCCTGTCTTCAAGGCCGCCCTGGCCCAGGCCGAGCAGCGCAAGGCAGCCGCCGGACAGGGCGAGAAGATGCCGCTCGTGGCCGTGCTGCGCCACCACTGGCGCGATGTGCTGGTCGCCATGGGCGCGCGCATGGCGGAGAACATCAGCTACTACGTGATCACCGCGTTCATCCTCGTGTACGCGACGACCGCGGTGGAGATGAGCAAGCAGACCGCCCTCAACGCCGTACTCATCGCCTCGGCCGTCCACTTCGCGACGATCCCGCTCTGGGGCGCGCTCTCGGACCGGATCGGCCGCCGGCCTGTCTACCTCATCGGCGCCATCGGCGTCGGCGCGTGGATGTTCCCCTTCTTCGCGCTGATCGACCGGGGCAGCTTCGGTTCGCTGCTGCTGGCCGTGAGCGTCGGTCTGGTGCTGCACGGGGCGATGTACGCGCCGCAGGCGGCGTTCTTCTCCGAGATGTTCGCGACACGCATGCGTTACTCCGGGGCGTCCATCGGCGCGCAGTTCTCCTCCGTCGCCGCCGGAGCCCCCGCGCCGCTCATCGCGACCGCCCTGCTCGCCGACTACCACTCGTCGACGCCGATCGCCCTGTACGTCATCGCCGCCGCCCTGCTCACCGTGGTGGCCATCGCATGCGCCAAGGAGACCAGGCACCGGAACCTCAACGACGTGGAGCCCGGCTCCGACGGCGCCGCGGACTCCGTGTCCTCCCCATCGGCGGATGCCGCCCGTACCACCTGAGCAGCGCCCCCTCCCCACCGCACACGAACCCGCGCGGGACCACATCGGTCCCGCGCGGCTTCGTGTGCGGCGCGGGCTCCAGGCAGACGGGCTTCGTGTGCAGGGCACGCCGGGAGGGACTTCATGGGCAGGGCGCGCTCCGGCAGCCGGAAGAGCGGCGGGAGGGAGCCGCCGGCGTCATTCCCGGTGCGCCACCGCCGAGGACATCCCGTACAGCCGCAGCGCCAGTTGGATCTCCAAGGCGCGGGCGGGCGTCTGCCAGTCGGGGCCCAGGAGCCGGCCGATGCGCTCGAGCCGCTGGGCGACGGTGTTCACATGGACGTGGAGGTCGTCCTTCGTACGGGCCGGGCTCATGCCGCTGGCGAAGTACGCGTCGAGGGTGCCGACCAGGTCCGTGCCGCGGCGTCTGTCGTACGCGACGACCTCGCCGATCGTGCGGTGCACGAACCCGTCGATGTCGCCGGGGTCGGCCAGCAGCAGCCCGAGGAAGCCCAGGTCCTCGGCGGCCGCGCCCTGTCCGGAGCGGCCGAGCAGGCGCAGCGCGTCCAGGCAGCGCCGCGCCTGCTCGTAGGCGCCGGATATCGGAGCGGGGTCGCCGGCCGGGGAGGCCACCGGGGACGAGGCCCCGACGGTCACCGACTCGCGCAGCGTGCCCGCCAGTTGGCGGGCGGTCTGGCGGGCGAGGGAGGCCGGGGTGTCGTCGGGGCCGAGCGGGAGGAGCAGGACCGTGCCGCCGTCCCGGGCCGCGGCGAGGCCGGAACGGGTCGCGGCCAGGTGTGAGGCGGCCGACCACAGCCGCTGCCGGTCCGCACTCTCCCGCGCGGCCGACTCGGGGCCGGCTGCGGAGCCGGTGTCCGGGTGGCCGTCGATCCGGGCCGCCAGCACGACGTGGGGCAGGTCCAGGTCGGCGCGGAGCCGCGCCGCACGCTCCCGCAGCAGGCGGGGGTCGCGGTCCGGCGTGTCCAGCAGGTCGTCCAGCAGCTCGCCCCGTACCCGCTGTTCGGCGTCGTGCGCCGATCGCCGGGCGAGCAGGAGCAGCGAGGTGACCATGGCTGCCCGCTCCAGGGTGCGCCGGTCGACGGGGTCGAGGTCGGGGTGGCCCCGCAGCACGAGTGCGCCGAACACCTCGCCGCCCGCGGAGACTTCGGCGACCCAGTCGTCGCCGTGGCGGCCCGCGCGGCCGTCCGCCGCGGTGAGCTGTGGGCCGTGATCGGTGAACTCGACCGTGCCGTCCAGGACTTCGGAGAGCGCGGCGGCCACGTCGTCGACACCGCCGCCTCGCAGGACCAGTTCGGTGAGCCGGTCGTGCACCTCCGACGCGCGCTCGATGACGCCGCTGTGCTCCTGGATGATCGCGTGGGCCCGCTCCAGCTCGGACAGGGCGGAGCGCGTCTCGGCGAGCAGGTTCGCCGTGTCGATGGCCACGGCGGCGTGTGCGGCGAACGAGGCCAGCAGCGCGACCTGTTCCCGTTCGAAGACGCGGGCGCGGCGGTCCGCGGCGAACAGCACGCCGATGACCTGGCTCCCGAGCGTCAGCGGCACGCCGAGGATGGCGACCAGCCCCTCGTCCCTGACGGCCGCGTCGATCGGCCCGGTGTGCTCGAACCGGGCGTCGCCGAAGTAGCTGTCGGTCACGTAGGGGCGGGCCGTCTGCGCGACGAGGCCGCCGAGGCCCTCCCCCATGCCGAGCCGGAGCTGCTGGAAACGCGCCGAGACCGACCCTTCGGTGACCCGCATGTAGGTGTCGCCGGCGACGGGGTCGTTGAGGCTGAGGTAGGCGACCTCGGTACCCAGGAGGGAACGGGCGCGCTGCACGATCGCGCGCAGCACGGCGTCGAGGTCGCGCAGACCGGCCAGGTCGTGCGCCGTCTCGAAGAGCGCGGACAGCTCCGCCTCCCGCCGCCTGCGGCCCTCCAGCTCGGCACGGACCCGCAGCGCGAGTTGCTTGGCGTGCTCGACGGCGGCGAGCGACTCGGCGTCGGCGCCGTGTGCCCGCGCGAGGAGCACGGGCCTGTCGTAGGCCTCGGCTGCGGCGCCGCGGGCGAGGAGCTCCAGGTAGGCGGCTTGATCCAGGGACATGGACACAGGATTACCCGGCGCGGGCGGGGTCGCGCCAGCCCTGTGGACAACCGGGCGCCCGCCCTCGGCGGCCGCGCCCGCCGTCAGTGGGCGGTCCATCCGCCGTCGAGGGCCAGGGAGGTGCCGGTGATGAACGCGGCCTGCGGCGAGCACAGGTACAGCACGGCCTCGGCGACCTCGTCGGGTTCGACGAGGCGCTTGATCGCCGAGTCCTTGAGGAGGACGTCGGTCAGGACGCGTTCCTCGGGCAGGGAGTGTGCGGCCGCCTGGTCGGCGATCTGCTTCTCGACCAGGGGCGTGCGCACATAGCCCGGATTGACGCACACCGACGTCACTCCGTGGGGCGCGCCTTCGAGGGCCGCGGTCTTGGACAGGCCCTCGAGGCCGTGTTTGGCGGCCACATAGGCGGACTTGAAGGCTGAGGCCCGCAGCCCGTGTACGGAGGAGATGTTGACGATCCGCCCCCAGCCCTGCGCGTACATGTGCGGCAACGCGCCCCTGATCAGGCGGAACGGCGCTTCCAGCATGACGGTGAGCACGGTGTGGAAGACGTCCGGCGGGAACTCCTCGATGGGGCGGACGAGTTGCAGTCCGGCGTTGTTGACGAGGATGTCCGCGCCCGCGGCGACGGCCTCGGCGGCGTCGAGGTCGGTGAGGTCGAGCACCCTCGCCTCGACGGTGCCGGCGAGTCCGTCGGCCCGCTCCACCAGCGCGGCCAGCCCCTCGGCGTCGCGGTCGACGGCTCTGACCTTCGCGCCCGCGGCCGCGAGCCGCAGCGCGCACGCGTGGCCGATGCCGCCCGCGGCACCGGTGACCAGGGCGCTGCGGCCGCCGAGGTCGAGGGAGACGGAGGGCTCTGCGGGACCTGAGGTGATGGGCGCGGTCATGTGTGCACCCTAGGCAGCGATCACTACCCCACCGATGTGGTCAGCGCCCATACTTCACTGCTCAATGGTGGGGTGGAACCATGCTGGTCCTTCGGTCAGCGCCTGCTTGATCCGGAACAGGTCGGACTCCTGGAGTTGCGGCAGCGAGTCGATCGAAAACCAGCCCACCTCGAGCGATTCGTCGTCGTTGACCCGGGCGTCTCCGCCGACCGCCCGGCAGCGCATGGTGATGTCCATGTACTGGCAGCGATCCCCGTTGGGGTAGGTGACCGGATCGGACAGCGCCTGCACGAGGACGACCCGCTCGGCGACGCACTGTACGGCCGTCTCCTCGAACACCTCGCGCTCCGCGGTCCTGGCCGGCTCCTCCCCCGGCTCCGGGATGCCGCCGATGATCGACCACTTGCCGGTGTCCGCGCGTCTGCCGAGCAGCACGCGCCCCTCGTCGTCGAGGACGACGGCGCTCACCCCCGGCAGTAACAGCAGCTGGTGGCCTGCGGTGGCCCGGATCTCGCGGATGAAGTCAGGCGTGCCCATGCCCGCGACCCTAACGGGCGGCCCCCGGCGTCGACCGGGGAGGTCAGGCGCCGGCGCCCTGCTCCGCTGCGGCGGCCGCGCGCTCGCGCCGTTCGCGTACGGCATCGGTGACGGCCTTGCCCACTGCGGCGGCCGCGAGGAGCAGCAGGGCCACCTCGGGCCAGACGCCGAGCCGGGTGGCGGGCGTGAGAGAGGAGCGCAGCGGCACCTCGGCGACGAGCGCGTCGGGCGTGAACATGCGCGTCTCCTGGACGATCTCGCCGTCCGGCATGATCACGGCACTGACGCCGCTGGTCACCGGGACGACGACGGACCGGCTGTGCTCCACGGCCCGCACACGCGACATGGCCAGCTGCTGGTAGGTCATCTCGCTGCGGCCGAAGGTGGCGTTGTTGCTGGGGACGGAGATGAGCTGCGCGCCATGGGTGACCGTGTCGCGGGCCGCGTCGTCGAACGCCGCCTCGAAGCAGGTGACGAGACCGACCCGCGTCCCCGCCAGGTCGAAGACGCCGACCTCGTGCCCCGGACCGAAGTCGCGGCTGACGCGGTCCACGTCGGAGTTGAAGATCCGTACGATCGGACGCAGCGGGATGTACTCGCCGAACGGCTGGACGTGGCGCTTGTCGTAGGTGTCGACGGGCCCGCGGCGCGGGTCCCACTCGATCAGCGTGTTGCGGAGCGTGCCCGTCTCCGGGGTGACCACGGCGCCGACGACGGTCGGGACGCCGATGGCCCGGACGGCCTCGTCGATGACGAGGCGGGCGTCGGCGTTGCGGTAGGGGTCGAGGTCGGAGGAGTTCTCCGGCCACAGCACGAAGTCGGGCTTCGGCGCCCTGCCCGCCGCCACGTCGTCGGCCAGCTGCTCGGTGCGCTGCGCGTGGTTGTCGAGGACCGCCCGGCGCTGGGCGTTGAAGTCGAGACCGAGGCGGGGCACGTTGCCCTGGATGGCGGCGACGGTCGCGGTGCCGTCCTCGGCGGCGTCGTCGACGAGCGGCCGGGCGCACAGGGCCCCCACGAGCGGCAGCACGAGAGCCAGCAGCGCGGCGGCCGCCGCCGCGCGCCGCACGCTGCCGGTGCGGCGGCGCGCCGTCACCTGTCGCACCGTTTCGTACAGGCCCAGTCCGCACAGCACGACGGCGAAGCTCAGCACGGGCGTGCCGCCGACGGCGGCCAGCGGCAGGAAGAGGCTGTCCGCCTGTCCGAACGCGATCTTCCCCCAGGGGAAGCCGCCGAACGGCACCCTGGCACGGGCCGCCTCTCCGGCGATCCACACCGCCGCGCCCCACACCGGCCACGCGGGCAGGCGCGAGACGGCCGCCATGCCCACGCAGGTGACCGCGACGAACACGGCCTCGACAGCGGCGAGCGCCAGCCACGGGACCGCGCCGACCTCCTCGCCGGTCCAGACGAGCAGGGGGAGCAGAAAGCCCAGGCCGGTCAGGTGGCCGAGGCCCAGCGCCACCCGCGGCCGCCGCCCACGCAAGGCCCACCCGAGCAGCGCGAACGCGGGGAGCGCCAGCCACCACAGGGGCCTCGGCGGGAAGCTCAGGTAGAGCAGCACCCCTGCCAGGGCCGCGGCTCCGGGCCGTACGAACCGCCGGATCAGCGGGCGGCCGGCCGCGCGGGCGGGCTGCGGGATGTCGACTGGGGTGATGGTGACGCTCACCTGCCGGAGTCTACGGCGGTGCCCTGCGTGCCCGGCAGAGCGGTCACCGCGCGCGACGGGGACGGCACGACCGTGCCCGGCGTGGGGCGGCCCGGCTCAGACGTGCGGCACGGGGCCGCTGTTCGACCGGCTGAGGCGGTCCCGGATGACGCGCACGGCCATCGCGGCGTTGTCGACGGTCACCGTGAACGTATCGCCGCCCGCCAGCGTGACGACCACACCCTCGCCGCGCCGCACGACCCACGCCGTCCCCTTCTCCGGGCGCCAGCGGCAGCCCCAGCCGCCCCATTGATGCGGGGTGACCTTCGGGTCGTAGTCCGCCTTGACGACTTCGCTGAGGAGGATGCGCTTGCGCGGCAGGCCCACGTGGCCGCAGCGCACTTCGAGGGCCTCCCGGTCGATGGTCACTTCCAGGCGGACGAAGGCAAGCGTCCCGTAGAGCACCAGGAGGCCCGCCGCGACGCAGCCGATCACCGCCATCAACAGGGCTGTGATGCCCGTCTCCCAGTCGGCCGAGACGGCGAGCTTGATACCGAGCGCGAGGCAGGCCGCACCCGCGGCCGCGAGCACCCACTGCAGGCGATTGGTCGCTCGGCCGGTCCAGACTTCGGGAAGGGGCTCGATGCCGGGCCCCATGTGGCGGAGATGGTGCCTCATGTCTGGAGCGTACCCAGCATCGGCGTACACAGCACGGTCCGGACGTGACGGAGGGTAATGATCACCGGCGGGCCGGCGCGCCGGTCGGCCGGTGCGCCGGTCGGCCGGTGCGGGCGGCGTCAGACCGCGGGGGTGACCGCCTGGAGCAGGCGCCCCTCGGCGTAGGCGAGGGCGGCGGGGGGCAGCTCGGACTCCCGGCCGCTGAGCAGGACCGTGATCCGGCCGCTCGGCGCCGCATCGGGCGCGGGGGCGGCACCGCTGCGGCGCAGGGCCTGGGCGGCGACCGCGTCCGCGGAGCCGTGGAGGGCGAGGGCGCCCCCGTCACCGTCGGCCGCCACGGCCGCGCGGATGCGTCCACCGACGAGTTCGTAGTGGGTGCAGCCGAGGACGACGGCG
This sequence comes from Streptomyces sp. NPDC002867, assembly GCF_053591895.1. Lineage (NCBI taxonomy): Bacteria > Bacillati > Actinomycetota > Actinomycetes > Kitasatosporales > Streptomycetaceae > Streptomyces > Streptomyces sp. NPDC002867. Next base: position 48,764 of record NZ_JBSFUR010000016.1, on the reverse strand, counting down.
CCGACGTGAGGCGGCGTGATGGCCGCCGCTGCGGCGATCGCCCGGTCGATCGCCGCCTCGTCGGCGCTCTCGACGGCGTCGGCGAGACCGGGGCAGGGGACCTCGGTGACGTCGACGGCGTGGGCGAATTCCGCGATGAGTCCGCGCTGGTACGGGCTGCCCGTGGTCGCCGGGGTGGCCCAGATGGCCACGGGGCCGCCGCCTGCCGCTGCGGGCTTGATCGCGGGCACGGTCCCCACGACGGGGAGGTCCGGCTCCAGCTCCGCACGGATCGCGGGCAGAGCGTGCACCGAGGCGGTGTTGCAGGCGATGATCAGGGCGTCCGGACGGTGGGCTGCCGCCGCGCGGGCCACGGCGAGCGCGCGCTCGGTGATCTCGTCGGGCGTATGGGGCCCCCAGGGCATGCTGTCGGGAGCCGAGGAGAGGACCAGATCCGCGTCGGGCCGCAGTCGGCGTACGGCGGCGGCCGCCGCGAGGAGGCCGAGTCCGGAGTCCATGAGCGCGATCTTCACCCGGTCACCATAGTCGACCGCCGCCGCGGGCCCGCCGGCGTGGGGCAGACTGCGGCGCATGAGCGCCCTTGCGTGGACCGCCCTCGGATCGCTGGCCGCGTGGTGCTGGCTGCTGCTCGGTCAGGGCTTCTTCTGGCGCACCGATCAGCGCCTGCCCGGGCGGCAGGCCCCCGCCGTGTGGCCGGATGTCGCCGTCGTGGTGCCCGCGCGGGACGAGGCCGCCGTCCTGCCGGACAGCCTGCCGTCCCTGCTCGGCCAGCGGTACCCGGGCCGCGCGGAGATCGTGCTCGTGGACGACAACAGCGGCGACGGCACCGGCGAGGTCGCGCGCTCGCTCGCCGAGCGGCACGGCGGGCTGCCGCTGCGGGTCGTGACCCCGGGCGAGCCGGAGCCGGGCTGGACGGGGAAGCTGTGGGCGCTGCGGCACGGGATCGCCCTGGCCCGGGCGAACGATCCGGAGTTCCTGCTGCTGACGGACGCGGACATCGCCCACGAGCCGGACAGCCTGCGCGAGCTGGTGGCGGCGGCCCACGGGAGCGGCGACGCGGGCGCGGGCGGGTACGACCTGGTGTCCCAGATGGCGCGGCTGCGCGTCGAGAGCGGGTGGGAGCGCCTGGTGGTCCCGGCGTTCGTCTACTTCTTCGCCCAGCTCTATCCCTTCCGCTGGATCAACTCGGCCGGCGCGCGGACCGTCGCCGCGGCCGGCGGGTGCGTCCTGCTGCGCACCGCCACCGCGGTGCGGGCGAACGTCCCGTCGTCGATCCGGCACGCGGTGATCGACGACGTCTCCCTGGCGCGCGCGGTGCGGCGCGCGGGCGGCCGGGTCTGGCTGGGGCTCGCGGAGCGGGTGGACAGCGTGCGCCCGTATCCGCGGCTCGCGGACCTGTGGCGGATGGTGTCCCGCAGCGCGTACGCGCAGCTGCGGCACAACCCGCTGGTGCTGGCGGCCACGGTGGCGGGGCTCGCCCTGGTGTATCTCGCGCCGCCCGTCGTGCTGGCGGCGGCGACGGCGGCGGGCGACCCGGTGGCCGCGTGGGCGGCCGGACTCGCCTGGGCGGTGATGGCGGGGACGTACGCGCCGATGCTTCGCTACTACCGCCAGCCGCTGCTGCTCGCGCCCACGCTGCCGTTCACCGCGCTGCTCTACCTGCTGATGACCGTCGAGTCGGCGGTGCAGCACCACCGGGGCAGGGGCGCGGCCTGGAAGGGGCGTACCTACGCCCGGCCCGAGGCCGCGCCCGACCGCTGAACACCCGTCGGGCGGGCGTCACTTCCTGCCCGGCGTCCAGTTCATGCCCCAGCCGTAGGCGTGATCGACGGTGCGCTGGGGGCTGACGCCCCGGTCGGGCACGAGGAAGCGGGCCTCGCGCTGGACGACGAGGTCCGATCCGGTGTTCGTGATGAGGGCGAGGGCGCAGACCGTGGAGGGCACGGTGCACTCGCCGAGGGAGAAGTCGATGGCGGCGCCGTGCTGGGGTTGCAGCGTCACCGTCGCGTCGAGGTCGGCGAAGCTCCGCGCGCCCTCGTAGATCGTCACGAAGATCACGACCCGGCGCAGGGCGCTCTTGTGGTCGAGGTTGATGGTGAGGTTCTCGCCGGGTGTGCCGCCGGTGCGGTCGTCGCCGTCGAGGTGGATGTACGGCGGCTGGTGCAGTGCGCCGAAGGCGTTGCCCAGGGCCTGGACAACGCCCTTGCGTCCGTCGGTGAGTTCGTACAGGGCGCACAGGTCGAGGTCGAGGTCGCCGTGCATGGCGACGGCGCGGCCGAGCTTGGCGCCCCAGCCCTGGAACTGCTTGCGCACCTGCCAGCTCAGGTTCACGCGCATCGCGCCCGAGGTGCCGCCCTGCTTCGTCAGCGAGACGGACGGGGCCTCCTTGGTCAGGGTGATCTTGGTGAGCCGTACCGGGGCGGGAGGCGCTGCGGGTGGGGCGGGAGGCGGCGGCGGAGCCGCGACGGGCGAGGCGGCGACAGTCGCCGGGGCGGCCGTCGCCGGCGGCACGGCCGCAGCGGGCGCCGCCGGGCGCTGGGGCTCGTCCACAGTGATGCCGAAGTCCGTGGCGAGACCCTCGACTCCGGTGCCGTACCCCTGGCCGACCGCGCGGAACTTCCACGCGCCCTGTCGCCGGTAGAGCTCGCCGAGCACGAACGCCGTCTCGACGGTGGCGTCCTTGCTGTCGTAACGGGCCACCTCGGCGCCGGACGCCGCGTCCAGGACGCGGATGTGCAGCCCGGGCACCTGGCCGAACGCGCCGCCGTCGGCCGACGCGGCCAGCACGATCCGGTCGATTCCGGCCTCGACACGGTCGAGGTCGACGGCGACCACGTCGGTGGCGGCGCCCTGGCCGGTCCGCTTCCCCTCGTGGCGCACGGCTCCCGAGGCGTGCGCGGGCTGGTTGTAGAAGACGAAGTCGGCGTCGGAGCGGACCTTCCCGCCGGCCAGGAGAAGCGCCGAGGCGTCGATGTCCGGAACGCCAGGCCCCGGCCGCCACCCCAGTTCGACGCGGACGCGCTGCGCCTGCACCGCGGTGTTGGCTCCCTTGAGCATCGACATGACCGCCCCCTCACCGCTTCGGTTCCTGCGCCCGGAAGTTCATTCATCGTCAACCTATTCCGCATACATCCACCCGATCGAGCCCGACCCGCCGGTAACCCTCTCTACGCTTGCCCTTTACACGAAAGCGAGACGTCGGAGCGACCGTTTTTGCCTGATTCGCTCGAATTGGGGATCCGTGGTCACTCAGAGCTGTCGAAACAACCCGCTTATCGGGCTCCCCAACCAGCACATCGTGGGCTTAACTTATGTGCCATGACCTCCCCCCGCGCCACCTACGGCGGCGGTTACTACTCCGCGCCGTCGTTCCCCGACACCCCGATCTACGACTCTCTGGTCGCGGAGCGGGGCACGCCTCAGATCGCGCCGATCCGAGTGCCCGCCGCGTACGACACCGGCAGCAGCTACCTGCCGGCGCTCCCCGCGGCCCTGCCCGCCCTCCCGGCGGCACCGTCACCGGCCCCTGCCTACGGCTACCCGCAGCAAGCGCCGCAGCCTGTACCGCTGCAGCACGCGCCCGCGCCGTACATCCCGCAGCAGGTGTCGGCACCCCGCGGGTACCCCGGCCCGCAGTACCAGGGCCAGCCGCAGCCGCCGCGGCCGGTCGCCACCGGGTACGAGGCGATGCGCCCGGCCGCGCCGCGGCCCGCACCTTCTCCCGCGCCGTACGACGACCCGTACAACCGCCCGTACCAGGGACGGGGGTACTGACGGCACAGTGACGGCGGCCGGTGACGGCGCCCCCTCCGGTCGGCCGCCACGCGGCACGCCACGGCAGGGAGCGCACCGCACCCGGCGCACGGTGGCGTAGCCGCGGGGGAATGCGGGGAGACCACCGGTGGAACCCCGGCCGACTCGTCGGCCGGGGTTCCCGTGCAACGGGGCGCTCCACGAACGGTGTTGGCCGTGCGCCGGATCGCCGCCGGGGCAGTCTGCCGGAGCGGCCCCCGGCGCCCGGGTGCGCCCGCGCGCCGGGGGCGCACGTCGCCGCACCGCCCTCGGTCCGCCCAGCCTTGGGCACCCCGCAGAGCCCTCCGGTACCCGTTCCGTGGAAATCGCCGTCCGGCGGGAACCGTTCGCGGCGCGCCCTGCGTTGGACCCGTCGCGAGGACATCCTCGCGACGGACACGGGGGCCGACGGGAGGGGGTGACGTTGCTCTCTCTTCGCGCGACCCGCCCTTGTTCCGTGTCGTATCGGACTGTCACGGACACAGAAGGGGGTGGCGAGCAGTGCGAGCAGCCGCGGGAATCTGGCGCTGGCGGCACAATCCCCTGCGCCGTGCAACGGACCTCGCCGAGGCGTGGGTGGCCCTCGTCGCGGCGCTTCTCCTCGTCACGGCCGCCCCGGTCGTCGGCTGGATCACCGGCACGCTGACGGACGAGTCGCTGCGGCAGTCCGTGCGGATCCAGCGCCAGCAGCGCCACGCCACGACGGCCACGGTCCTGGGACCGGCCACCGTGGCGGGCCCCGCGGCCTTCGACACTGAGTCCACCGCGGCGAGCGAGCAGCGCCGAGCGGTGGCGGCCGAATGGACGGCCCCCGACGGCACCCGGCGCACGGGGAGCCTGACGACCGGTCTGCGGTCCTCACGCACGGGTGCCACGTTCACGGTCTGGACCGACGGTTCCGGCCGCATGGTCCCCCGCCCCATGGAGCCCGGCACGGCCCGCGTGCACGCGACGCTCGCCGGGGTCGGTGCCGCCCTGGCCCTCGGCCTGCTCGTCGAATGTGCCAGACGGATCGTGCTCTGGCGGCTGGTGCGGCGCAGATTCGCCGACCTGGACCGGGCCTGGGCCGCGGTGGGTCCGGACTGGGGACGGGCCGGTGCCGGCAGCTGACTCCCGGTCCCGTCAACTCCCGTCCGCCGCGCGCGCTACGGTGGTGCGACCCCCACGCGGGGGGCGGGACGCGTCCCCGTGAGCGGCGCGGCGATGCACGAAAACACGAGGTGGGGGCTAGGCAGCGCCATGGCACAGGGCTCGGTCCAGGTGACGCACACCGGCACATCGCGGTGGCGGCGCCGCACAGGTGAGTACGCGTCCCTCGCCGCTGCTCTGGAGGCGGCCGGCGACGGCGACGTCCTCACCGTGGCCCCGGGAACGTACCGCGAGAATCTCGTGGTCCAGCGGGCGGTGACGCTGCGCGGGCCGGAGGGCGCGGTGGGCTCGGTGCGGATCGCGCCGGTGGACGGAGTTCCGCTGATCGTGCGCGCGTCCGCCACCGTCCAGGACCTTCATGTGGAGGGCCAGGACTCGGCGGCCCCCGCGCTGCTCGTGGAGGACGGCGCACCGGAGCTCACGGACCTGCGGATCGTGACCCGTTCGGCGGCGGGTCTCGAGGTGCGCGGTGCCGCACGCCCCACGGTGCGCCGCTGCACCGTGGACAACCCGGCCGGTGTCGGCATCGCCGTACTCGACGGCGCGAGCGGCGTGTTCGAGGAGTGCGAGGTGGTCGCCGCCGGTCAGTCGGGGGTGTCGGTGCGCGGCGGGGCCCATCCCCGTCTGGACCGGTGCCGGGTTCACCACGCCTCCGGCGCGGGCGTGACCGTGACCGGTGAGGGCACCGGCCTGGAGGCCGTCGGCTGCGAGATCTACGAGGTCAAGGGCAGCGGGGTGCAGATCGCGTCGCGAGCCACCGCGCATCTGACCGACTCCTCCGTGCACCGCACCACCGCGGACGGTGTCACGCTCGACACGGATGCGGTGCTCACCCTCTCCGACTGCGACATCCACGACATCCCGGAGAACGCGATCGACCTGCGGTCCCGTTCCGTGCTCACGCTCACCCGCTCGACGGTGCGCCGCTTCGGGCGCAACGGCCTGTCCGTGTGGGACCCGGGCACGCGGGTGGACGCCAACCAGTGCGAGATCCACGACAGTACGGGCGACTACCCGGCGGTCTGGGTCAGTGACGGCGCGACCGCCGTGCTCGACTCCTGCCGTGTGCACGACGTCCCGGACGCCCTGTTCGTCCTGGACCGCGGCTCGCGCGCCGACGTCGTCGACAGCGATCTCTCCCAGGTGCGCAACACGGCGGTCTCCGTGAGCGACGGCGCCACCGCCCAGCTCGACGACTGCCGGATCCGCGAGGTGTCCACCGGCGCCTGGTTCCGTGACCACGGCAGCGGCGGCACGCTGAACGGATGCACGATCGACGCGGCGCAGACCGGCGTGATCGTGACCAAGGGAGCGGACCCGCTGATCGAGCGCTGCACGGTCACCTCGCCCGCCGAGGCCGGTTTCTACGTGTCGGCAGAGGGCCGGGGCACCTTCCGCGACTGCCGGGTGACGGGCAGCGGCGGTTACGGCTTCCACATCATGGACGGCTGCCGCACGATGCTGAGCCGCTGCCGCACCGAGCGCTGTGCGCGCGGCGGTTACGAGTTCGGCGAGGACGACGGACCGATCGTGGAGGACTGCACGAGCGACGAGAGCGGCACGGTGCGGCCCGGCGCCGAGCGCGCCATGGCCGTGCTGCCCGCCGCCCCGCAGTCCCCCGGCCTGCTCTCGGCCCTCCCCGCCGCCCGGAGCGCCGCTCCCCCGGCCGCCGGCGAAGGCGCGGGGCCGGCCGCGCCCGCCGCCGAGCCGGCGCGCAGCTCCGGAGCCGTCCTCGGTGAACTGGACGCGCTGGTCGGCCTGGACAGCGTCAAGCGCGAGGTACGCACGCTGACGAACATGATCGAGGTGGGCAGGCGCCGCCAGGAGGCAGGGCTCAAGGCCGCCTCCGTACGCCGCCATCTGGTCTTCACCGGTTCCCCCGGCACCGGCAAGACGACGGTCGCCCGGTTGTACGGCGAGATCCTGGCCTCGCTCGGGGTCCTGGAGCGCGGCCATCTCGTCGAGGTGTCCCGGGTGGACCTGGTCGGCGAGCACATCGGCTCGACGGCGATCCGCACCCAGGAGGCGTTCGAACGGGCGCGCGGTGGTGTGCTGTTCATCGACGAGGCGTACGCGCTGTCGCCCGAGGACTCCGGCCGCGACTTCGGCAAGGAGGCGATCGACACCCTGGTGAAGCTGATGGAGGACCACCGGGACGCGGTCGTGGTGATCGTCGCGGGGTACACCGCCGAGATGGAGCGGTTCCTGAACGTCAACCCCGGGGTGGCGTCGCGCTTCTCACGGACCATCAGGTTCCCGGACTACGCGCCGGAGGAGCTGCTGCGGATCGTCGAGCAGCAGGCCGAGGAGCACGAGTACCGGCTGGGCGAGGGAGCGGCGGAGGCCCTGCTGAAGTACTTCACGGCGTTGCCGAAGGGACCGGCCTTCGGCAACGGCCGTACCGCACGGCAGACGTTCGAGTCCATGGTGGAGCGGCACGCGGTGCGGGTGGCGGAGCTCGTCGAGATGAGCACCGACGATCTGAGCCTGCTCTACTCCGAGGATCTGCCGGACCTGCCCTGAGGGGCTGTCCGGCGGATCGGGCCGGACAGCCCTCGCGGCCAGGTCAGGGCTCGATCCTGGCCTGAGCGGGCACGGCGGGGGTGAGCCGGTCGAGCAGATGCGCGCGTTCCTTGGCGAACGACGGGTCGGCCTGGTAGTCGGAGTGCCCGAGGATCGGCTCGGGCAGCGGGTAGCGGCCCGAACGGCCGTGGACCAGCGGGTCCTTGAGCGCGTCCCGGTCGACGTCGGGGTGGCCGTTGGCAGCGGGCACCAGCACCGGCCCGCCGATGGGGTCGGTGGTCCGCCACAGGTTGCGCCAGCAGTCCATCTGGCTGTTGAGCTCCCGCAGCGCCTCCGGCCCGAAGTAGGCGGGGAACCAGCGGCCGTAGAGGCGTTCCAGCGGTGATCCGTACGTCAGCAGGGCGACGCGGCGGCGGGTGGCCTCCGGCAGCTGCCACACGGCCGCCGCGGCGAGCACACTGCCCTGGGAGTGTCCGGAGATCACGAGCCGCCCGCCGGTGCGCTCCGTCCAGGTGCACATGCGCCAGGTGAGGTCGGGTACGGCCCGCTCGGCGTAGCAGGGCGGCGCGAACGGGTGGGCGGCGCGCGGCCAGAACGTGCCGACGTCCCACAGGATGCCGATGGTGCGCCGGGCGGACGCGTCGCGGTAGGCGCGCCGCCCCATGGTGACGAACAGGAGGAAACCGAACCCGACGAGCCAGGAGCCGAGCGCCTGGGCGGCCTCGGCCGTGGACTCGGTCAAGCCGTCGCTGTCACCGAACGCGCGGCCCGGCACCTCTCCGCTCACCCACGCGCCGACGACGGCACCGATGCCGAGCAGGAGTGTGGCCCCGGCCAGGAGGCCGACCAACAGGGGTGCGTCGTCGGTCAGTCGGGCCCGGGCGCGGGTGCCGGCAATGCGCCGGGTGCGGACGGGATCAGGCTGGTCCTCGCGGTACTCGGCCTCGACGACGGGGCCGAGGCGGCGCCCGAGGACCCAGGTCCGTACGGCGAGGGCGAGCGTGGGCAGCAGCAGCACGGTCAGCAGCACCGGTATCACGGCGGCCTGCCAGCTGAGCAGGACGGGCGGGCCGGGAATGGCGCCGTGCTCGTCCATGCCGGGCGTGCCCGGCCCGTCGAGCCAGTCGGCGACGCGCTGGGCCACGCCGCCGGTCATCACGCCGCCGAGCGCGCAGGCGAGCATGGCGACGGCCGGCCCGCCGAAGCCGTGGAGCACAGCGCGGGGGTGGCGTGCCCGGCGGTGCAGCCGCAGGGCGACCACGGCGAGGGCGACGACGAGCGCGCCCTGGGCGAGGGCGATCACACGGAAGGTGACGTCGCCGGGGAGTGTCGCCGCCGACTCCCAGGAGGGCCGGGACCAGGCGGCGTAGAGGAGCGCGAGGGCGAGCAACGCCAGGGCGGCGCCCGGGAGATACCGTACGACGGCCCCGTCGATCCGTGCGTCGACCCGCCTCTCGCTGCGCCCCCTGCGCAGCACCACCCACAGCACCGCGGCGCCGGCGAGGGCCAGTGCGGTTTCCAGCAGTACGCCGCAGGCCTTCAGCAGGGTGTCGTCCGCCGAGCGGTCGTGGCGGGCCGCGGCGCCGGCCACCGCGGCGGCGACGGTCAGGAATCCGGCCGCGGTGTGCGCGGCGCGCAGCCGGGCGACGAGCCTGCGGCCGTACCAGAAACCGGGCCTGCCGAGCGCGGGCCGCACGAAGGGCCTGCGCGGCCCGGGGGCCTGCGCGCCGCCCCCTTCGTGGTGGGACACCTCGTCGGACTCGTCGCCGTCCTCGGCGTCTTCATCGCCGTCGAAGTCGTCACCGTCGTGGGAGCCGACACCGTCACCGTGATCGGAGTCGACGCCGGCGACGCACCCGTCGGCGGCGGTCGGCGGCCGCTGGGACTCGTACGCGCTCCAGGTGCGGTTGGACAGGTACCACAGCAGCACCACGAGCGCGGCGGGCACCACGGCCGCGAGCGCCAGCCGCCGACCGGGCTGGGACCACCAGCCGCCCCGCTCGGCCGACAGGAATCCGAGCCAGGCCCGTTCCCCGCTGCACGCGGCCGAGCCCGCGCACTGCCACGCCAGCAGGTCCAGCGCGACCTCGCAGGCCGCGGCCGTCAGAAGGATCGTGAGACTCAGCGCGACGAGCCGCACCAGGGCGCCGTACAGGCGGGTCGTGCGCCGGCTGTCCTTCGCCTTGGGACGCATCCAGTGGGCGAGGTTGGCGACCATGAACGGGAGCAACAGCAGCCACAGGGCCCGCGCACCGTTGCCGGAGGTGAGGTTGGACCAGCAGTACGCCTCGGGAACGGGCCGGTCGAGGTACTCCTCGGGGTGCTGCTCGGCCTCGGCGTCGTCGGCGCGCCGGTGCACGGCGGCCTTGTCGTCGCCGGTGATCCGGACGGTGCGCGGGTCCTTGAGCATGTCCTGCGGAGTGGCTCCGCCGACGCCGTGGACCAGCAGCTCCAGCGCGGGCCCTTCACCGTGCGATGCCGGGGTGGCAGGGGACACTGAGGTGACTCGCTCTCTCGTCGCGGGGTGGGTGAAGGGAACGGCGGGTGCGCGGCCGTGCTGCGTTTCGTGACCAGAATCCCGGATCATGACCGTGCGCCGCACGGCACTTACGGAATCTCCCCGAGCCGGGCCCAAGGGACGCGTGCGAGGATGAGGAACCCTGGCCGACAGGCGCTGTGACCCGATGCGGCGACGACACGGAAGGACCGGTCCCCCGGCGGTGAGCGACAACCAGAACCTGCTCGCGGAGCAGCGGCGTGCCCTGATCCTCGACGAGGTCCGACGGCGCGGCGGCGTGCGGGTCAACGAACTCACCCGCAGGCTGAACGTCTCCGACATGACGGTGCGCCGCGACCTGGACGCCCTGGCCCGCCAGGGCGTCGTCGAGAAGGTGCACGGCGGAGCGGTGCCGGTCGTCGAGGCGAGCACGCACGAGCCGGGGTTCGAGGCCAAGTCGGCGCTGGAGCTGAGCGCCAAGGAGGACATCGCGCGGGCGGCGGCGCGGCTCGCGGTCCCGGGCAGTGCGATCGCCATGTCGGGCGGCACCACGACGTACGCGCTCGCGCACCATCTGCTGGACGTGCCCGACCTGACCGTGGTGACCAACTCGGTGCGCGTCGCGGACGTCTTCCACTCGGCCCGTGGCACGGGCCCGGCGGGCGGCCCGCGGCCGGGGGCCGCGACGGTGGTGCTCACCGGCGGCGTGCGCACGCCGTCGGACTCGCTGGTCGGGCCGGTCGCGGATCAGGCGATCCGGTCGCTCCACTTCGACGTGCTGTTCATCGGCGTGCACGGCATCTCGGTGGAGGCGGGTCTGTCGACGCCCAATCTCGCGGAGGCGGAGACGAACCGCCGGCTCGTGGAGGCCGCGCGGCGCGTCGTGGTGGTCGCGGACCACACCAAGTGGGGCACGGTGGGCCTGAGTTCGTTCGCCCGGCTGTCGGACGTGGACACGCTGGTGACGGACACGGGGCTCACGGCCGAGGCGCGCGAGGAGATGGCCGAGTACCTGCCTGGTCTGGTCGTGGCCGGTGAGGACGAGGTGGCTCACGGGCAGGGCGGCTGAGCGACACATTCAACCGGCAAGTTTCAGCACCGACCCGGTGATCATGTCCCGCAGCGGGGCCTGCCGACGAGTCTCATCGAGATGCTGAATGACCGCCCCTCGAGCCGACGCTGTGTTCCGGACCAACCAATATCTGTGCCCGCGAAATGAGAAATCGACGCAGCACCTGATGAGGTTTCTGACATCACAGGCGGAGCTAAATTACTCGCCGCGCACGGCCGATCGCGGGCGTGCTACTGTCGACATCAGTTGCAGTTGTGGTTCCCAGAGCTTCAAGCGCCCTCACCGGCTTCACAAGCCAACGAGAGTTCTTTTGTATTTCCCGTCATTTCGCGGGCAGGGCAATCATCACGGCGACACGGACTCCGCACAGTGCGGAGTCCGATGCACTGCCCCGAAGGAGATTCAAAAATGGCTACTGGCACCGTGAAGTGGTTCAACGCGGAAAAGGGTTTCGGCTTCATCGAGCAGGACGGTGGCGGCGCTGACGTGTTCGCCCACTACTCGAACATCGCCGCCCAGGGCTTCCGCGAGCTGCTCGAAGGCCAGAAGGTGAGCTTCGACATCGCGCAGGGCCAGAAGGGCCCGACGGCGGAGAACATCGTTCCCGCCTGACGCTGACGCGCACAGTTCGTAGCTGGGGCCCGCACCTTGGGTGCGGGCCCCAGCTCGTTCCACTTCAGGGCACAGCCCCTTTGTCACGCCGTGGCGATTTCACCGGCGGCATGATTGTGAGAGCTCCGCAGCCCCTCAGTACGGCGGATGCTCCACTCGAGGCTCCGGACCCCCAGTCCGTCCAGAGCTCCCCGTACTCGGCGCCCGGTCTCCCCGCACCGGATGGCGCCACCCATTTTCAGCGCCTCGACCCGAGAATTCCCTCGCCGGTCGGTCCGCTTTCGCATGATGGCCCGTTCCTGCGATTCTCTGCGCCGTTCATTCCGCAGAAATTCCTTGGTACGTGCCGCTTCGAGGAAGGTTCTGCATGAACCGCACACGTACGAACGACCGTTCCACCCGCACCCGTACCGCCGGTTCCTACTCCGGAAAGGGCGGCAGCCGCTCGGGCGCCCCGGCCTCCAACCGCTCCCGCACTCCGGGCCGTTCCGGTGGCTACGGGCGCCGTCCCGCCGCGCCCCAGGGCGAGTTCGCCCTGCCGGTGACGGTCACCCCGGCGCTGCCCGCCGTCGAGGCGTTCGCCGATCTCGACATGCCCCGGCCGTTGCTGGCCGCGCTCGTCACCGAAGGCGTGACCGTCCCGTTCCCGATCCAGGCGGCGACCCTGCCCAACTCCCTCGCGGACCGTGACGTACTCGGCCGCGGGCGCACCGGATCCGGCAAGACCCTCGCCTTCGGCCTGGCGCTGCTGGCCCGAACGGCCGGCCGGCGGGCCGAGCCCCGGCAGCCGCTGGCCCTGGTGCTGGTGCCTACCCGGGAGCTGGCGCAGCAGGTCACCGACGCGCTCACTCCCTACGCCCGCTCCGTGCGGTTGCGGCTGGCCACGGTGGTCGGTGGGATGTCGATCGGCAGGCAGGCCGGTGCGCTGCGTAGTGGGGCAGAGGTCGTCATCGCGACGCCGGGCAGGCTGAAGGACCTCATCGAGCGGGGCGACTGCCGCCTGGACCAGGTCGACATCACGGTCCTGGACGAGGCCGACCAGATGGCGGACATGGGTTTCATGCCGCAGGTCACGGCGCTGCTGGACCAGGTGCGTCCCGGGGGGCAGCGGATGCTGTTCTCGGCCACCCTGGACCGCAACGTCGACCTTCTGGTCCGCCGGTACCTGACCGACCCGGTGGTCCACTCCGTCGACCCGTCCGCCGGTGCGGTCACCACGATGGAGCACCACGTGCTCCATGTCCACGGTACGGACAAGCATCGGGCGACGACCGAGATCGCCGCCCGAGAGGGCCGGGTGATCATGTTTCTGGACACCAAGCATGCCGTCGACCAGCTCACCCGCCATCTGCTGAGCAGCGGTGTACGGGCCGCCGCCCTCCACGGCGGAAAGTCGCAGCCGCAGCGCAACCGGACCCTGGCCCAGTTCAAGACGGGGCATGTGACGGTCCTGGTGGCGACGAATGTCGCGGCACGCGGGATCCACGTCGACAACCTCGACCTCGTGGTCAACGTGGACCCGCCCAGCGATCACAAGGACTACATCCATCGCGGGGGCCGCACGGCGCGCGCCGGCGAGTCCGGTCTCGTCGTCACCCTGGTGACGCCCGATCAGCGCCGCGGCATGACCCGTCTCATGTCCGATGCCGGGATCCGCCCGCACACCACCCAGGTCCGTTCAGGTGAGGCCGAACTGAGCCGCATCACCGGCGCGCGGACTCCGTCGGGCGTCCCCGTCGTCATCACGGCACCGGTGGCCGAGCGCCCCAGGCGCAGCGCCTCCGCCTTCCGTGGTCGCCGCAGCCGGACCGGCCAGACGGCGCGCCGCACGGCTCAGCGCCAGTCCGTCTTCGACGCGGCGGCCTAGGACTTCCGCGACCAGACCCCTGACCCACTTCCGCAGGAGGCACTTTTGACGCTGGTCCAGATGCAGCCGCACCCGGCGGGTTCCGCCACCAGGACTGTGGTCTCCGCCATGGACGCGCCCGGACCGCAGGTCTGGGACGACATGACGGTGGAGGTGGCCCTGTCCGTCATGGCCGGTGCCCATGCGCGGCACCTGCTCGTCAACGACGAGGACGGCCGGTGCACGGGCCTGATCACTCAGGCCCAGCTCACCGGCGTCCGCGACAGCTCCGCCTACACGGACCGGGTCCGTCTGCGGGACATCCTCGGCGACGCAGGACCGTTCCCCTCGCCCGTGACCACGATGGTCGAAGCGGAGCACGCGATGCGGTACCGGCAGCTCGGATCCTTGCCCGTCGTCGACGAGCACGGTTGCGCCGTGGGCGTTCTCACCCTCCCGCGCTGACCTGCCGGCGCTCCCCTGGCCAAACCCTTCTCCCCCAACTGTGAGGCACCATGCGCTGCGTCATCGCCCGTTTCCCGTTCGACCTGTCCAAGAGCGGGGTGCTGGCGTCGATGAAGGGCGTCAGGCCCGAGCCGATCAAGGGTGACTTCGTGATCATCGGCCGCCGCCACTACCCCGTGATGCAAGTGGGCGAGGTCATCACCCGGCAGGACCGTCGCGACTTCACCGCCGGCGAGGTCACCAGGGCCGTGACCCGCCTCGGCTTCACGTGCCGGACCCAGCCCGTCGCCACGCCCGCGCGTGACCTCACTCCGTTCGAGGAAGCGGCGGCCCTGCTCGGCAGCTCCTCCGCCGTGTAGCAGGCGCAAGAGGCGAAAGGCGGGACACACGACGTGACAAGGGCTCGACCGGCACTCGCCGGTCGGGCCCTTGTCGCGTTCGGCGTCCGGTCGGACGACAGCCGACCGGGCGGGAGGTGCGTCGGAGATCGGCAGACCCGTCGGGCGGGCCCACTGGCCATCGCACGTGGCGGCGCCTCCCGCCGCGTGCGATGGCCCGGACCGGAAGAGCGGGGCAGTCTGCCGCTGCCGCGCGCGGATTACCCCGGCCATGAGCACTCAAAATCTATGCTCGCCACAGTAGACATTGGACTGCCACCCAGCTAACGTTTCTTTCGCAGGAGAAGTCGAATGAGACCCGGCAGAGACGAACTGCCGGGTAGCGGTACAAGAAGGTTCGCAGGACGGTGCGACTGCGGAGTTCCGAAGCCACGTTGTTCGCAGGACGGCGACGGGACTGGCAGGCGCACCGGGCGGCCCGCAGGCCGAGGGGCTGCCGACAGCAACACCAGCAGTTCGCACCACCAGTCAGTTGCCGGTGATCGGCTCGACGGAGAAATGGAGGAAGCAGACGCCATCAGGATCGCCCGGGCACGGAGGATTCCGCCCGGGTACCGCAAGACCCCGGAATGGAAGGTGGTCCCCGGTCACGCATCCGCGATCCCCGTACTCTCGCCCTCTCCCGGGCGAAGTGACGGACACAGCAGATCGGCACAGCAAGTAGAGCCGATAGATGGTGTTGAATTTCCTTCGGGGCCCTGGTGCCGTACAGCACCAGGGCCCCTCGACGCGTTGCACAACGAGGTGAGAATGACAGCAGACACTCCGCTCAGTGGTCGCCTGGACGACGACGACTACCCCGCATACACCATGGGACGTGCCGCCGAGATGCTCGGCACGACTCCCGGCTTTCTCCGCGCCATCGGTGAGGCCCGGCTCATCACCCCGCTCCGCTCGGAGGGCGGACACCGCCGCTACTCCCGCTACCAGCTTCGGATCGCCGCCCGCGCCCGCGAGCTCGTCGACGAAGGCATGCCGGTCGAGGCCGCCTGCCGCATCGTCATCCTCGAGGACCAACTCGAGGAAGCCCAGCGCATCAACGCGGAGTTCCGCCGCGCGGCGGCCGCAGAAGGCGACGAGTCCCAGTGAGCCCGTCCGGGCCCGAAGGCCCGGCTGCAGCGCACGAGGTCGTCGCCCCCAGCGACGAGCAGGCCCGGTACGGAGCCTGACCGCACTGTCGCATCGCGCCTTGTCCATGCCCCCGATGCCACCGGCCTCGCCGATGGCGGCCGGTGGCTCCGGGTCCCGCGCGGACTTCTCGGACGCTGCGCAGACGCGGGTCAAGGCCCACGATTCCCGTCCCGACCGACCGCGTCCGCAACCGGGTGAAGCGCGGCTCCCACGGCGGGCGGCCGCCGAAGTTCGGCAAGACCGACGACAAGCAGCGGCTTGCCGTCGCACCACCGGGCCGTCGCCACGAGGTACGACGACTCGCCGTCCGCTACGAAGCGACCGTGCTGATCGCAACCATCAACGAGTGGCTGTGACCAGCACTTTCGCAGCAGACCCTAGCCCCGCAGCTCCTCGAGACGCTCGAGGTCGTCGTGCACCGACTCCCGCTCCTGCGCGGTGAGGTGGACTGCGGCGGCCCTGGTGAGCGCGGACGACGCGGTCCCTTCGTCACCGAGGCGCCCGGCGACATCCGCACGCAGCACGAGGAGGCGAAGCAACTGCACGGGCGTGGGCCGCTCGTCCTCGATGCGCAGCACCCGGTCGATGATTTTCGCGGCGCCCGCCGGGTCGTCCCTCGAGTCCGCGAGGAGGGACGCGTGATGCAGGGCTCGGGAAAAGATCTCCTTGGGTGCGGGCCGGTGGTGGTGGTCCTGACTTGTCTGCTGCCCGATGCGCAGGCAGTTGCCGCCCGGGTCGGTCACGAGGAACTGCCGTACGCCGTGCGACGTGTCCTTCAGCGGCCCTATGCGCGGCAGCCCGCGGGTCGGGATTCTTCCGTACGCTGCCTTGAGCCTGGTCCGGAAGACCTCGTGCAGCCCATCGACGTCATCGGTTCGGATGTAGCACGTGCTGTATGAATCGGCCGGTTCGTACCGCTTCATCCCGAAGAAGTGGAGCTGAATGCCGCCGCGCTCCACGACCGCGTACGGATTAGGGCTCTTCTGCTGGAAGGTCACCTCGAATCCGAGGACGGTGTAGAAGTCGAGAACAGGCTGGATGGTCCGGCACGGCAGCATCGGAATGGTCGTCTCACTCATGCCATCCAGACTAGTCAAACTTGAATAGCAAGAGGCGGGTTTGTTGATGATCGCCTGTGCTTCTTACTGCCGTCCGTCCGCCGACTCGACGAAAGACTCCGCCGGGCGGCTCCTTCTGACCAAGATCCACTTTCGCAAAACGCCCTAGCCCTCCCCGGCGGCGGCGAGGTGGGCCTCCACGGTGACGACACCGTCGACGCCCTGGCAGAGGCCCACGACCACCGGGACCAGACGCGGTTCCGGGACGTGACCCCGGAGAGTGACGGCACCGTCCCGGACCTCGACCGCGACGGTGCCCTCGTCCAGGCCGAGGATTCGCCCCAGGACGTCCTGCTCGACCTCGCCGCGGATCTCGGCGTCGGAGCGGATGAAGGCGTCGAGCAGGTCGCTGCGGCTGACGATGCCGGTGAGGAGCCCGTCGTCGCCGACCACCGGCAGCTGCTTGACGTGCCGCCTGCGAAGTTCCCGCGCGGCCCGGGTGATCGTCCAGTCGGCGCGGGCGGTGAAGACGGGGCTGCTCATGAGCGCGCCCGCGGTCCGGGCGCGCGCCTTGCCCCAGGCATGCTCGTCGTTCCCGTCCTGCCCCTGCGGATCGGGCAAGCCGGTCTCGTGCCGCAGCACGTCGGACGCGGACACGACGCCGACGGGGGCACCGTCGTCGTCGACGACCGGGGCCGCGACGATGTCGTTCGCGTCCAGCAGGGCGGCGACCTCCTGGAACGGTGTGTCGGGACGGAGGGTGACGACCTCCTCGGTCATCACGTCACCGACCGTGCGGCGGTACAGCATGGCATCTGCCTCCTCCGCTGTGCGACGGGGTGGTCGCGGTCGGACCGCCTGAGCGGACCACGCGCGGCGCGCCGGCCTCCGCGGCCCTGCCGGCTCGTCAACGCGTCTTCCCTACCCATGACAGCACCCCGCCGCTCCGGCGACCAGTGACATTTGACCTGGCGAGGAGGGCCAGCGGCCCCACGGCCAGGAGTGCCGCCGAGTGCGCGGTAGGTGCCGGCACCCTCGACGCCATGTCCGCGTCCGTCTGGAGTCGAGGGTTGCAGTCGGCCCCTGAGCGTTCTGGTTGGCCTGGGTGAGCGCTACATGTGGCCCGCAGGGTAGCGGCCGGGCACTTCACATGTGTCTGGCCAACCGGCCCGGCGGCCGACACGTCGGGCGCCGGGCCGGCTACGCAGGCGTCAGCGCACCGGGCACTTCTTCCAGGCGAAGTGGTACTTGGTCGTGAAGCTGCCGTCTGTCGAGTCCATCGCCATGAAGCTGGTGGTGTTGGCCGTGTCGGAGCGTCCTCCGTCCACGAGCAGCTCGGTGTTGATGTTGAAGTTCCGCTCCTCACCGCAGGGCTTGTGGACGAGGGCGTGGATGGCAGCTGTGTCGGAGACCTGCCAGTTGTCCTGGAGCGGGCCGTGGAACCGGTGGCTGCGGTACGACGTCCGGGACATGCCCTGGAAGTAGTAGCTGGCCCGCTGCGTGGCGCTCGCGCCGTTCTGCAGGCTGGCGAAGCCGCGATAGTCGGCCTTGGCGATGGCATAGGTGAAGCCCTGCGGGGCGTACACGTTCAAACCGAGCTGGCAGTTCTTGCGGAAGTCCGTCGGCTTGGCGCCCTTGCCGACCTGGGCGAGGTACTCGCTGTAGGTGACGGTGAAGGCCGTGTTGTCCGGCGCGACGGCCACGGTTGCGCTGCCGGGTCGGCAGCCCGAGCCGTTGACGGAGACGAGGTCGATCGTGACCTTGTCGGGCGGGGCGGGGGATTTCATGACCGCCGTGGCCCCCGAGGGCGGGGTGAAGGCGGCGACAAGTGCCGCCGTGGCGCCACCGATGAACACTGTTCTGAACATGGGGTCCCTTCTGATCGCTCAGTGCGCCCGCTCGAACCACTTCGATGGGGCCGTCACCCATAGCGACACAAAGTCGACCACGAGGTGACTCTGAGCCGCGGGACCCACGCCGAACACTTGCCATGGCAGCCCTACCACGCCACCTGACGCCACCCCACGCCACCTGACAAAGCGGCGTGTTGCGAAAGTGGATCGTCTGTCAGACCTGCCTGGGATGCTCCGAGCATGGAGATGACAGCGCAGCTGACGATCGACTGCTCCGATCCGCAGAGAATGGTGACTTTCTGGGCCGAGGCCCTGGGCTACGTGCCTGAGCCTCCGCCTGGCGGGCACGCCACGTGGCGTGCTTACTGGGCGGCGGTGGGGGTGCCCGAGGCAGAGTTGCCGGCCGGTGCCGGGGATATTCCGGAGTCGATCATCGATCCCGCTGGACGGGGACCGAGGGTGTGGTTCCAGCAGGTTCCGGAGCCGAAGGTCGCCAAGAACCGGTGGCACTTCGACCTGAAGGTCGGTGGGGGCCGTGACGTCCCACTGGGCGTCCGCACACAGCGGGTCAAGGCTACGGTGGAACGGCTGGTCAAAGCTGGTGCCACCGTGCTGCGGATCAAGGATGAGCCGAACATGGGGTTCTACGCCGCCGCCATGCAGGACCCCGAGGGCAACGAATTCGACGTCGTCTGAGGGCCGTTGCGACGGTGCTGGTCACAGCCACTCGTTCACGGCTGCGACCAGCACCGTCGCCTCGTAGCGCACGGAGAGCTTGGCGGACCTCGTTGCCACTGCCCTGTGCCTTTTAAGGCGGTTGATCCCGCACTCGACCGCATGGCGCTCGCGGTAATCCACCGCATCGAAACGCGGCGGTCGGCCGCCACGGGAGCCGAGCTTCCTGCGGTTGCGGGCCTGGTCAGCCTTGTATGGGATGGTGCAGCGGATTCCACGGCGGCGCAGGTAGGCGCGGTTCTTGCGGGAGGAGTACGCCCGATCGGCGCGTACTCGATCGGGGCGGACGCGTGGCCGGCCCAGTCCGATGCGGGGTGGGCGGGCATTCTCCAGCACGGGCTCGAATTGCGGCGAGTCGCCGCGCTGCCCGGCCGTCACCACGATCGACATGGGCTTTTGGCCCTGCCCGACAGCCACGTGCAGCTTGGTGGTGAACCCGCCACGTGAGCGTCCCACGCCCTGGGCGAGCGCAACGGGAGACGTCCAGCGCTGGGCCCCGCTGCGGCATCCCGGGACGCACAGGCATCAGGGGAACGAGAGGGTGCGGGCGAACAGCGTGGAGTCTGTCCTTCCCGGACGTGGGTGAGCCCAGGAGAATCACCGGCGTCCGTCCGGCACCTGCGTGAGGACATGCGGCTTCAACTCGGCCAGCCGGAAGCCCTTCTTGGACTACAGCGAGAAGGGGAAAGGCGGCGCCACCGGCTTCTCAGAACGTCTTGCGCAGCCGCAGCCGAAGCGGGCGGCCGTCCGGATCGATGATCACGCGGTACAGCGGCATCGCGAGAAGCCGCTTCACCCGCGAAAGCTCCGGTGGCCGGTAGGTGCGCAGACGTCCGGGCGGCCTCGGACCGGACCGGCCCCTTTCGTGCCAGGAGTCCAGCGCGGCCGCCGCCGACGCGAAGGCGTCGAAGGCACCCACCGGATCGCACAGGACGTCGGGGGCCTGCGGGTCTCCTGGCGCCTCCTGGTCCAGGTGCTCGCGCGCGAGCGTCAGCCGGAGGTTCCTGGCGAAGGGGCGCGCGCCGTCGCCGAGGCCGGCGGGGTCCTGCGGTTCCCGGGGGTCCGTCGTCTCGTCCAGAACGGCGCAGCTGAGTTCGGAATCGTGCGTCCAAGAGCGCAGGTTGATGTTGTCGGAGCCCACCGCGGCCCACACGTCGTCGACCACGCACACCTTGGCGTGCACGTACACCGGTGTCCCGGCATGGTTCTCCAGCCCGTATACCGCGACCCGCCCCTCGCCCGCCCGTCGCAGTGTCTCCAGGGCGGTGATGCGGCCGATCAGGTTCATCGGCAGCGTGAGCGGGCCGTCCTGTTCGGGGACGGAGGGGATGACGGCGATGAGGCGTAGTCCTGGATTCGCTCGGAGCGCCCGGGCGAAGTGCTCCACCACCTGCGGGGACCACAGGTACTGGTCCTCCAGATAGATGAGTGCCCGGGCCCGCCGCAGTGCCTTCAGATAGGCACGCGCGACGCTGCGCTCGCCGTCGGGGGCGAAGTCGTAGCCTCGCAGCAGCCGGTTGGGGTACGTGCGCAGCACCTGCACCGAGTGTGTGCCGCACGGCGCGGGATCGGGCAGCTGAGGGGGCAGTGGGTTCGCGTGGATGTCCTCCCGGTGCAGCATTTCGCGCAGCCGGGACAGCGGGCTGCGGGTGAGGGGCGCCGGATCCGTCCAGCGTTCCCGGAAGACGGTCTCGATGTCGCCGACCGCGGGGCCCCGGATCGCGAGCTGGATGTCGTGCCAGGGCGGATGCGGTCCGTACGCTGCGGCGATGGGCTGGGAGCGGTCGTCGCCGCCGTGGTCGATGTCGTCGTTGCGGTTGTGCGACAGGTCGATGCCACCGATGTACGCGACGTCCAGTTCGGGGCGCCCGGGATGGCGCAGGACGACGCACTTCTGGTGGTGTGTGCCGCCGGGACGGACTCGCATGTCCAGCAGATACTCGCCGCCTCCCGCCCGTACCTCCTCGCCGAGGTGGCGGTTCTCCTCCTCGCTGAACTGGAGACTGTCCAGGTGGGAGCGCCACACCAGACCCTTGACGACCACTTTGCGCCCGGCCGCCTCGCGCAGCACGGCACCGATCTCGGTCCCGGGGCCGGCCAGCCGCTCGTCGGGGTCGCCGCGCCAGTCGGTGAACAGCAGCAGGTCTCCGGCCCGCAGAGCGCGGACGGCGGCGAGCAGCTCGGCGAAGTACGTCGCACCGTGGACCAAGGGGCGAACTTCATTGCCGACCGACCACGCCGTCCCGTCGGGGCGCCTACGATCCAAGCGGGTTGCGGGATTGCCGCGCTCCCTGGCCGTCAGCAGCCAGTCGATGGGTTCCACGGACGGCACCTCCGACATTCGACCGCAGGGCACCACGTGTGCTTCCGACGGTCTCTTTCGTACCACTTCAGGGCCGATCCGGCAGCCGCTGCCTGTTCCGGTGAGCGGCCCGACGCCGGCGCGGGTCGGCGGGGCCTCGTGCGCCGGCTGACGCGAACCGCCGCACGATCGCGGCGCCGCAACCGCTGCCTCATGGTGCGGAACCCCACCTGAGGATGAGGCCGGGGTCTGTTCGACAGGCCCAGCGGTTCCTCGGCGTCGGCCCTCAGCGGTGGGGTCGATACGCCCTGGTCACGTTGGAGCAGCGTAGACGGTCCGCTGTGACGGGGGCGCCGTCCGCGACGTTGCGGTCGTAGGTGACGGTTCTGACCGCGACGGGCTCGGAACCGACGGCGACGTCGAAGAAGGCATCGGCCCGCGAGGTTGCCCGCAGGTGCGCCCCGGGCAGGGCCGCGGCCAGTGTGGCCGCGTCCGCTTCACGCCGGACGGGGTAGGTGATGACGGCGGGGCCTGCGGGTCGTACCGCCGGAGCCGACGCCGAGGTGTCCGTCACGACGAACTTGCTGCGCCGAAGAGCCTTGGCCACGGTGGCGTCGTCGACACGTACCGCGATTCGGGCGGGATCGGTCTCGGCGCGTGTTTCCGGCACGGGCAGGATGCGGGTGTCGCCGGTGATGGGGCGGTCGGCGCGCAGGGCGTCCCACAGGGCCTCGGAGCGGACGTCGTGCCAGAGGAGCGTGGAGCCGACGCCGGGCACCCGGTGGTCGAAGTGGGAGATCGGCACGGTGGCGAACTCCGTCCGGTCCGCCGACAGCCGCCCCAGGGACCAGCCGATGCGGACAAGATCGTCCAGACTCGTGCGCTCGTCCGTGCGTACGGACTTGAGCAGCGTGTGAGCCGTGCTCGCGGCGCTCGCGGGGCCGGTCAGCGCCCCTTTGGCCGTCAGGTCCGCCAGCATGCCGGCGAGCAGTCGCTGCTGGCGGCGGACCCGGCCGAGGTCTCCTGGTCGGTCGATGTGCCGGGCCCGGGCGTAGCGCAGTGCTCCGTTTCCGTCGATGAGATGGCCTCCCGCGGTGATGTCGAGGCCGGAGTTCTCGTCCTTGAGCGGCTTGTCCGTGCAGACGGTCGCTCCGCCCAGGTTGTTGACGGCCTGTTCGAAGCCGGTGAAGCCGGTCTCGAGGTAGTGGTCGATGCGCAGCCCGGTGGCCTTCTCGACGGTGCGTACGGCGAGGGGACCCCGGCCGATCTTGAAGGCGCCGTTGATCTTGCCCCGGTGGGCCGGAGTGGTGGCACCTTCCGGTGTGGCGTACTCGACGTAACTGTCCCTGGGGATGGAGACGATGCTTGCGCGACGACGGTCCTCGGAAAGGTGCACGAGCATCATCACGTCAGTGCAGTCGCAGCCCTCGCCGCCGACGTGGAGGCGCCGCTTCTCGGCAGCAGACAGGCCGGCACGGCTGTCTGTCCCCACGATCAGGATGTTCGTGCCGCGGCCGGTGGCCCGGGCTTCCGGTGCGCCCAGGGCGGAGTCGGCCTGTCCCGCGAGCCAGGGCCCGGAGACCAGGGAGGACAGCAAGGCCACACCCACAGCGAGTCGGCGCATCACACACCCCGAGAGAGTAGGGAACACGTGGGACGGTAACGGGAAGAGGTGGACGAAGCGTGCTACGAGCGATCGGCACGCCGCCGAGGCTGCGGTAGTCACCCGCGTTGTCCAGCGCGGGTCTCGGACTGCCCGGTGGTCCTTCTGCCAACGGCCGCAGAACGTTCGCAGTCACGGTGCGAGTCACGTGCCCCGCGCGCCTGTCCGGCCCGTGGTTCACCGTGCCCCGCGCCGGGGTGCTTGATCACTGGTGGACCGATGCGGTGAGGCGTTGCAGTGCGGCGTGGGCGGGTCGGCCCCAGGTGGACTTGCCTCCGGGGCGGCCGTGGACGCCGGCGTCTCCGATGTGGATGCCGCTGAGGGCACGCAGCACCGCCCAGCCGCGAGCGCGGCGCAGGGTCGCGGCGTCCGGGCTTGGCCGGTAGGTCTCGTGGAAGAGGTCGGCGGCGCCGTCCGGCAGCAGGATCCAGGCGGCGGCGAGGTCGAAGGCCGGGCCGCCGGCGAAGAGGTCGCCGAAGTCGATCACACCGCAGAAGGTGCCGTTCGTGGTCAGGATGTCGGCCGGGTGCAGGTCGCCATGGAGCCAGAGTCTTGGGCCTGCCCAGTCGGGTGCGGCGGCGGCGTCTGCAGCGCGTCCGCAGACTGCGTCGCCCAGGGCAACCGGACGGTGAGGTCGTCGCCGAGCCGCCACACTTGGTTGTCCCGGCCACGCGCTCCGAGCTTCAAGGGGCGATCCGCCAGGTCGGGGTGCTGCTCGCGCAGCAGATCCCGGATCAGCTGCGCGGTGATGTCCATCGCGGTGGCTGTCATGTGGAGCAACGGTCGGGTAGCGGTCTGCCCGGGCTTCGGGCGAATCCGCGTTCCGGCGTCGACCGCACGTCGAACTCGCTCGGCGTTTTCGCAGTCCAGCGGACGTGAAGGCGGTCTTCACCCTCGTGGTCACGGGGCTTTGTACGGCGGGCTGAACCAGGGCGGATCGATGTCGCGTTGCGTCGTGCCCTGGTCGGGGTCGCGAGGCGCAGGGCGGGACGGGTGCTCGCGGTGCAAGCGGGGCGCGTCGACCGCACGCGAGGCGCAGGGCGGGACGGGTGCTCGCGGCGAAAGCCGTAGGGGCGGACATCCTTCGCCCCCGCCGCTAGGGTGTGCGGTCCCCACACCCTTCGCCGCCACTGGAGGTCCGCACCATGGCACGCCAACTGCGCCCGGTCGAGCTGGAGTTCGTGGAGAACGCACCGATACGCCTGGTGTTCTCGGCCCCCGTGTCGGCCGTGCCGTCCGCCGTGTACGCCACGCTGGCCGAGGACGTGGAGCACCTGCCCGAGTGGTTCACGGCCGTGACAGCGGCCCGGTCGACGGAGGGCGGCGCGGGCCGCGAGGTCAGGCTCAAGGGCGGCACGGTGTTCACCGAGCGCATCCTGGCCAAGGAACCGGACACCCGCTACGCGTACCGCGTCGAGCAGACCAACGCCCCGGGCCTGCGCGCCCTTTTGGAGGAGTGGCGGATCACACCGACGGCGACGGGATCACGCATCCAGTGGACCTTCGCCGCCGACGGACCGGCTCCGCTGCGCCTCGCGCTGCTGCTGGGCAGAGCAGGGCTGGGGCGTGCCTTCAGGGACGCGGTGCGCAATCTGGACCGCCGGCTGGCCGGACCCGGCACGCCCTGACGGGCGCGGCCGCGCCCGTACCCCGGAGGACCAGCTCCGAGCGGCGTTCAGCAGGGCCAGGCGCCGGTGCTCAGGAACGACTCGATCGCGACCGCGTACGGCCGGATGTCCAGGCCCTGCCCGGCCAGCCATTCGTCGGAGTAGTACTTGTCGAGGTAGCGATCGCCCGGGTCGCAGATCAGGGTGACGACGCTGCCCTTCTCGCCCCTGCCCACCATCTCGGCGACGATCTTGAGCGCGCTCCACAGGCCGGTACCCGTCGATCCGCCCGCCTTGCGGCCGATGGCCGTCTCCAGGGCGCGTACGGCGGCGACACTCGCCGCGTCGGGCACCTTCATCATGCGGTCGATGGCGCCGGGGACGAAGCTCGGCTCCATGCGGGGCCTTCCGATGCCCTCGATGCGCGAGCCGCAGTCGCTGCTCGCCTCCGGGTCGCCGTGGGTCCAGCCGTCGAAGAAGCAGGAGTTCTCCGGGTCGGGGACGCAGATGCGGGTGTCGTACTGCATGTAGTGCACGTAGCGGGCGATGGTCGCCGACGTGCCTCCCGTGCCGGCGGTGGCCACGATCCAGGCGGGCTCCGGATAGCGTTCGAGCCGCAGCTGCTGGTAGATCGACTCGGCGATGTTGTTGTTGCCCCGCCAGTCGGTGGCCCGTTCCGCGTAGGTGAACTGGTCCATGTAGTGGCCGCCGGTCCGCTCCGCGAGCGCGGCGGACTCCTCGTACATCCGGCGCGAGTCGTCGACGAAGTGGCACTGCCCGCCGTGGAACTCGATCAGCCGGATCTTCTCGGGGCTCGTGGTGCGCGGCATCACGGCGATGAAGGGGACGCCGATCAGCTTCGAGAAGTACGCCTCCGAGACGGCGGTCGAGCCGCTGGACGCCTCGATGACGG
Source organism: Streptomyces sp. NPDC002867 (assembly GCF_053591895.1). Lineage (NCBI taxonomy): Bacteria > Bacillati > Actinomycetota > Actinomycetes > Kitasatosporales > Streptomycetaceae > Streptomyces > Streptomyces sp. NPDC002867. The sequence continues at coordinate 23,148 of NZ_JBSFUR010000016.1, read as the reverse complement.
GCTTGCCGGGCCGGATCCAGCCGTTGCACAGGCCGTACAGGAACAGCGAGCGGGCCAGGCGGTGCTTGAGGCTGCCCGTCGGGTGCGTGGACTCGTCCTTGAGGTAGAGGTCGATGCCCCATTTCTCGGGCAGCGGGAAGCGCAGCAGGTGGGTGTCGGCGGAGCGGTTGGCGTCGGCCTGCACCTTGCGCACGGCCTCTTTCAGCCAGGTCCGGTACGCGGGGTCGGTGCGGTCCACGTCGACGGTCGCGACCGCCCCGGCCGTGGGCGGAGCCGGGTCCGCATCCGGTCTCACCCGTTCGGCGGGTACGTCGCCCGCCTCGCCCGCCACTGGATTCTCACGCGTGCTCATGAGTGCCGTCCTCGCCTCGCCCGCCACTGGTCCACGATGTGTGCCCACCCGCAACAGTAAGCCCCTCACCTGGGCAAATATTCGCTTTGGGGATCCATAGGAGGCACTTGTGCAAGGCTTGGACCAGGCGCACTGGTGCACGGCGGCCCAAGTGTGCAGACTTCCCACAGGAGTAGCTGCGAAGGGGGCGGACACGATGGCAACCGCGGAGCCGGATTTCAGCGCGACTGGCGTGCGGATCGAGCGCTGGCCGCGTTCACTGACGCGGGCCGGGCAAGTGCTGATCAAGGACGGCCGGCTGGCGCTGATGACGAGCTACGGCCGCGTGATCGAGAGCGCGCCCGTACGCGCCGTCACCGCGGGCCGGCCCTGGTTCGCCGGTGACGACAGCACGGTGGCGACGCTGAACGGGAAGCGGTATCGCCTGACCATGGGTCAGCGCAGTCGGCGGCCCGACGGAAAGGCTCTCGCCGGGCGCTTCCTGGAGGCGTTGCGCGGGGCGGGCGGCAACAGGAGTTGAGAACAGGCACGGGAGTGCCGCGAGTTGCGGCCCCCCAGGTCATGGTTCACGCTGGTTCCACATCACTGAGGGTTAACTGGCGGTCACGCTGAGATCCAGCCCCGCCGGTATGTTCAGCAGGCGGCCGACTGCTGGATCTCTTGTCTCGTCTTCTTCCGGACCTATTTCGGGGAGTCGCAGCCGTGATCAGCCAGCCCAGCAGGCACTGCACGGTGGAGCTCCAGGCCCTGCCGTCGCGGATCGGTCAGGTCCGCAGAATCATCTCGGCGCAACTGCGCTACTGGCATCTCGATCCCCTGATCGACCAGGCAGCGCTCGGCGTCACCGAGTTGCTGACCAATGTGCACCGGCACGCCCAGCCGGACAAGACGTGCACCGTGGACGTCGAGCTGCTGCTCGACCGGCTCACGGTCTCCGTCCACGACCACGATCCGCGTCTGCCGACCGTCCACGACGCGGACTTCTCCGAGACCCACGGCCGCGGCCTCGCGCTGGTGGCCGCCGTCAGTGAGAGCTGGGGCGTACGGCCGCGCGGCGAGGCGGGCAAGGTCGTCTGGTTCACCCTGCCCGCGACCTGCCCCGCGATCACGCTGCCCGAGTACCCGGCGGTGTACGGGGCCACGACCACCGGCCCGTTCTCCGAGGTGCCCGAGGCGAAGGCCGATGCCGCAACTGCCACCGCCCGGTCGGCCGTTGCCGGTTGACCGGGCGGGGCGGGCTGACCGGGCGGGGCGGGCGACGTCGGTGCCCCCGCTGCCGTAGACCTTCACGGTGTCGACGACCGGGCGGCGGGGCGGGGCCCGGTGGTCAGGGCCCCGTTCTGGTGCGGGGTCATGCCGCACCGTCCTCGGTGGTGCGGCCGAACTGCTCGTCCAGGACGGACAGCCGTCGCCAGTACTCCTCCTCGTCCATCTCGCCCGCAGCGAAGCGGCGGCCGAGCACGGCGATGGGGGAGCTCTCTGCGATCGGGGGCCGGCTGCCCTGCCAGGGGGCGCGCCGGGGGCGCCAGACGCCGGTGCGGCGCAGGACGGTGACGACCCCGAGGATGACGGCCGCCCAGATCAGCGGGAAGAAGAGGACCCACGGGCCGGGCCCGTCGTAGGCGAGAGTGTTCATCTCGGTTCAGCTCCTCGGTGACGCTCGTTCGGTGGTTCCGTGACGCTTCCGAGGCTCCCGCCGGACGGGGGCCGAATCGTCGTACGGCCGGCGGCTCCGCGCGTACCTCCCGGGGAGTACGTCTGGCGAGGGCGGCTGCTCGGGGCAGCTCGGGACTGGGGACGACGTTCTGTACCTACTGGTATGTACACTGCCTCCATGAGCACCTCGGAACGATTGATCGAGGCGACCCGCGAACTGCTGTGGGAGCGCGGCTATGTGGGCACCAGCCCGAAGGCGATCCAGCAGCAGGCCGGCGCGGGCCAGGGCAGCATGTACCACCACTTCTCCGGCAAGCCCGACCTGGCGCTGGCCGCGATCCGGCGCACGGCCGACGACATGCGGGCCGCGGCCGAGGCGGTGCTCGGCGGTCCCGGCACCGCGCACGAGCGCATCGCCGCGTACCTGCTGCGCGAGCGCGACGTGTTGCGCGGATGCCCGGTCGGCCGGCTGACGATGGATCCGGACGTCGTCGCCAGCGACGCGTTGCGGGCACCGGTGGACGAGACGCTCGCATGGCTGCGGGGCAGGCTCGCCGCCGTCGTCGACGAGGGCCGGGAGAGCGGAGAGCTGAGTGCCGCGCCGGCCCCGTCCGAGGTCGCGGCGACGATCGTCGCGACCGTGCAGGGCGGCTACGTGCTGGCTCGCGCCTCCGGCTCGACGGCCGCATTCGACGCGGGTGTCCGCGGCCTGCTCGCCCTCCTCGCGCCCTCGTCCGCCCATAGGAGTTGACCCGACCGTGCATGCGATGCAGTACGAGATCACCCTGCCCGCCGACTACGACATGGGGATCATCCGCGACCGCGTGGCGCGCCGCGGCCATCTGCTGGACGGCTTCCCCGGCCTCGGCCTCAAGGCGTACCTGATGCGCGAACGCGCCGCCGGCTCGCCCGTGAACCAGTACGCGCCGCTGTACCTGTGGACCGCGCCCGAGGGCATGAACGGCTTTCTGTGGGGGCCCGGTTTCCAGGGCATCGTCGACGACTTCGGCCGCCCGGAGGTGCAGCACTGGACGGGGGCCGCGTACCACGACGGGCCCTCGGCGGCGGCCGGGGCGCGCACCGCCGTCCGGCGCAGGCAGCGGCTTCCGCTGGGGATCCGGCCCGGCCCGCTCGTCGAGGAGGCCGCTGCCGAGACGCAACGGCTCGCGCGGCGCGAGGGCGCCGTCTGCGCGGCGCTCGGCGTCGACCCGTACCGATGGGAGCTGATGTACGTGACCCTGTGGGACCACGACTCGCCCGCGGCGCCCGGCGACCGTTACGAGGTCCTGCACGTCTCGTCGCCCGAGCGCGGCTCCCTGGGCCGGGGACGCCACTGGTGACTCTCGTGCGCGGCCGGCCCGGTAGCGGGACGGTGGGCTACAAGTCGTCGTGCTCGACCGCGCGGAGCAGCCTGCGCCGGGTCAGCTCCTCGTGGACCAGGCGACCCGCGAGCGCCCCGCCGTAGACCACCACACCGACGCCGACGAGCCACGACTGGATCACGAGGACGGTGCCGAACGGGCCGTAGGTGACGGCGTTCGAGGCGATCAGCGGCGAGAAGACGAGCTGCGAGAAGACCCGCAGCCCGAGCATGGACACGGCGGTGGCCACCGCACCGGGCAGCAGGGCGCGCCAGCGGACCCGGCCGCCGAGCAGGAGGCGCTGGGACACCCAGAAGAACACGACCGTGCCCAGCAGGTCGGCGATCATGGTGAACACGGTGGCCATGACCGAGTCCGGCTCCGGGAGATTGATGAACACCACGAGGAAGAGGATCAGCAGCGCCAGCCACACCACGTGGCGCCACATGGTGTGCCAGCGGGCTGTGGGCAGGTCCCACACCTTCTCGTAGCCCGTCTGTACGGCGGACCCGAAGGTGAGCCCGAAGACGGCGAGCGCGGCGAGACCGAACGCGGTGGTGCGCTGGAGCGCCTGTCCGGGCATACCGAAGAGCTGCTCGACCTGCCGCTGGGACCCCGGCGAGACGCCGAGCCCCTCGCCGAGCCACCGGGCGAAGCCCTCGGCGCTGACGGGGTCGGCGGCCGCGACGACGACGAGCAGCGGCACGAGGGTGACGAAACCGAGTGCGGCGAAGCCCATGGCGCGGTGCATGAGCTCCATCTCCCGGCCGCGGTTCCAGCCGAGCCCGACGGGTGATTCGAGCACTCTGCGGTGCAGGTGCTCGAACCGGTGCGCGCGGTGCGGCCCGGAGGGCTTGTGGGTCATGTGTCGTCGACTACCCGCAAGCACGGCGCGGATCGCCGGGCCGTCCTCCGGACGGGTGGCCGCCGTCCCGCCCGTCGGTGCGTCAGGCGAGCGCCGCCAGCGGGTCGTCGAGGACGGGCTGCCAGGCCAGCTCCGCGGCGCCCACCAGAGAGTTGTGGTCGAGGGTGCACGGCAGGATCGGGACGCCCCCGCTGCGGCCCCACAGGCTGCGGTCCGCCACGACCGCGCGCAGGCGCTCCGGGTCCGCCTCCAGGAGTTCGCGGTGGAGGCCGCCGAGGATGATCCGGTCCGGATTGAGGATGTTGACCAGTCCGGCGAGGCCGAGGCCGAGGCGGTCGATGAGTTCCTCCGCCGCCCTGCGGACGGCCGGGTCGTCGTACTCCCCGCGCAGCAGGTCCCTGGACTGCTGGAGCAGCGAGACCTCGGGGCCCAGGTCGCGGCCCGTGGCGGTCAGGAAGGCGAGGGGGTCGGCCTCGACGTCGAGGCAGCCACGGCTGCCGCAGTGGCAGGGGCGGCCCTCCGGGTTGACGGTGAGGTGACCGACCTCCAGAGCGAGCCCCGAACTGCCCGTGTGCAGGCGGCCGTCGAGCACCAGCGCGCCTCCGACTCCGCGGTGTCCGGTGGCGACGCACAGCAGGTGCTGGGCGCCGCGGCCGGCGCCGTGGCGGTGCTCGGCGAGTGCCGCGAGGTTGACATCGTTGCCGGTGAAGGCGGGCCCCCGGATGCCCGCCGCGGCGACGCGTTCGGCGAAGATGTCGCGTACGGGAGCACCGGCCGGCCAGGCCAGGTGCAGGGGGTTGAGGGCGGTGCCCTCGGGTTCGGCGACCGCGGAGGGCACGGCGAGCCCCGCGCCGACACAGCGTCGGCCGCTCTCGCGCAGCAGCGCCGCGCCCGCCTCGACGACCTCACCGAGCACCTGCGCCGGATCCGCCTGGACGGTGACGCAGCCGGGCGCTGTGGCGACCGTGCGGCCGCCGAGGCCGACGAGCGCGGCACGGAATCCGTCGGCGTGGACCTGGGCGGCGAGGACGACCGGGCCGGTGTCGTCGACGGCGAGGCGGTGCGAGGGGCGGCCCTGGGATCCGGCGGCGGCTCCGGGCCGCGAGTCGACCCGGATGAGGCCGAGCGCTTCGAGTTCGGCGGCGACGGCTCCGGCGGTGGCGCGGGTGACGCCGAGCTCGGCGGTGAGTACGGCACGCGTGGGCGCCCGCCCGGTGTGCACCAGTTCCAGTGCCGGGCCGAGGGCGCTGCGGCCTCTTTCGATTCTCGTCCGGTTGCTCGTCGCCTTGCCGTTCATGCAGGTGAGTGTCCCATGATCCGGACGGGCAGCAGCCGCCTTGTACGCAACGGGCCCCAGGCCCTATCCTGAGTTTGTGCCGCTTCTAAACAAACTCCGGACGGCCGCTTCAGGGGGACCCGGCGGAAACACCGCCCCGCTCTCCCTGTCCCGCCTCCGCACCGCCCTCACCGTCTTCTTCGCCCTCGACGGCTTCCTCTTCGCCGGCTGGGTCGTCCGTATTCCCGCGATCAAGGAACAGACCGGTTCCTCCGCGAGCGATCTCGGCCTCGCCCTCCTCGGCGTCTCCGCCGGCGCCGTGGTCACCATGACGCTCACCGGCCGGCTGTGCCGCCGCTTCGGCAGCCACGCCGTGACCGTGGGCAGCGCCGTGCTGCTCTCGCTGAGCATGGCGCTGCCTCCGCTGACGCACTCCGCGCTCACCCTCGGTCTGGTGCTGCTCGTCTTCGGCGCCGCGTACGGCGGGATCAACGTCGCCATGAACAGCGCGGCCGTCGATCTGGTCACGGCCCTGCGCCGGCCCGTCATGCCCGGCTTCCACGCGGCGTTCAGCCTCGGCGGCATGCTCGGCGCGGGACTCGGCGGTCTCGTCGCCGGCGGCCTGTCCCCGACCGCGCACCTGCTCGCGCTCACCGGGCTCGGCCTGCTGGTCACCGCCGCCGCCGGACCCGTGCTCCTGACGCACCCGGCGCCGAACTCCGACGGCCCCGCGCCCGGGACCGCACCTGCGCGCCTGACGGGGCGCACCCGCAACCTGGTGGTCCTCTTCGGCGTGATCGCGCTGTGCACCGCGTACGGCGAGGGTGCGATGGCCGACTGGAGCGCGCTGCACCTGGAGCAGGATCTGCACGCGCATCCGGGCGTGGCCGCCGCCGGTTACTCGCTGTTCGCCCTCGCCATGACCGCAGGCCGCCTCACCGGCACGCTGCTGCTGGAGCGGCTCGGCCAGACCCGTACGCTCGTCGCCGGCGGCGCAACCGCCGCGGCCGGGATGCTGCTCGGCGCGCTCGCGCCGAACGTGTGGCTCGCGCTGCTGGGCTTCACCGTCGCCGGTCTGGGCCTGGCGAACATCTTCCCCGTGGCCGTCGGCAGGGCGGGCGCGCTGGCCGGGCCCAGCGGGGTCGCGGCCGCGTCCACGCTCGGTTACGGCGGCATGCTGCTGGGCCCGCCCGTGATCGGCTTCCTCGCCGACTGGTTCTCGCTGCCCGTCGCGCTGACGACGGTGGCGGCACTGGCCGCAGGAGCCGCGCTGATCGCGTACGGCGCACGTCACGCCTCGGCGCCGGGTACGGAGGTCGCGCGGCGCGGTCGGGCCGCCGGGCGCTCACAGGATCGGGCCGTCTCCCCCACGGCGGCTGAGTAGCCGTACTCAGGTGCGGGCACCCGGTCCGGCGCAGCATGGAAGGACGACGACCACCAGGGGAGACGGCCATGCACGCTCGACTGACCTCGCTCGCACAACTGACCTTCGGCAACCTCGCGTCCAGGATCTATCTGGCGCTGGTCGCCGCAGCGGCCCTCTTCGTGGCCGTCGACACGTTGTTCGTGCACCACGAGGACGCGTCGATGGCCGGCATATGGCTGTTCCTGCTGACCGCGCCGACGATTTTCGCGCTCATGGCGCTGGGCACTGTGTTCGGGGAGGGCGTGGCGGAGTCCGCCGCGTTCCTCTACCCGGCGCTGGTCGTCGCGGTGCTCGTACAGGCCTGCGCGCTGGGCCTGTTCGTCCGACTGCTGCGCGACGGGCCGCAGACCGCGCGCCCACACGGGGCCTGACGCCCGGTGGCGGCGCTCGGCGTTCCGAGGCTGGGCGCCCTGGAGCGGGTCCCGTCGCGCCGGCAGAATCTGCGCCATGGAGACCTCGGCGCTGATCAAGTCCCTGGTGCGTGAGGGGCAGTTGCTCGCGGCGGCCGCCGATGCGGCCGGCCCCGGGGCGCTCGTGCCGACGTGCCCGGGCTGGCGGATGCGGGACCTGCTGCGGCACACGGGCACGGTGCACCGCTGGGCGATGTCGTTCGTCACCGAGGGACACACCGCGTACCGCCCGGACGCCGGGGAGCCCGATCTCGGCGGCGACGCACTGCTCGCATGGTTCCGCGAGGGGCACGGGCTGCTGGTGGCGGCGCTGAGCGAGGCACCGGCCGACCTCGCGTGCTGGTCGTTCCTGCCCGCGCCCTCGCCGCCGGCCTTCTGGGCGCGGCGCCAGGCCCATGAGACGGCGGTGCACCGGGCGGATGCCGAGTCGGCGTCGGACGGGAAACCCGGGCCGGTCGCCGCGGAGTTCGCGGTGGACGGGATCGACGAGCTGCTGGCGGCGTTCCACGCACGGCGCAAGAGCGGGGTGCGTACCGCGACCCCCAAGGTGCTGCGCGTCGCGGCCACGGACACGGGCGACGTGTGGACCGTGCGGCTGTCGCAGGAGCCGGCGCGCACGCGGCGGCGAGGGTCCGTGCGACTGCGAGCTGAGCGGGTCGGCGGAGCGGCTCTACCTGACGCTCTGGAACAGGCTGCCCCTGGACGCCGTGTCCGTCACCGGCGATGCGGCACTCGCCCGCCTGTGACGCGAGACCTCGGGTATCACCTGACAGTAGGCGCGACCGCCGGTCGGGGCCCGTCCCCCGACCACCCCGGAGCCCCGTCCCGTTGGGTTAACGCCGGTCCGTCGGCGGGGACACGTGCCCTCCGCCCTGTCACACGCGCCTGCGCCGGCGGGGAAACCGCGGTCACCGTGCCTCGGAGCCAGGGCGCGACAGAACTCAGTCCGTCGCGTCCGGCAGCATGCGCGACAGCACCGCGCGCTGCAGCGGCTTCACCTCGGCATGGCGCGCGCGGCCCTCCTGGGTGAGCGCCACCCGCACCCCGCGGCGGTCCTCGGGGCACATGCCCCGGGTCACCAGTCCGTCCTTCTCCAGACGGGCGATCAGGCGCGAGAGCGCGCTCTGGCTGAGGTGCACGCGGCCGGCCAGCTCCTGGACACGGGACGAGCACTCGCCCGGCGCCCCGTCATCGCCGCCCAACTCGGCCAGCACGTCCAGCACTTCGAAATCGCTGGCGCCCAGCCCGAACCTGTGCAGCTCACGATCGAGCTCGCACATCGTGCGCGCGTGCAGCGCGAGGACGTCCCGCCACTCCTTCACGAGCACGCGCTCGGATTTCGTCGCAGCCATGACCGCACGTTAGCAGAAATGACGCACTTTGTTGCACCGGAATTAAATGCACTTGCAGTCAATGCATGTGCATGTAGCGTGCTGCGCATGACCTCTCCGATCAACGTCCCCCCATCGCAGGACCGCTGGAGCCCGCGCCTGTGGGGCACCCTGCTCGTGCTCTGCGCCGCGATGTTCCTCGACGCCCTCGATGTCTCGATGGTCGGTGTCGCGCTGCCCTCGATCGCCACCGATCTCCACCTGTCCACCTCGACCCTGCAGTGGATCGTCAGCGGCTACATCCTCGGCTACGGCGGACTGCTGCTCCTCGGCGGCCGCGCCGCCGACCTCCTCGGACGCCGCCGCGTCTTCCTCGTCGCCCTCGCCGTCTTCGCGCTGGCGTCCCTGCTCGGCGGCCTCGTCGACTCCGGCCCGCTGCTGATCGCCAGCCGCTTCATCAAGGGCCTCAGCGCCGCCTTCACTGCTCCGGCCGGCCTGTCGATCATCACCACGACCTTCAAGGAAGGCCCGCAGCGCAACCGCGCGCTGTCGATCTACACCACCTGCGCCGCCACCGGCTTCTCCATGGGCCTCGTGCTCTCCGGACTGCTGACCGAGGTGAGCTGGCGGCTGACCATGCTGCTGCCCGCGCCCATCGCGCTGATCGCGCTCGTCGCCGGGATCAGGCTGATCCCGCGCAGCAGCCGCGAGCACTCCGGCAAGGGCTACGACCTGCCCGGCGCGGTCACCGGCACGCTGTCGATGCTGCTGCTCGTCTTCACCGTCGTCCAGGCGCCCGAAGTGGGCTGGGCCTCCGCGCAGACGCTGCTCTCCTTCACCGCCACCGCCGTCCTGCTCGCCGCGTTCGTCACCATCGAGCGCCGCAGCGCGCACCCGCTCATCCGGCTGGGCGTGCTGCGCTCCGGCAACCAGATCCGGGCGAACCTCGGCGCGGCGTTCTTCTTCGGTTCCTACGTGGGCTTCCAGTTCCTGGTGACCCAGTACATGCAGTCGCTGCTCGGCTGGTCGGCCCTGCAGACCGCCCTCGCGTTCCTGCCCGCGGGCGCGCTGGTCGCGCTGTCCGCGACGAAGATCGGCTCGGTCGTGGACCGCTTCGGGACGCCTCGCGTGATCGCCACCGGGTTCTCGCTGCTGGTCGTCGCGTACGCGCTCTTCCTCCAGATCGACCTGACGCCCACGTACGCCTCCGTGATCCTGCCGTCGATGCTGCTGCTCGGCGCGGCGTGCGCACTGGTCTTCCCGTCGCTCAACATCCAGGCCACCAACGGTGTCGAGGACCACGAGCAGGGCATGGTGTCCGGTCTGCTGAACACCTCGATCCAGGTCGGCGGCGCCATTTTCCTGGCCGTCGTCACCGCCGTGATCACCGCGGGCGGCGAGACCGGCCGCTCCGCGCAGGAGGTGCTGGACAGCTTCCGGCCTGGCCTGGTGGTCGTCACGGCGATCGCGGCCGTCGGACTGCTGATCACCCTCACCGGACTGCGTGCGCGACGCGCCACCGGGGAGTCGGTTCTCGTCGCCACGTCCGTTCCGGCTGTGGAGCCGGAGCCGGTGAAGGTGGGCGACTGACAGCTACACCGCCACGGGGGACGCGGCCGGCGGGCACCTGGCCGCCGGCCGCTTCACGGCTCCCGGTTCAGCCCAGCCAGCCGGGCCGCACGAGGCCCGACTCGTAGGCGAACACGACCAGTTGGGCCCGATCACGGGCGCCCAGCTTCACCATCGTCCGGCTCACATGCGTCTTGGCGGTGAGCGGGCTGACGACCAGGCGGCGCGCGATCTCCTCGTTGGACAGCCCCATGCCGACCAGCGCCATCACCTCCCGCTCGCGCTCCGTGAGCTCGTCGAGTCCCTCGGCCTTCGCCGGAGCCCTGGACCGGGCGGCGAACTCCGCGATCAGCCGCCGGGTGACGCCCGGCGACAGCAGCGCGTCGCCCTCCACCACCGCCCTTACGGCGCGCAGCAGTTCCTCCGGTTCCGTGTCCTTCACGAGGAAACCGGAGGCCCCGGAACGGATCGCCTCGAAGACGTACTCGTCCAGCTCGAAGGTGGTGAGCATGACCACCCTGACGTCCCTCAGGCGCTCGTCATCGGTGATCCGGCGCGTCGCGGCGAGACCGTCGAGCAACGGCATACGGATGTCCATCAGGACCACGTCCGGGAGCAGTTCGCCCACCAGGCGCACGGCCTCCTCGCCGTCCGACGCCTCCCCGGCGACCTCGATGTCCCGCTGGGCGTCGAGCAGCGCCCGGAATCCGGCCCGCACCAGCATCTGGTCGTCGGCGAGCAGTACGCGGATCACGTCGTCTCCTTGGGCTGCGCGGGCAGTTCGGCGCGGACCCGGAAGCCGCCGTCCGGCCGCGGACCCGCCTCGATGGTGCCCCCCAGGGCGGCGGCCCGCTCCCGCATGCCCGCCAGTCCGTTGCCGCTGCCCCCGGCGTCGGAGCCGGTGGCGGGCCCGTCGTCGTCGATCCGCAGGTCGAGCCGGCCCGCGGCGTAGGCGATGCGCACCCGGGCGGTACGCGAACCCGAGTGCCGGACGACGTTCGTCAGCGCTTCCTGCACGATCCGGAAGGCGGCAAGCTCCGCGCCGGGCGGGAGCGCGGGCAGGGTGCCCGCCGTGTCGACGTCGACGGTGAGTCCGGCGCTCGCCGCCTGCTCGACGAGTTCGGGCAGGCGAGCCAGGCCCGGGGCCGGCGCGCGGGGGGCGTCGCCGGGGGTGCGCAGGGTGTCCAGCACCTGGCGCACCTCGCCGAGGGCCTCCTTGCTCGCGGCCTTGATGGTGGTCAGCGCGGTCCGCGCCTGCTCGGGGTCGGAGTCGAGGAGGGCCAGGCCCACGCCCGCCTGGACGTTGATGACGGAGAGGGAGTGCGCGAGGACGTCGTGGAGTTCGCGGGCGATGCGCAGCCGCTCCTCGTCGGCGCGGCGCTTCTCTGCGGCCGCCCGTTCGGCGCGCTCCCGGGCCCAGACCTCGCGCCGTACGCGGACCAGTTCGGACGCGGCGACGACGGCCACGACCCAGGCGGTGACGAAGACCTCCTGGCCCCAGGGGGCGGCGTCGTCGCCTCCCGGGGGCAGATAGCGGTAGAGCCAGTGCGCAATCAGCAGGTGGCCGGCCCACAGCAGACCGATGGACCACCAGGCGGCGCGGCGGTGCCCGGCGACGATCGCGGAGAAGCAGCCGACGGCGATGGTGAGGAAGACCGGGCCGTAGGGGTAGCCAGCCGCGAAGTACACGAAGGCGGCCGCGCACACGCCGGAGACCGCGACGACCGGGTACCGGATGCGCAGCAGGAGCAGCGCGGGGCCGAGCAGGAGCAGGACGCGTGCGAAGGCGTCGACCGGTTCCCGCTCGGGCTGTCCCTCGGCGGCGAAGCCGGTGCCGGCCATGACGAAGACGGCCAGCGCCACGGTCGACACCCAGGGAACACGGGCCCGGCGCCGTCGTTCCTCCCACTGACGCATCAGCGGTGGTCCGCCCCGTGCCCAGGGCGGACCACCGCACCCGCGGGCGCGCTGCTCGTCCATACCGGCCACGCTAGACCCGGGCACGGGACGGGGACGTCACCCCGGCGTGGCGGTCACGCGTACTCCCTGTGCAGTACGGACCGGGTGCGGGTCGTCCGCGAGCCGCGGCGCGCGGCAGCCGGCGCAGCGGCTCGGGCGTCCACCAGGTGGCGCTGCGGAGAGCCGCATCGCCATCGGCACTCGTGGGACCGGCGCCGCGCGCCCGCGAACCGGGGCGGGTGGCGTGTCAGGACCCGGTCCTTTTTCCGAGCCGCATCTCCATCGACACCCCGCGGGACGGCGCCGCGCATCCCGAACGGGGCGGGTGGCGCTTCAGTCCCGGCCCTGCCGCCGGGCGGTCACGGTGTGCCGGCGGCCGGCCCCGGGCGCAGGCCGACCTCGGCGGCGAGCCGCGCGGCGGCGTGCGCGAAGAACACGTCGCGGTCCTCGACGACCCGCTCGAACTGCCCGAACAGCTCGAAGGAGATCAGCCCGAACAGCTGCGCCCAGGCGGCGATGAGCGCGGCGACGACGGACGGCGGCAGGTCGGGGGCAAAGGCGGCGGCGATGCGTTCGGCCTCGGTGCCCACCCCTCCGCCGAGCGGCGGGACCGCCAGCCCCTCGGTGCGATGGGCTTCGCGGACGATCGAGATGAACAGGGCGCCGACGCGCGAGGCCGGGGCGATCGTGTCCGGGGGCGCGGTGTAGCCCGGGACGGGCGAGCCGTAGATCAGGGCGTACTCGTGCGGATGCGCGAGCGCCCAGTCCCGCACGCCCCGGCACACGTCGCCCCACCGCGCGAACTCCCGCCCCGGCGCCACGGTGGCGCGATCGCGTACGCCGGCGTTGCCACCGGCCGCCCCGGCGGCGACGCCGTCGCCGCCGCTGAGCACACCTGCGACCGCGGTGGCCTCGGGGCCCGACGCGCCGGTGCGGGCAGCGGCGGCGGGCGCGTGCCCGGCGGCTGTGGCGGTGTCAGGGCCCGGTCCGTCGGGGGGCCCGGCCACGGCGCCCGCCCGCCCGGCGTGTGCGGCGGGCGCCGGACCGCGCGCCGCGGCCGCGGCCTCCGCGGCCGCCCCCACCGCGTCGTACGCATCGACGATGAGCGCGGTCAGCAGGTCGTCCCGGCTCGGGAAATAGCGGTAGAGCGCGGAGGACACCATGCCCAGCTCGCGGGCGACGGCGCGCAGGGAGAGCTTCGCCGCTCCCTCCGCCGCGAGCTGCCTGCGTGCCTCTTCCTTGATCGCCGCGGTGATCTCGCTGCGGGCCCGTTCCCTGGCCCCTCGGACGGTCGTCATACGAGACAGTCTGTCACGCTTCGGAGCACTGACCATGAACGAGATCACTCATCACAAGAGAGAGCACTGCTCTTGCTTCGGAGTATGAGTCCGTGCACACTGCTCTCAAGCGAGAGCAGTGCTCTCGAAAAGGCGAACGACCAGGACAGAGAGCGAGACCACGGCCATGCCGCACCACACCCCGGCCCACTACATCAAGCCCAACCGCTTCGACACGGTCCTCAACAACGCCGTCGGATGGCTCGCCCGCCGCGGCATCAGCCTCCTGGGCACCGCGGAGCTCTCCGTGCGCGGCCGCACCACCGGTGAATGGCGGCGCATACCGGTCAACCCGCTCCCCTACGACGGCGGCCCGTACCTGATCTCCGCCCGTGGCCACTCGCAGTGGGTCCGCAACCTGCGCGCGGCCGGCGGCGGCCGCCTCCAGGTCGGCCGCAGAACCCAGCAGTTCACCGCCGTGGAACTCCCCGACGCGGAGAAGCCCGCCCTGCTCCGCTCGTACCTCAAGCGCTGGGGCTGGGAGGTCGGCCGCTTCTTCGGGGACGTCGACGCGGACTCCACGGACGAGGAACTCCTCGCCGCCGCCCCCAAGCACCCCGTCTTCCGCATCACGGTCACGAAGTGACCGCCGACGCGGCGGCGTCTCACGGGCGCGCGGCGCCTGGTCGCCGAGCCGAGAGCCCGCACCCGCGCCGGCCGGCCGCCCCGCCCCCGCCGCGCGCGAAACCCGGCTCCCCCCGCCGCACGCGAACCCGGCCGCGCGAAGCCGCGCGACCGGACCGGATGCCACCTACGCGCGCTTGTCCAGCACGTCCAGCGCGCGCCGCGCCAGCGAGTGCGTCCGCACCAGCCCCGCGAGCGTCGTCGCCCCGCGCGTGATGTCGGTGAAGGCGGTCCAGGCGGGCCGGAACCCGGTGATCGCCGCGTGCAGCAGACCGGGCCTGCGTTCGAAGACGGCGAGCATCCGCCGGCCGACCGCCATCTCCACACCCAGCCCCGCCTTGATGGCGAACGCGTAGTTGAGCGCCTGCCTGCGGGCGTCCACGGCGTCGTGCGCCTCGGCGATCCGCACCGCCCACTCCCCCGCGAGCCGCCCGGACCGGAGGGCGAAGGAGATGCCCTCCCTGGTCCACGGCTCCAGGAGTCCCGCCGCGTCCCCGCACACGAGCACCCGGCCGCGCGACAGCGGCGAGTCGTCGCTGCGGCAGCGCGTCAAGTGCCCGGAGGAGACGGCGGGCTCGAAGCCCGCCAGCCCCAGCCGTGCGATGAAGTCCTCCAGATACCGCTTGGTCGCGGCGCCCTCGCCGCGCGCCGAGATCACGCCGACCGTCAGCGTCCGGCCCTTCGGGAACACCCAGCCGTAACTGCCGGGCATCGGGCCCCAGTCGATGAGCACCCGGCCCGCCCAGTCCTCCGCGACCGTGTCCGGCACCGGGATCTCCGCCTCCAGGCCGAGGTCCACCTGGTCGAGCTTCACACCCACGTGAGCGCCTATCCGGCTGGCACTGCCGTCGGCCCCGACGACCGCGCGGGCCAGCACCGTCTCGCCGTCCGACAGCACGACGGCGACCGTGCGCCGGTCGGGGACGGCGGGACCGTGCTGCTCCACACGGGAGACGGTGACGCCCGTGCGCACGACCGCGCCCGCCTTCTCCGCCTGCTCGACCAGACCGGCGTCGAACTCCGGACGGTTGATCAGACCGAAGAGCATCCGCTTGGAGCGGCGCGTGCGGGCCAGCTTCCCGTTCAGCGAGAAGGTGACGGCGTGCACCTTGTCGCGCAGGGGCAGTTCGAAGCCGGGTGGGAGGCTGTCGCGCGAGGGGCCGATGATGCCGCCGCCGCAGGTCTTGTAGCGGGGCAGTTCGGCCTTCTCCAGGAGCAGCACCCTGCGACCGCTCACCGCCGCCGCGTGCGCCGCCGAGGCTCCGGCGGGTCCTGCGCCGACCACGACGACGTCCCACGCGGGACCCTGGCCAAGCTCCTGTGCCGCCTCTGCTCCGGTGGCATCGTTCTCGCTGCTCACGATGTACTTCTGCTCCCGATCCGACCCATGGCCCGTGCTCTCGACCGCATCCTACGGCGCAGACCGCTTCCGCCCCCTGTGGGAGGATCGACCACACATTCGCCGTACACACAGCGCACAACGTCGCACCCACAAGGAGCGTGCCCATGACCGCGAATCCGATCGCCGAGACCGTCGCCTCGCTGATGCCCCGTGCCAAGGCGGAGCTCACCGAGCTGGTGGCCTTCCAGTCGGTGGCGGACGAGGCGGTGGCGCCGCGCAGCGAGTGCGAGGCGGCGGCGGGCTGGGTGGCGGACGCGTTGCGCGCGGAGGGGTTTCAGGACGTCGCACTCCTCGACACCCCGGACGGATCGCAGTCGGTGTACGGGCTGCTGCCCGGCCCGGAGGGTGCGCCGACCGTCCTCCTGTACGCGCACTACGACGTGCAGCCGAAGCTGGACGAAGCCGCCTGGATGAGCCCGCCGTTCGAGCTGACCGAGCGCAACGGCCGCTGGTACGGGCGCGGTGCGGCCGACTGCAAGGGCGGATTCATCATGCACCTGCTCGCGCTGCGCGCCCTCAAGGCGAACGGCGGCGTCCCGGTCTCGGTGAAGGTCGTCGTGGAGGGTTCGGAGGAACAGGGCACGGGCGGCCTCGAGCGGTACGCGGAGGAGCACCCGGACCTGCTCGCGGCCGACGCGATCGTGATCGGCGACACCGGGAACTTCCGGGTGGGCCTGCCGACCGTGACGGCGACGCTGCGCGGAATGACCATGGTCCGCGTCCAGGTCGACACACTTGAAGGCAACCTGCACTCGGGCCAGTTCGGCGGGGCCGCGCCCGACGCACTGGCCGCGCTGATCCGCGTCCTGGACTCGCTGCGCGCCGAGGACGGGTCGACGGTGATCGACGGCCTTCCCGCGCAGGCCGAGTGGGAGGGACTGCAGTACCCGGAGGAGGAGTTCCGCAAGGACGCGAAGGTCCTCGACGGTGTCGGCCTGCCCGGCAACGGCACGGTCGCGGACCGGATCTGGGCCCGCCCCGCCGTCACCGTGATCGGCATCGACTGCCACCCCGTCGCGGGCGCCACGCCGTCCATCCCGGCGAGCGCGCGGGCGCAGATCAGCCTGCGGGTGCCGCCCGGCCAGGACGCCGCGGAGGCGACGCAGCTGCTGTTCGCGCACATCGAGAAGCACACTCCGTGGAACGCGCGCGTGACGCTGGAGCAGGTGGGCCAGGGCCAGCCGTTCCAGGCGGACGTGACCAGCCCCGCGTACACGTCGATGGCCGAGGCGATGCGCGTGGCGTACCCGGGCGAGGAGATGCAGGCGTCCGGGATGGGCGGCTCCATCCCGCTGTGCAACACGCTCGCCGCGCTGTATCCGAAGGCGGAGATCCTGCTGATCGGGCTCAGCGAGCCGGAGGCGCAGATCCACGCGGTGAACGAGAGCGTGTCCCCCGAGGAACTGGAGCGGCTGTCGGTCGCCGAGGCGCTGTTCCTGGTGAACTACGCCGAGTCGAAGCTGGGTTGACCGCCTGCCGGGCGGGGAGGCGATTCCGCGCTCGGCGAAGATCGCCGGCAGCGTAGTTCCGGGCGGCGGGCGTGCTCCTGTGCGTACGTTCGCCGTATGGACTTCATCCCGGTACTGCCGCAGCTGCACATGTTCCGCTTCCCGATCGGCCAGGCCTACCTGTGGCGCGACGGCGACGAGCTGACGCTCGTCGACGCGGGCCACCGGGACGCCGCGCCGCTGATCGAGGAGGCGATACGGGCGGCGGGGCTCGATCCGGCGGCCCTGCGGCGGATCGTTCTGACGCACTGCCACCGCGACCACGTGGGGGCGGCCGGCGAACTGGCCGCGCGGTACGGGGCCGAGGTGCTGGCGCACCGCCTCGACGCCCCGGTCGTACGGGGCGAGGCGCCCGTGCCCGAGCCCGTACTGCTGGACTGGGAGGTCCCGCTGTACGAGCACGGGCTCACGGTACCGCCCGCGCCGCCGACCCGGGTGGACCGGGAGCTGGAGGACGGCGACGTACTGGACTTCGGCGGCGGTGCGCGCGTGGTCCACTCCCCCGGTCACACCGACGGCTCGATCGGCATCCATCTGCCGCATCACGGGGTGCTGTTCACGGGTGACTGCGTGGCGGGGGTCGGGCAGGTGATGCTCGGGGTGTTCAACGTGGACCGGGCGACGGCACAGGTGTCGATGCGCCGGCTGGCCTCGCTCGCGCCGTCGACGGTCTGCTTCGGCCATGGCGACCCGCTGACCGAGAACGCCACCGCGGCGCTGCTGGACGCGGCGGGGGCGTCAGCCGACGGGGATGCCGGCCTCTAGATTGAGCACGGTGCCGCGTTCACGGGCGCGCAGCGCCCAGCGCAGCCGTTCGTAGCGCGCGGGCGGCAGCAGGTGTGCGGCCTCCTGTTCGCCCACGAACCGCCAGTCGCGCAGCTCCGGTCCGGGCAGGCGTATGCGTCGCGCGTCGCCGTCCGGGAGCCGGCCGCCGTCGAACAGGAGCCGCAGGCCGCCGAAGCGCGGCGCCCGCGGGGCCTCCCAGTCGACGACGAGCAGCCGTGGGACATCGGCCAGTTCGAGGCCGAGTTCCTCGGCGACCTCCCGCATCCCCGCCCGTGCCGGCGGCTCTCCCCGCTCGACGACTCCGCCGGGGAACTCCCATCCGGGCTTGTAGGTCGGGTCGACGAGCAGCACCCGGTCCTCGTCGTCGAAGAGGAGCACGCCCGCGGCGACGGTCTCCGCGGTGGGTTCGGGCGTCTGGACGATCTCGCAGGCGGCCGCGGCTCCGGAACGTACGGCCGCGGCGATGCGGCGGGCCGTTTCGTGCGGGTCGATACGGCTGGTGTCGATCACGTGCGCGTCGGCGGTGATCCAGCCGAGCGCTGCGCGATAGGGCTCGATGCGGTCGTACGCCCACTGCCTGACCCGCTGGTCGCCGTCCGGGGCGTCGGGCGCGGGCCGGCCCGCTGTCCGTGCGCGCAGGATCGTTTCATCCGGGCTCAGCAGCACATGGTGGACGGGGATGCGCCGGGCGGCGAGCCCGCCGAACACCTCGTCGCGGTACTCCTGACGCAGCAGGGTCATCGGCACGACCAGCACCCCGCCCAGCTCGGCGAGGAGCGCGGCCGCGGTGTCCACGACGAGCCGCCGACAGATGGGAAGGTCCTGGAAGTCGGCGACATCGTCGAGACGCTTCTGCGGCAGCACGTACCGCAGGCCGGCGCCGACGAGCTCGGGGTCGAACAGGGTGCTGTTGGGGATCAGATCGATCAGTTCGCGTGCGGCAGTCCTCTTGCCCGCTCCGAACGCACCGTTGATCCAGACGATCACGGGTCCCCCTCTTCCGTTGCCCACAGTGGCTTGCCCGCATCACCCTGCCACGGAAACCCCCGGCCGGAACGGGTTGGCTGATCGAGGACGGAACTGTGGCCGGGCCGTTGCCCGTGACACCTGTCGAGGACCGTCGTTGGAGCGGAAGAGACAAGGGGGTGCGCGATGCGCCGCACTGTTTTGGAGAAGTTCCCCGCAGGAGATCCGCGGGGCAGCTGGGCCGCCGAGGAGTATGCCCGGCACCGCCGGGACGAGGGGCTGGCGGCCGAGGTGGTGATGGACCTGGAGTCGGACGCGTTCCTTGTGGTCGTCCCCCAGCAGCAGCACGGAGACCGCGCCTGGTGAGCGTCCCGGGGGGCGTTGCACCCCCGGGGCCCCCGGCCGGGGGGTGCCGGGGGCCGACGGCAGTGACGGCTTTGGGTCGTCCGGGGCCCGGCGGTCGGCACGCCCGAGAAGTCGTGCCGGACAGGGGCGCCCAGCTACACGGGGCCGGCCGCGCCCGAGTGCGTCACCCAGTCCGCCGCCCGCCCGAGGGTGAGCGCCGCCGCCGCCGCGCCCACGAGACCGGCGTCCGTGCCCATCCGCGCCGGCGCCACCGTCAGGCACTGCACGAACGAGAGCGTCGCGTAGCCGCGCAGGGCACGGCGCAGCGGCGTGAAGAGCACGTCCCCCGCGCCCGCGACACCGCCGCCGATCACGGCGATGTCGATCTCCACCAGCGTCGCGGTGGCGGCGATACCGGCGGCGAGTGCCTGGGCGGCGCGCTCGAACGAGGCGGTCGCGACCGGGTCGCCGGCGCGCGCCGCCTCGGCCACGGCGGCGGCCGTCGCCTCGCCGTCGGCACCGGGACGCCAGCCGTTCGCCACGGCCCGGCGCGCGATGTTGGGGCCGCTGGCTATCCGCTCCACACAGCCGCGCGCCCCGCACGGGCAGGCGTCGCCGTCCAGATCGACACTGATGTGGCCGATGTGTCCGGCGTTGCCCGTGGGACCCGCGTGCAGACGGCCGTTGAGCACCAGACCGCCGCCGACGCCGGTCGAGACGACCATGCACAGCGCGTTGTCGTATCCCCGGGCCGCGCCCAGCCAGTGCTCGGCCGCCGTCATCGCGACGCCGTCGCCGACGAGCTCGACGGGCAGACCGCCGACGGCCCGTGACACCCGCTCGACCAGCGGGAAGTCGCGCCAGCCGGGGACGTTGACCGGGCTGACCGTACCGGCCGAGCGGTCCACCGGCCCCGCGCTGCCGATGCCGACCGCCCGTACGTCCGCCCACAGCGGCGACGCCGTCAGCTCGGCGAGGACGCCCTCCACCGCGCGCATCACCGCGTCACCGCTCTCCCGGGCCGGCGTGGGGCGCTGCGTACGCAGCAGGAGAGCGCCACCCCCGTCGACCAATGCGCCGGCGATCTTGGTACCGCCGATGTCGAGAGCGGCGACGAGGCTGGTATGCATCGGTGTGCGATCCCCCGGGGAGACTGTCGGACCTGCGGATTCGACAACAGTCTCCATTGCCCTGACAACGTTGTCCAGGGCCTATGCCCGACGCCACACCATCCCATACCATCGAACGCGACCGCCTGCCGTCGGACAGAAAGCTCACCGTGGCCGATACGACTCGTCCCCCGCAGCCGCCGGGAAGCCCTCGAGGCCCCGAGCCCCGCTACGGAAATCGGCCGACGATGAAGGACGTCGCAGCGCGCGCGGGAGTGGGTCTCAAGACCGTCTCGCGGGTGGTCAACGGCGAACCGGGCGTCACGCCCGACACCGAGCGGCGGGTGCAGGAGGCCATCGAGTCGCTGGGCTTCCGCCGCAACGACAGTGCGCGGGTGCTGCGGAAGGGCCGCACCGCGTCCATCGGCCTGGTGCTGGAGGACCTCGCCGACCCGTTCTACGGGCCGCTCAGCCGGGCCGTGGAGGAGGTGGCCCGGGCGCACGGCGCCCTGCTGATCAACGGCTCCAGCGCCGAGGACCCCGACCGCGAGCAGGAGTTGGCGCTCGCACTGTGCGCGCGCCGGGTGGACGGGCTCATCGTGATCCCCGCGGGTCACGACCACCGCTACCTGGAGCCGGAGATCAAGGCGGGCGTGGCCACGGTGTTCGTCGACCGTCCGGCCGGCCGGATCAAGGCGGACACGGTGATGTCCGACAGCTTCGGCGGAGCACGCGCGGGCGTGGCGCATCTGATAGCACACGGCCACCGGCGTATCGCCTTCATCGGCGACCAGCCGCGCATCCACACCGCGGTGGAGCGACTGCGCGGCTATCGCGCGGCGATGGAGGACGCGGGTCTGGAGGTCGACGACTCCTGGGTCTCGCTGGGCTCCACGGCGCCGGAGCGGGTCCGGGACGCGGTGACGTCGATTCTGGAGGACCCCGAGCCGGTCACCGCCATCTTCGCGGGCAACAACCGGGTCACGGTGACGGTCGTCCGGCTCCTCGCCGGACGCGAGGAGCCGGTCGCGCTGGTCGGCTTCGACGACATCGAACTCGCCGACCTGCTCGGCATCACGGTCATAGCCCAGGACGCGGCCGCCCTGGGCCGTACGGCGGCGGAGCGGCTGTTCCGCAGGCTGGACGGAGTGAATGAGGAGCCGGCGCACGTGACGCTGGACACCGTCCTGATCCCGCGCGGCTCCGGGGAGATTCCCCCCGGCCTGATCCAGCGTCACGGCTCGGGGGGGCCCGGGAGATGCGACAGTGACGGCACACAGCCCGAGGGGGCAGCGGTGGGCCCGGTGCAGGGTGTTACTCGGCTGTGGCCGTCAACTCCCCGCGCCGGGGCGCCGCGAAGCCGTCGAGGTCGGCGCGCGTGAGACCGGTCAGCCGGGCGACTTCCGCGGTGTCGAGGGCGCCGCAGTCGATGCCGCGCAGCAGGTAGGAGCTGAGGGCCTTGGCGGTGGCGGGCTCGTCCATGACGTCGCCGCCCGCGTGGGTGGCGTAGGCGGACAGTCGCGCCGCGGCCTGCTCGAAGCCCTCGCGGTAGAAGGCGAAGACGGCGGCGTAGCGGGTGGGCAGGTGGCCGGGGTGCATGTCCCAGCCCTGGTAGTACGCGCGGGCGAGGGCGCGGCGGGTGAGGCCGTAGTGCAGGCGCCAGGCGTCGTGGACCTTTTCGGTGGAGCCGACGGGCAGGACGTTGGTGGAGCCGTCGGACACCCGTACGCCGGTCCCGGCCGCGGCGACCTGCATGACGGCCTTGGCGTGGTCGGCCGCGGGGTGGTCGCTGGCCTGGTGGGCGGCGCTGACGCCGAGACAGGCGCTGTAGTCGAAGGTGCCGTAGTGCAGGCCGGTGGCCCGTCCCTCGGCGGCGTCGATCATGCGCGCGACGGTGGCGGTGCCGTCGGGGCCGAGGATGGACTGGCTGGTCTCGATCTGGATCTCGAAGCCGATGCGGCCGCTCTCCAGGCCGCGGGCCTTCTCGAACTCCTCGACGAGCCGCACCATCGCGGACACCTGCTCGGTGTACGTGACCTTGGGCAGGGTGAGGACGAGCCCGTCGGGCAGGCCGCCGGCCTCCATCAGGCCGGTGAGGAAGATGTCGAGGGTGCGGATGCCCCGGTCGCGCACGGCGGCCTCCATGCACTTCATGCGGATGCCCATGTACGGCGCGGCGGCGCCCTTCGCGTACGCCTCCGAGATCAGCCGGGCGGCGCGTGCGGCGTCGGCGTCCTCGTCCCGGCCCCCGTAGCCGTCCTCGAAGTCGACGCGCAGGTCCTCGATCGGCTCGCGCTCCAGCTTGGCCCGTACACGCGTGTACACCGGCTCGGCCAGTTCGTCGCTCAGGCCGAGGACGCGGGCGAAGCCGGCGGCGTCGGGGGCGTGCTCGTCGAGCGCCGCCAAGGCGGCGTCACCCCAGGTGCGGACGGTGTCGGCGGCGAAGACGTCGCCGGGGACGTAGACGGTGTGGACGGGCTGGCGGGTGCCAGGGTCTCCCGGGTACCGGCGGGCGAGCTCCGCGTCCACCGTCGCCAGGGAGGCGCTGATGCCCTCGCTGACCGCGCCGGCGAGGCTCGTCGCCACCTTCTCCTGCTGACCCATTCCCACACCCTCCGCAGATCCCTGTGTCCGTGTTTTCCGCTTCACGGAATCAACATTCTGTTGAATGAAGTTAACGGGAGCCCGTGATCTGCGTCAATGGTCCGCCACAACGGGCAGGGGCCGCGCAGTGAAGATCACCACGCGGCCCCTGCCCGAAAGATGTGCGGTCAGCCCTTGCGGGACTTGACCTCCTCGGTGAGCTGCGGGACGACGTCGAAGAGGTCGCCGACGATGCCGTAGTCGACCAGGTCGAAGATCGGGG
>NZ_JBSFUR010000015.1:0-156408 GCF_053591895.1 Streptomyces sp. NPDC002867 | reverse complement strand
CCGCCCCGTCCGCGTCGGGCGCCTCGGCATCCGCGCCGGAGCCGGCTGCTGTGCGGTCGCCCGCGGGCTGCGCGCCGGGCGTGCCAGGGACTGCCTGCCTTCGTCCCGCGCGGGCCGGCCCCGCCACCCCCGCGATGCTGAACTGGACAAGTAGGCACGGGGGCCGGCTCTGTCTTGAGAGGTCAAGCCTCAGGAGCGACTACGGATCACCACATGCCGACCCGCCCAAAGACGCTCGGCCATGAGACACCGCCAAGCGTCTTACGGCGCCATTAGGAGCGTCGGGCCCCGGCGGTGAGCCGGGGAGCGCGCGACGAGCGGAGCGAGGAGCCTTGAACTCGTAGAGAAGATTTCTACTCACTGCCTCCCCAGCGGCCCTGGGCACGTGATCGTCACCTGTTGGCGGTCGGTCCGCACGGCTACGCTGGTCCGCGCCAGCTGATGACATCAGGGAGTGGGCTCAAGGGATGGGACCGAAGTCGGAGCGGGTCTACCGCACGATCCGAGAGTGGGTGGCCACGGGCAGGCTCAAGCCCGGCGAGAAGCTGCCCTCCCCCTGAACGCTATGACTACGAAGCGGCCGTGCTGTGGAACGCGCATGCCTCGAAGATCTGGGCCCGGTTCTCCATCTACCTGCGCCGTGAGGTCGCCAAGCGTGCCGGGCTCTCGCAGCGCGCCTTCAAGGAGCACGCTCGCGTCTCCTTCGCCAAGGTCGCCGAGTACCAGCGCCGCGGGGCCGTCCACTTCCACGCCGTGATCCGCCTCGACGGCCCTGACGGCGGCGACAC
The DNA here is from genome assembly GCF_053591895.1 of Streptomyces sp. NPDC002867. Classification (NCBI taxonomy): domain Bacteria; kingdom Bacillati; phylum Actinomycetota; class Actinomycetes; order Kitasatosporales; family Streptomycetaceae; genus Streptomyces; species Streptomyces sp. NPDC002867. The sequence continues at coordinate 155,620 of NZ_JBSFUR010000015.1, read as the reverse complement.
CCCGCCCCCGGCCTGGGCCACCGCCGAACTCCTCGCCGACGCCATTCGCGCCGCCGCCGCTGCTGCTGACGTGCCCGGCCCCGTCGTCGACGGACGCGCCCACACCTTCGCCTTCGGCACCCAGCTCGACATCCGCCCGATCCGCTCCGCCGACTTCGACGGCGGCACCGAGCTCACCGAACGCGCCGTCGCCGCCTACATCGCCAAGTACGCAACGAAGGGAGCCGAGACCGCGACTGGCACCCTCGACCGCCCAATCAAGTTCCTCGCCGAACTCGGCCGCAAGTCCATCCCCGAACACGCCCGCCGACTCATCCGCACCGCCTGGACCCTCGGCGCCCGCAAAGACCTGGAAGACCTCCGGCTCCGCGCCTGGGCCCACATGCTCGGCTTCCGCGGCCACTTCTCCACCAAGACCCGCCGCTACTCCACCACCCTCGGCGCACTCCGCACCGCCCGCGCCGAATGGCGACGCTTGCAAGCCGCCATCGCCCGCGGCGACGACACCACCGTGCCGGCCGACCAGGGCGACGACGACACCACCCTCGTCCTCGCCCACTGGGCCTTCGCCGGAACCGGACTCACCCGCGGCGAGGAAGGGCTCGCCGCCTCACTCACACCCGACACCACGGAAGGAGACTGCTCATGACCGACCAGCTGCTCACCGTGGAGCAGGTAGCCCAGCTCCTCGGCACCACCGTCCGGTTTCCCCGGCGACTCATCGAGGAACGCCGGATCACCTTCGTCAAAGTCGGCCGACACGTCCGCATCCCCGGAAGTGCCGTTACCGCCTTCGTTACGGCTAACACCGTCGAGCCGGTGACGATCCGGCGGTCTGGCCTGCGGAGGGCCGCCTGATGGCCAACAAGAAGGGCAACCGTCGACGCTTCGGCTCTGTCCGACAGCTCAAGTCGGGACGATGGCAGGCTCGGTACCGCGACCCTGCCACGGACAGCTCCGCAGCGCTGAACAGACCTACGCGACCAAGACTGACGCCGAGGTGGCGCTGACGCACATCGAGGCCGACATCTCGCGCGGGCAGTGGGACGACCCCGACAAGGGAGCCGTTTCCTTCACTGAGTACGCGGACGCATGGCTGCGGGACCGCAAGCTGGCTGACCGGAGCAGAGAGCGGAACGAGGCCGTAATCAGGCTGCACATCAAGCCGACATTCGGCGCTGGGACTCTGGCCGACGTCACCACGTCTCAGGTCCGGGCCTGGCGCGGCAACCTGCTCGCCGCTGGCGTGGGAGAACCCACTGTCGTCAAGGCGTATCAGATCCTTCGAGCCATGATGAACACGGCCGTTGATGACGAACTGATCCGCCGCAACCCCTGCCGGATGAAGGGCGCCGACCGGTACGACGTGCCCGAGCGTCCGGTGCTGACAGTGGCCGAGGTGTACGCCGTGGCCGATGCCATCGCACCCCGGTACCGCCTGCTCGTACTGCTGGCCGCCTTCACCACCTTGCGGTTCGGTGAGCTGGCGTCGCACCGCCGCCGGGACATCGACGTCGCCGGGCGCGTGGTCCTGGTCCAGCGGGCACAAGCGGAGATGCAGGACGGCAAGCTCTTCGACAAGGCTCCGAAGTCGGCGGCTGGCGTCCGGCCCGTTGCCTTTCCGGACGAGATCCTGGCCGACGTGACCGAGCACCTGGAGCACTACGCCGGTGCCGGCCGGGATGGCCATGTCTTCCTCGGGCCCCAGGGTGGCCGACTCCGCCGCAGCAACTTCCGGGACGACTGGATCAAGGCACGCAAGAAGGCGGGCATCTCTGGTGACGTCCACTTCCACGATCTTCGACATACCGGGAATACCCTGGTCGCAGCCGGGGCCAGTACCCGAGAGCTGATGACCCGCATGGGACACAGCACGGCTCGGGCCGCACTGATCTACCAGCACATGACCGCCGACCGGGACCGGGCCATCGCCGACCGGCTAGGAGCCATGATCCGCCAGAGACAGGGCGACGCGGAGTCCTAGTGGCACGTGCGTGGCACAGCCGCGATCATGGCAAAGGGCCAGCTCGAGGGAATCGCCCCTCTGAACTGGCCCTTAGTGCTGTGCCCCCGGCAGGATTCGAACCTGCGACACCCGCTTTAGGAGCATGATCACGAGGTTACTCGTCTTGCCTTGTCCGGCCTGATGTTTCGCTGTTTTCCCAGGTCAACGTCCTCATGAGGAAAGATGGGGGAGTGATCTTTCACGATCCTTCGCGGGCTTTCTTTGTCCTGCTGTTCCCATCAGGTTCCCAACTGAGGCCTTGGGAAGGGTCTTCGAGAGTCGGCGGGAGTGTCTACGCAGCTCTGTCGCCCAGTCGGGTTCCGTTGAGCACCGCTGATGCTTTGGGAGGGGCGACAGGCTTGCTCCCTTGGCCCGGGAGTTGAGCCAGTGGCCGTTTCCGCAGGTCAGTTGACTGGCTCTCTCCTATGCCAAAGTCCGCATGGGCCTTGGGGCCGCCCTGGCTGAGCGCCCCCCGGCCTGCCCGGCCTCCCCGCGCCGCCGCGCTGCCGGTCGCCCCGCCGCCCGGCAGCGGCCCGCGCCACAGCCCTGGAACGCCTCATGGTCGACACCGCCACACGCGCCGCCCATCGCCTGGAAGGCGACACCCCGAGCCTGCACCGCCCCAGGGGCGCCGTACACAGCGCCGCGAGCACCCCCGAACCCGAGTGGTTCCATCACCTGATCCAGAACTCCGGCACCAAACCAACCGCTTTCATCGGCCTCACCCGGCGCCTGGCGCCACGGCGGCCCCACGGGCGTCACCGTCGCGGCCCACAGCCCCAAAAGGGCGACGATGACGACCGCCGGGAGGCACAAGTTCACATCAGTCAAGCCCTTTTTCGCCTATCGCAGCGTGAGCTGCGAAGATTCTCTTCGGTCGGCGCGCAGTTGTCCGCTCAGATGGCGATGAGCCGGACGCGGGTACTCTCGTCAACTCAGCTTTCACCCTCACCCACTGGGCTCCCGAAACACGGCTTGGACGGAGAACGGGCAGTGTTGTGCAGCAGTCGCTGCCGTGTGAACGGTGGCTACCGGCGGCCGGTGAGGAGCGCGCCGAGGCGGTCGCCGATTACGGAGACACCAGGGCGGGGCTCGTTCGCGTAGTACCAGGGCTTGCGTCGGCGCAGCAGCGCCTCACCGTGCTCGCTCCAGGTGAATCCGGGCTTCCGCAGCAGCTTCCGGAACACCGCGTCGGCTGTCTCCGGGTGCGCGGCGGCGAGTCGGCAGATCGGCAGTGGCGCAATCGACCCCTCGCGCAGGTACGTGCGCAACAGGTCCTGATGCTGCCCACGGCTCGCGCGCACCGGGTCCGCGAAGAGGTCTCGCAACATGCCGTATTCCGCGTAGAAGTTGAGCCCGTCGACCTGGTCATAGATGACGCCGATGGTGTGCGAATCCGCGAGTTCTCGCGGCAGCTCGAAGAACGGCAGGTCCAGGTCAGACAGCCGCCTGCCCCGGGCACGGTCGGGCTGTCCGGCGACGGCTGCCTCTTGGCGGTGGCGGTAGTAGGCGTTGAGCAGGTCCTCGGCTTCGGTAGGCGGAAGGACCAGTTCATCGCCGCCGCAGAACTCGATGAACGCGGCCCGGTCCTCCCGCATCCGCTGCCATCCCTGCTCGAGCTTCTCGGGGTTGCGGAAGACCAGTTCGGGTTGGCTGGTGGCCAGGTGGAGAGCGGCCTGGGCGATCTCGGTGGCACTGGACTTGGGGTAGCTCGTCATCGCCCCGGATACCAGCCACGCCCCGCCGGCCGAGTGCACGGGTACCAGGCAGGTGTGGAGAAATCCTCCTTTGGACATGCCACGGAACGCCGCCTGCCCAACATTCGAGTACGTGCGGTACTCCAGGTCGTCGACCAGGTTCAGCAGGACGACGGCGTCCTTTTCCTTGCGCTGGATCTCGAAGATTCCCTCGACGGGGTCGCTCCAGCCGAGCAGCATCTCCCGGTCGACCGCGGTCAAGTCCTTCCGTCCGGCGACGAACCGGTCCACCACGGTCGCACCGTCCGGCAGGCGGTACCGCAGGATGAATTGGTCGATGATCCGGATCGCCTCGCCCTCGTCCAGCTGCCGCTCAGGCCCTGCGGCCTCAAGCAGGAGGGGCGTCAGCCACCGGTCAAAGCGGGTGCTCTGCCCGAAGGCGACAAGCTGCCCTTTCAACTCGGCACTGCGCTCGATGAGGTCGGTCAGCGATGGTTCGCCAGCGCCCTGCTGCGTGCCATGTACGGCGTCAGCCACGTTCAGCCCTCTCAGGCAAGCCGGTTCCGCGTGGGGTGTGAGGTGCCCGACCTCAACCGGCCCAGTGACGGTACGCCTCGATCCACTCCGCACCCTCGGGCGCCGGGCTGGGCAACGGCAGCTCCAGGATTCCGATCGATTGCCGCATGCCGCCGCGAGAGCACAGGGCGACGATCCTTCCGTCCGGCGTGAGGTCGAGGCCGTCCACGGTTACCTCGACGCCGAGAACCGCGGTGGTGAAGGGCAGGCAGAGGTATTCCTCAAGCATGGTGAACAGACCGGTCAGCTGCTCGTCCTCGTTGTAGGCATCGACAGTCGCCTCTTCGATCATGGCCTCAAGCTCGGCCGTGTCCAACACGCTCATGGGGCAACACTAGCGACCCGCGGGGTGACACCGGGCGGCCATGACAGTGCTGGTATCCCACCTCCGGGACGACGAGGGCGAATGGTGGCCTGCGGCACCGGCCGACACCAACCTCGTCGCGGCACTCACCACGGTCTGGGCGTAACGCTTCAGTCACCGACCTGAACGAGATGTGACCGCCACCGTGAGTCGCCAAGTGAACCAGCCGGACCGGGGAGCCGGGAGGCACAAGTTCACGTCGGTCATGAACTGACCGAGGGAGAAGGTGGCCTTGACCGGAGACTCGATGTGGATCACGCCGTTCGCGTCGTGCGCCCTCCGTGCCCGTTTCCGCTACAGCTGCCGCCGCCGCTCTACTCGCGGCCGTTCTGACCGCCTGCACAGGCGGTTCCGGTGATGGCACCACAGGCTCGGAGACGTCCCACGCACGAGGGCGTCATCGCCGTGGCGGACGACGGCTCCTCCCAGCGGGTCAGCGACACCGCCGAACTACATGGGCTTCACCATCGCCGGCCCCAAGACGTTCCTCGGCAGCGGTCCCCGCCGAAGACAGCGGCGACCACGCCAACCGCGGCCTGATCAAGAGCACCGACGCAGGCAAGACCTGGAAGGCCGTCGACGCCAACCGACTCCTCATCGCAACCCAGGACGGCGTCTACGAATCCTGCGACGGCGGCAAGACCTTCACCCAACGCCTGCCGGTCAACCACAGGTCAGCAGACTAAGAATGAGCGTGAGCTGAGGCTCTCCGGGACGCCGGTAATGGTGGAGGTCATGTTCCCGGTGCAGGGGCGGTGACTGCGACCGGGTCAGTCGCCGTGATAGAGGCGAACTGGATCGATCAGCTGGATGGCGGGGTCGTTCTCGGCGAGGTGGCGCAGTTCGTCGGTGAAGCCGGTGCCGCTGTAGCACTGCAGCCGGGTGACGTCGGTGGCGGTCCCGCGTGCGGTGAGGAGAGCACGGATGCGCTGGAGACGTTCGAGGTGGCCCTTTCCCATGACGTCGTTCCATTTGGCTTCGCCGATGGCGAGTAGTGTTTCGCGGCCGCTGTCGGTCTCGCCATGGACTGCGACGTCGACTTCGTGGCTGGTCTTCGCGGCAGGATCGTTGACGGTCCCGCTGGCGACCCTTGTGACCTGCCCGCCGTGGGTTGCGAGGGACGCGTGCCAGCGGGCCCATTCGCGGCAGACCTGTTCGAAGTGCGGGCCGACGACCTTGCTACGGAAGGTGGACTGGGCGCGGCGCCAGACGGCGGGGGCGCGTCCGGGGCGTTCCAGATCGCCCCAGGCGGGGCGCATGACCGCGTGGTAGAAGGCGATGAGAGGTTCGGCAATGCGGTAGGCGGAGCGGTTGCGGCGGAAGGCGTCGGCCTCGTGGGTGATCATGCCGACGTCCTGGAGGACGCTGAGCGGGTGGGCGAGGTCGGTGGACTTGCGGCCGAGGTAGTCGGCGATGCCGCCGCGTGCGGCGTTTCCGGCGGCGATGGCGGCCAGGACGGAGTGGTAGAGCGCGGTGTCGTGGAGTTCGGGTTCCTCTGCGAGCAGGTAGCGGGCCTCGCGGAAGAGCGGACGGGCGGGATTGAGGACGGCGCGGGTGACCCAGGCGTCGAAGTCGTGGGGCCCGGCGGGGGTGTCGCCCTGGGTGAACTCGCGGCGGTAGGCGGGGGTGCCGCCGACGATGGCGTGGGTGAGCAGCGCGGTGCGCGGGTCGGTGATCTCCCAGAACTCGGCGGCGAGGCGGAAGTCCAGGGTGGGGACGACGAGTTCCAGGCCGGCGCGGCCGCGCAGCGGGGCGTTGCCGGCGAGGAGCCCGCCCATGAAGGACAGGGCGGAGCCGCACAGCAGGAGCCGTACGGGGGTGTTGGTGTGCTGGGCGGCGGGGTCGAGGGCGCGTTGGATGATCGAGGGGAGGGCGGGGGAGGCCTTGGCGAGGAAGGGGAACTCGTCGATGACCGCGATGGTGGGGCCGCCCCTGTCGGCGATGCGCATGAGCTCGGTGACGGCCTCGTCCCAGTGGGTGAAGCGGAACGGGGTGGGCTGGTCGCGGTGGCGGGCGAGGGCTTCGCCGAACTGGCGCAGGGCGTCGGTTTCGGTGGTCTCGGTGGCGGTGAACATGAAGCCGCCGCTTGCCCGCGTGACGGCGTCCAGGAGGAAGGTCTTGCCCTGGCGGCGGCGGCCGGAGACCACGCCGAGGGTGGCGCGCGGGCCGGGCAGGGCGGCGAAGCGGGTCAGCTCGGCCCACTCGAAGTCGCGGTCGAACATCTCGGCAGGTTTGTCCACGGCACACCTCTGCATGGATAGGTGCGCTTATTATATCTGGACTTATTCAAGAGTGTTTTCATTCGTGCGTCCGTGCCCGGCGTTGGCCCGGGACGGTGGCGAGGGCAGGGATCGGGGCGGGGTGGGCGGGGGTGGTCACCGCGATCGCGGATCACCGTGGAGGCCGTCTTGCACCTTTGAAGTGCCAACCCGCCAGTGTTCGAACCGGCATCGCTGTCTCGCTGGTCGCGAACGTCGCAGCCGTTCCCTGCGGTCAGCTCACGGCGGACAGGTGATGTGCCCCGGCCGCCCGCCGCCCACCCCGCAGAAAGGGATCGCCGCAGCCGCCGAACCCGGACGCGGCGTCGAAGGCCCGTTCCTGCTCCGCCCGGGCACGTTGCCGCGTATCGCGCTGCTTCTTCTTCGCACGCCGTCGTTCCTGGGTGCGTTTGCCCACTGCGGTACCTCGTGCTCGCGAAGGCGTTGCCGTCTCCGCACCGAGCGTAGTGGCCAGGGCCGCCCGCTCGCCCACTCTCCCGGGGGGTGCGCTTGAATGACCGCATGGCTGTGGTCATGGACGAGGGGACGGTGTACGCGTTCGCCGACGACACCGAGGTCACCGAGGGGCGGACCCTGCTCGCCGACGGTGCGGTGATCGAGGCGGAGAGCGAGCCCCGCGGCATCGGCGGCCTGGTGCGGGACGGCTCGGGCGCCGCTCGCGGTGTATGGGTGCAGGTCGTAGGTCGGGAACTGACGGCGGAATGCGACGGCCCGTGCGCCCTGGCGTCAGGACGCTTGTGCCGGCATGCCGTGGCACTCGCCCTGCACGCCGTCGAACGGCGCCTGCCCTGGCACGCCGCACCCGTCGACGACACCCCCTGTGCCCCCGGCGAAGCCCTGGACGCACTCACCGCCGTGGAGAAGGCCGCGGTGCTGGACCGGCTGCTGGATGCTCGGCCCGAACTGCGCGCAGAAGCAGACCAGTTGGCCGTCCACTTGCTCGCCCCGCGTGCCCGCGTCGAACTGACCGCCCTTCAGGAGGGGACGGCGGCCGAGGTCGAGCAGGCCCTGCGCACCCTGGACAGCCACCATCTGAGCACCGGCTATCGCCCGGGCTTCGGGTACACCGACGTATACGAGGTCGCGAGCCGTCTGATCGAGCCGATCATCGAGCAGTACGAGGCCGATGTCCGTCGCCGTCTGGCGCTGGGCATGCCTGACGCGGCCGAGGCCGTGGCCCTCGGCGTACTCGACGGCCTGGACGCCTGCGAAGGCGACTACGACGGCGACGAGGTGCTGTGCTACGCCGGGGAAAGTCTCGCCGAGACCTACGGGTACAAGATCCGTGAACTGATGCGCACCGCAGGCCGAGCCGTGGAGTAGACCCGCCCTATCCCTTCACGTGTCTCGCCGCACAGCCGAGGGCTTGGCACGGTGGCGCGTCGTTCCGGGACGCTTCCGGCCGACAAGCGACAGCGGAACGAGGAACCCGGTGAGATTCCGGCTCGGTACCGCCACTGTGCAGGGGGGACGACTCTCCGCCATGGCCGCCGGCCCCGTTCGGGGCGGGATCGGGGAAGCGTTGATCCCGAGTCAGGACACTCCCGCCGTCGCACCTCGACGAACCGGGGCAGATTTCCCCGAGAACGGGCCGCGCCCCTGGCGGTCAAGACGTGGGTGGCCGTCAGATCACTAAAGAATGTCCGAAGTGCGAATAATGTGCATTTCAATGTTCCCAGGGCGTTCCCATTGCACACCTGAAGGTCTTCCAGAGAGGTTCCCTGGAAGGCCTTCAGCGTGCTGACCTGCAATTTTGTGGTGCCCCCGGCAGGATTCGAACCTGCGACACCCGCTTTAGGAGAGCGGTGCTCTATCCCCTGAGCTACGAAGGCGGGGATCTGCGTGAGATCCGGCGCCTAGCCTAGCGGATAAGCTCTCCGGCCCGGTGGGATTCCCCTTTCCCCAGCTCACGCCCGTGCCGTCGGTCCAGCTCGGCCTTGACGGGGTACAGGGCGCGGCATAGCGTCGCCGGCGTACTGAGCGAGCGCTTGGAGAGGGGCGAGCCGTGCCGCAGCCCGAGATGTCCGACGCCGTGCGCGACGGGCTCACCGCGCCCGGCGCGCCCTTCGCCGTCGTGCGGGGCGAGGACGGTGCGCTGCAGTACGCGGCCGGGCCGCGCACGCTGCGGGAGTTCGTCGAGGCCACGTGGGCCTACGGGGAGCGGCCGTTCCTGATCGCCGAGAGCCGGACGTACACGTACGGGGAGTTCTTCGCCGCCGCCTGCGCCCTCGCGCGCCGCTTCACCGACGTCCACGCGCTGCGGCCCGGCGACCGGGCCGCCATCGCGATGCGCAACCACCCCGAGTGGCAGATCGCCTTCTGGGCCGCGCAGTTGGCCGGACTCGTCGCCGTGCCGCTCAACGCCTGGTGGACCGAGGAGGAGCTCGCGTACGCGCTCGACGACTGCACCCCGGCCGTGCTCCTCGTCGATGGCGAGCGGCTGCCCCGCGTGGAGGCGTGGCGGCGGGCGAACGGCGTCCCTACCGTCGTCTTCCACCACGACGGCGCGACCGCCGAAGGGGTCGAGCGGTACGAGGACTTCGACGCGCCCGACCCGCTCGCCGGGCCGCCGGCCGTGGACGTGGCGGCGGAGAGCGACGCCACCATCATCTACACGTCGGGAACCACCGGCCGTTCCAAGGGCGCCGTCGCCACGCATCTCGCGCAGGCCGGGGCCACCGTGCATCCGCGCTACCACGCCACGGCCGCCGCGCTCGGGCGCGGACTGGTGCCGGGGCAGGGGGCGGCCCCCGTCACCCTGATGACCTTCCCCTTCTTCCACGTCGCGGCCTTCACGACGCTCTACGCGATGATGGGCGTCGGCGGCGCTCTCGTCCTGATGCGCAAGTGGGACGCCGGCAAGGCGCTCGCGCTCGTCGAGCGGCACCGGGTCACCCACTACTCCGGTGTACCGACCACCGCGCTGCAACTCCTGGACGCGGCCGAGCGGGCCGGCTCCGGCCTGGAGACGCTCACCAATCTGAGCACCGGCGGGGCCGCCGCACCGCCGGACCTGGTGGCGCGGCTGACCGCCGCGTACGGGCGGCGGATCGAGCCGCGCAGCGGGTACGGGCTCACGGAGACCAGCGGGGGAGTGCTGGCGAACTTCGGCGACGCCTATCGCGCGCACCCCGGCAGCGTCGGCCGCCCCGCGCCCGCCGTCGAGGTCCGCATCGCCGGGCCGGGCGGCGAGTCGCTGCCCGAGGGCGAGGTCGGCGAACTGTGGCTGCGGGGCCAGGGTGTCGTGCGGGGTTACTGGCGCGACGAGCGGGCGACCGCGGAGGCGTTCCGCGACGGCTGGTTCAGGACCGGAGACCTCGCGACCGTCCGCGACGGGCGCGTCAGTGTCGTCGACCGGATCAAGGACATGGTGATCCGCGGCGGCGAGAACGTGTACTGCGTCGAAGTCGAGGGCGTCCTGCACGACCATCCCGATGTCGCCGACGCCGCCGTTCTCGGGGTGCCGCATCCGGTGCTCGGGGAAGAGGTCGCTGCCGTCGTGCAGCTGCGGCCCGGTGCCACGGCCGATGCGGAGGAGCTGCGGGCGTACGTCGGCAAGGCGCTCGCCGCGTTCAAGGTGCCCGCGCATCTGGTGTTGCGCGACGAGCCGTTGCCGCGCAATCCGACGGGCAAGATCCTCAAGCGGGAGCTGAGGGCCGGGTTCGGGACCACCTGAAGCAATCGGAGGCCGGCTCAGGAGCGGGTGATCCGCACCCGGTACACGTCGCCCTTCTCCTTGCCCACCACCGAGATGCGCACCCCGTTCTCGGCGTCCCTGAAGGTCTGGCCCGGCTGGTAGGGCGCGTCGGACAGTTCCGCGTGGACGTTGGGGCTGCGGGTGCAGCCGCCGCTGCCGGACTGGCTGTCCACCACCGTCACCGGGCCCTGACCCGTGTCCACGCTCGACCTGACCCGGTAGATCAGCACGCCCGGCTCGCACACGGCGTCGTCGTTGCCCGCCCGGGTCCGTACCTCCACCGCGTAACCGCTGTCCTCGCCCAGCGGCACGACCGCCAGCTTGGAGCCGCCGGCGGTGGCGAGCGGCGTGAGCGCGTACTCCGTCGTGCCCCGCGCGGAGGCGCAGCGGACCTGGTCGTTGTCGAGCCAGCCCAGCTTCCACTTGTGCCAGCCCAGCAGGTCGTTGTTGGCGCCCCAGTCCTCGGACATGATGTCCCAGTGGCCGGCGGCGCCGCCGCCTCCCGCGGTGTAGAGGTCGGGCAGGCCGAAGACGTGGCCGTTCTCGTGCGGCAGGACCCGGTACCCGGTCCTGGCGTACGATCCCGAGCCGTCGTCCTGGCGGCTGTAGACGAAGGACGTGTTGGCCAGCGGCACTCCGTCCGCGTACGGAGCCTCGTCGTTGCCGGAGAAGGTCACGGACAGCACGGTGTCGAGTGCGGACGGGCCGGCGTTGGGGGTGACGAGCACGTTGACCAGGTCGTACCGGCTGAAGTCGACCTTCGCGTCGGCGACCTTCACGAGGTCCTCGACGAGTTTGCGGTAGCCCGGCTCGTACGGTGACCCGCGGTCTATCCCGTACGCCGCGAACGGCAGCGGCATCCGCAGCCAGTCGCTCACCGGGGCGTGGGGGCGGTAGCTGAGCCGGCCGTACGAGCTGGTCCTGAACCACTCGGAGGTCTGGGGGAAGAACTCCGCCAGACGGTCGAGCGCCGACCCCTCGCCCACGGCGTCCGAGAAGTCGATCATGAGGTTGAGGGCGCTGATCTCGCCGGTGGAGCGGGTGTAGCCGGGTGGGGTGGGTATGCCCTCCGACATCTGCACGCCGGACACCGAGGGGATGCGGCAGGACCCGAGCCCGGGAGCGTCCGGAGCGGCCACCGGTCCCGCCGACGCCTTGGAGGGCGCGGGAATCGTCGAACTCGCCGTGGCCAGAGCCGCGAGAGTGAGGGCGGCGAACGCGGCGAGCCCTCCGAGCCGGCGGTGGCTGCTCCGGGTGCGTATCCGGGTGCGTATCCGGGGGCGGGGCTGCTGCATGCGTTCGCCTTCGGGTCCGCGGCAGCAGGCCGGACCCTGGCTGCGCTCTGTCCGTCAGCCTGTGTCGGCCTCCGGCCGGCCGCGCGCCGGGTGGTCCGATCGTGGGTATTTCCGGGCGGCAGGTTCCATCCCGGAAAGAAGTGACTCAGGTCACATCCTGTGAGGGAAATAACCGGGGAACCTCTCCCCGTTTGCACCGGTGTCCCCGCGAAACGGGGAAGGGCTCCCCGCTTCGGCGAGGCCCGTCGAGGCTCATCGCGAGCCGGCGAGGCCCGTCGAGCAAAAGGAGCCGGATCCGCAGAGACCGGAAGGAAGGGGAGCCGTGAGTCCCGCCGCCACCGAAACGCGCCGCATGTCGCGCCCGCGGGCCGACGCCCTGCGGAACCGCGAGCGGATCGTCTCGGCCGCGCGCGAGATGTTCGTCGAGTACGGGCCCGAGGTCCCGCTCGACGAGATCGCCCGTCGCGCCGGCGTCGGCAACGCCACGCTCTACCGCCATTTCCCCGACCGCGCGGTCCTCGTCCGCGAGGTCGTCATCTTTGTGATGTCCCGCGCCACCGAGCGGGCGGCTACGGCGACGGCCGATGAAGCCGACCCGTTCGCCGCCCTGCGCCGGTTCGTCCACGAGGCGGCCGACGAGCGCATCGGCGCGCTGTGCCCGATGCTCTCCGGAGCCTTCGACTTCGACCACCCGGATCTGCACGCCGGACGCGAGCTCCTGGAGGAGACCGTGCACGGTCTCGTCGAGCGGGCCCAGTCGGCGGGCAGGATGCGTAGTGACGTCGCGGTCGGGGACCTGATGGTCGCCCTCTCCCAGCTCACCCGGCCCCTGCCGGGCACCGCGTGCCTGAACATGGACCGGTTCGTCCACCGCCATCTGCAGCTGTTCCTGGACGGCCTCGAAGCGCCCGCGCGCTCCGAACTGCCGGGCGCCGCCGCCACCCTCGAAGACCTGCGGAGCAGCTCCTGACGCCGTAGCGCCGATGTCGGCATCGCCCTCGCCTCGCGGTCACCGCCGCGAACCGATCCGGTGGTGCCGGGCCGGGCCCGACCCGGCCGATGACTTCACCCCGCCTCCGGGGTCTCAACGCCGAGACCCCTTGCCCGCGGGCCTTTTGACGCCATGACGCACCTCGCGTGACCTCTCGTACTCCTTAGGTGGCCAACCCATGCCGAAAACACCCGGAACACCTGACACCTCCCTGCCGGATCCGAGCCGCTGGAAAGCTCTGGTCTTCATCGCCCTCGCCCAGCTGATGGTGGTCCTCGACGCGACGATCGTGAACATCGCGCTCCCCACTGCCCAGCAGGACCTGGGTATTTCCGACGCCAACCGGCAGTGGGTCATCACGGCCTACGCCCTCGCCTTCGGCGGTCTGCTGCTCTTCGGCGGCCGCATCGCCGACCTGTGGGGCCGCAAGCGGACCTTCGTCGTCGGCCTGCTCGGCTTCGCCGCCGCCTCCGCGCTCGGCGGCGCGGCGACCGGCGAGGCGATGATGCTCGGCGCCCGCGCCCTGCAGGGCGTGTTCGGCGCGCTGCTCGCGCCCGCCGCGCTCTCGCTGCTCGCGGTGATGTTCACCGACGCCAAGGAGCGCGCCAAGGCGTTCGGCATCTACGGTGCGATCGCCGGTGGCGGTGGCGCGGTCGGCCTCATCCTCGGCGGCTTCCTCACCGAGTACCTCGACTGGCGCTGGACGTTCTTCGTCAACATCCCGTTCGCGATCATCGCGGCCGTCGGCGCGTACCTCGTCATCCGCGAGCCGGAAGGCGCGCGCAACCGCTCGTCGCTGGACATCCCCGGCGTCGTCCTGTCGACCCTCGGTCTGGTCGCGCTGGTCTACGGCTTCACCCGCGCCGAGTCCGCCGGCTGGTCCGACGGGCTGACCGTGGCCATGTTCGTCGCCTCCGCGGTGCTGCTCGCCGCCTTCGTCGTCACGGAGGCGAAGGTCAGCTCCCCGCTGCTGCCGCTGCGCGTCCTGACCGAGCGCAACCGGGGCGGTGTCTACCTCTCGCTGGGCCTCGCGATCATCGCGATGTTCGGGCTGTTCCTCTTCCTGACGTTCTACCTGCAGGTCGTGAAGGGGTACTCCCCGGTCAAGACCGGCTTCGCCTTCCTGCCGATGATCGCGGGCATGATCACGGGCTCGACCCAGATCGGCGCCCGGCTGATGACCCGTGTGCCGCCGCGGCTGCTGATGGCCCCCGGCTTCGTCGTGGCCGCCATCGGCATGCTGATGCTGACGCAGCTGGAGATCGACAGCTCGTACGCGGGCCTGATCCTGCCCGCGCAGCTGCTGCTGGGCCTCGGTATGGGTACGGCGTTCATGCCGGCCATGTCCCTGTCCACGCACGGCGTGAACCCGGCCGACGCCGGTGTCGCCTCCGCGATGGTCAACACCTCGCAGCAGGTCGGCGGAGCGATCGGTACGGCGCTGCTGAACACGATCGCCGCGTCCGCCACGACCTCGTACATCACCTCGCACGCGGCTGGTGCGGCCGACCCGAAGCTCCTGGAGCTCCAGGGCATGGTGCACGGCTTCTCGTCCGCGATCTGGTGGGCGGTCGGCATCCTGGCGGTCTCGGCCACGATCGCCGCGACCTTCATCAACTCCGGGCGCCCGGGGGCAGGTTCGCCCACCGCCGGTTCGGGCGAGGGTGACGGAGTCGAGGACGAGGTCAGGATTCCCGTCGTCGCCCACTGAGGCGGACACGAGAGGCCGCGCGGCAGGGGCCCGCCCGGGTGATCGACCCGGGCCGGGCCCCTGTCCGTGTGCGAGCGCGCGCGTGCCGGGCCGAGCTCGTGTACCGGATGCGCTCAGCGCAGCCAGGGCAGGTCCGCGCCCGTGTCCTGCGGCTGGAGTCCCTCGGCCATCACCTGCATGATCTCGCCCAGCTGCCGCACCTGTTCGGGCGTGAGCCGGTCGAACATCGCCTGGCGCACTGCCTCCACGTGCCCGGGCGCCGCCCGCTTGAGGACCTCGAAACCCTCGTCCGTGAGCACGGCGTTCTGGCCGCGCCGGTCGGAGGGGCAGTCCTCGCGGCGCACCCAGCCGTTCTTCTCCAGCCGGGCGATGGCGTGGGAGAGCCGGGAGCGGGTGATCTTCGCGTCGATCGCCAGCTCGGTCATCCTGCGGCGGCGGCGCGGTGCCTGGGAGAGCTGGACGAGCAGGCCGTAGTAGACGTGCGGCATGCCGGCGTCCCGCTGCAACTGGCGGTCGAGATGGTCCTCGAAGAGAGTGGTGGCATGCAGGTAGGAACGCCAGACGCGTTGTTCCGCCTCGGTCAGCCAGCGCGGCTCGGACTCGCTGTCGCCCATGGATGCCCTGTTCATGTATCCCACTGTACCGGCCCTGTTCTTGAAAGTTGAACTAAATGGACCGCAGGAGTAGTGTCGTGAGATGAACTTGAAAGTTCAATGAGATCGGGAGTCAGCCGCCATGAACGCCAGCCCCGCCGCGGAGCGCATGCCCGCCCTCTACCTGTCCCACGGCGCGCCGCCCCTCGCCGACGACCCCCTCTGGCCCGGCGAGCTCGCGGCCTGGTCCGCCGGCCTGCCGCGCCCCAGGGCGATCCTCGTGGTCTCCGCGCACTGGGAGGAGGCTCCGCTCGCGCTCGGCGCGACCGCGACCGTCCCTCTCGTCTACGACTTCTGGGGCTTCCCCGAGCACTACTACCAGGTGCGCTACGAGGCTCCCGGGGCACCCGAACTCGCCGAGTCGGTGCGTAAGTTGCTCCGCCGCGCCGGTACGCCGGTGCAGGACGTCCCCGACCGCGGCCTCGACCACGGCGCGTATGTCCCGCTCGTCGAGATGTTCCCCGGCGCGGACATCCCCGTGCTCCAGATCTCCATGCCGACGCTCGACCCCGGCAAGCTCCTGGAGATCGGGCGGCGGCTCGCCCCGCTCCGCGACGAGGGCGTACTGATCATCGGCAGCGGCTTCTTCACCCACAACCTGGCCGCGCTGCGGCATGCCGGGACGCCCGGCTGGTCGACGGAGTTCGACGACTGGGGGCGGCGGGCGCTGGCCGCCGCCGACGTGGACGCCCTGCTGGACTTCGAGAACAAGGCCCCCGCCGGCCGCATCGCCCACCCGCGCACCGAGCACTTCGCCCCGCTGTTCGTCACTCTGGGCGCGGCGCAGGGCGAACTGGGGACCGGCCGGAGCGTGATCGACGGCTTCTGGATGGGGCTGGCCAAGCGCTCCGTGCAGTTCGGCTGAGGCGCCGACACAGGCCGGTCGCCCCTCAGTTCAGAGGCTTCTCGAACCAGGCCACGTCCCAGTACCGGCCGAGCTTGCGGCCCACCTGCTCGTACGTCCCGACGTGCCGGAAGCCGAAGCGGGCGTGGAGCCTGTTGGAGGGCTCGTTCGGCTGGGCGATGCCCGCGTACGCCCGGTGCACGTCCTCGCCCTCGAGCGCCGCGAAGAGCTCCTTGTAGAGGAGCGTGCCGATGCCTCGGCCGGCGGCCTCGGGCGCGAGGTAGACGCTGACCTCGACCGAGGTCGAGTAGGCCGGCTTGGGGCGGAAGGGGCTGCTGGTGGCGTAGCCGAGGACGCCTCGGGCCGCGTCCCGCGCAACCAGGAGGCGGTGCGGGCCGTCTTCAGGGTGGGAGTGCAGCCACGGACGACGTTGTCCGGGGGTGAATTCGGTGATGTCGAACGTGATGGCGGTCTCACGGACGTAGTGGTTGTAGATGTCGGTGAGTGGGACCAGATCGGCCTCAGCACCCGCCCTGACCTGCACGTCCCTGCGCTCCGGCGGCATCCGTCCTCCCTCTTCGTGGCGGCACAGGGTACTGCATGATCGCGGAAATCGATGCACCTGATGGGAATTCTGTCCGGATTCCAGTCGTTGTTTCCTTCGGATGCAGGGCACCCGTGAGGGTGTCGTGACCTACTCAGCAAGGGAGCTCGCATGGCAACCCGTGCCGTCGCCCGTCGCCAGTCCGACGCTGGGGACACCTCTCAGGTCTCCGGCTCCGGAGGTGGGACCGACAGGGCGAGCAGCGTTCGCGCCGTGGGCGGGGAGATCGCCGACCGCGACCTGGTCGGCATGTACCTCGACGAGATCGCGCGCACGCCACTGCTCGACGCCGCCAAGGAGGTCGAGCTGTCCCAGACCATCGAGGCGGGTGTGTACGCCCGCCAGATCCTCGACGGAGAGGTGGAGAGCAAGGCCGGCGGAGCCACGCGTGAGGAGCTGGAAACGCTTGCCGCGGCCGGCGAGCGGGCGAAGGATGTCTTCATCCGGTCCAACCTGCGCCTCGTCGTGGCCGTCGCCCGGCGCTACCCACGCAGCGGACTGCCCCTGCTCGACCTGATCCAGGAGGGGAACGCGGGCCTGGTCCGCGCGGTCGAGAAGTTCGACTACGCGAAGGGCTTCAAGTTCTCCACGTACGCGACCTGGTGGATCCGCCAGGCGATCACCCGTTCCATAGCCGACCAGTCCCGCACCATCCGGCTCCCCGTCCACCTGGTGGAGGAGCTCGGCCGCATCCGCCGTGTCCAGCGCGAGTTCAACAGGGAGAACGGCAGGGAGCCGGAGGCCGCCGAGATCGCGGAGGAGCTGGGCTCGACGCCGGAGCGCGTCACCGACGTCCTGGACTGGGCCCGTGACCCGGTCAGCCTGAACATGTCCGTGGACGACGCCGGGGAGACCCAGTTCGGCGATCTGCTGGAGGACACGTCGGCGGTGTCGCCGGAGCAGTCGGTGCTCACGCTGCTGCGCAGCGAGGAGCTCGACGACCTCATCGGCAGGCTCGACCACCGCACCGCCTCGATCATCCGTATGCGGTACGGCATCGAGGACGGCCGGGAGCGCACACTGACGGAGGTCGGCAAGGAGCACGGCCTGACGCGTGAGCGGATCCGTCAGATCGAGAAGCACGCGCTGCTGGAGCTGAAGCGCATGGCCCGCGACACGGGCTTCGACGCGGCGGCGTAGTCACCGACCGCCGGGTGCGGAAGAGGGCATGTGGCGGACGATCCTGGCATCCACCAGGACCGTCCGCCGCCGCGCGTCCGGGGCGGTCCGCTGCGCCCCTGAGCGCCCGCGTCGGGCCGCCCGCTCCCCAGGTGCGGACCCGCGACGGGCCGTTCAGGTGCCGGGCCCGCGTCGGGCCGTCCGCTCCGCCCCTGGACGCCCGCGTCAGGCCGTGGACCTCGTCAGGCGGGTCGCCAG
Organism: Streptomyces sp. NPDC002867; assembly: GCF_053591895.1. Taxonomy (NCBI): domain Bacteria; kingdom Bacillati; phylum Actinomycetota; class Actinomycetes; order Kitasatosporales; family Streptomycetaceae; genus Streptomyces; species Streptomyces sp. NPDC002867. The sequence continues at coordinate 137,527 of NZ_JBSFUR010000015.1, read as the reverse complement.
GTCCGTCACGTAATCCCGCAGCGGCTGCGGTCCGTGCACCGTGAACTCGCAGTCCACCAGCGCCAGTCGGAGCGCCAGCCACTCCACCGAGTCCGCCGCCCGGGTCCGCAGCCGGCACGTGTCCTCGCCCGTCGGGACGGGCGCGCCCAGGTGCTCGGGCAGCCGGGCAGCGACGAACGACGCCGGGGCGCGGAAGCTCACGTCGACGTCGTGCTCCTGCTGCTGCCGCGACATGGTGTGGCTCAGCAGCTCCGCCGCGTCCCCCACGGGAGCCTCCCGCGGAGCGAACCGCGACCCCGTGGCGAACGGCTCCGTCACCCGGTCCACGCGGAACGTGCGCCAGTCCTCGCGCTGGAGGTCGTACGCGACGAGGTACCACCGGCGCCCCGTCGACACGAGCCGGTAGGGCTCGACCTGCCGGCGCGTCTCGGCGCCGTCACCCGCGCGGTAGGCGAAGCGCAGCCGCTCGCGCCCGGTGACCGTGCCCGCGATGACTGTCAGCGTCTGCGGATCGATGGTGGCGCCGTCGCCCCTTGTCAGGGGGAGCGTCGCCGCCTGGAGGGTGGTCACGCGGTGCCGCAGCCGGGACGGGAGCACCTGCTCCAGTTTGGCCAGGGCCCGCACCGAGGCCTCCTCGATGCCCTCGATGGCATGGCCCGCACCCGCCCGCAGGCCGACCGCGATGGCCACCGCCTCCTCGTCGTCCAGCAGGAGGGGCGGCATCGCGGCGCCCGCGACCAGGCGGTACCCACCGACCGCACCCTTGGTCGCCTCCACCGGATAACCGAGGTCCCGCAGCCGGTCGATGTCGCGCCGGATCGTGCGCGGGCTGACGCCGAGGCGGTCCGCGAGCTCGCTGCCGGGCCATTCGCGCGGGGTCTGGAGAAGCGAGAGCAGATTGAGGAGTCGTGCCGGAGTGTCCGTCATGCTTTCCAGGATGGCGCTCATCTAGGACGTGACCTGACCTATATGCCCTCCAGAATCCTCGTATGAGTTCACAGCAGCCCGCCGTAACGGGTACGGCATCGGACCGCAGGCGATGGATCGCTCTCGCCATCGTCATGACCGCGGCCTTCATGGACCTGGTCGACGTCACCATCGTCAACATCGCGATCCCCAGCATCGAGCGGGATCTCGGCGCCTCGTTCGGCGCGATCCAGTGGATCACCGCGGGGTACGCGCTCGCCTTCGCCGCCGGTCTGATCACGGGCGGCCGGCTCGGTGACATCTACGGCCGCAAGCGGCTGTTCCTGATCGGCATGACCGGATTCACGATCGCCTCCGCGCTCTGCGGGTTCGCCCCCAGCGAGGAGATGCTGGTCGCCTCCCGCCTCCTGCAGGGCACCGCGGCGGCCATGATGGTGCCGCAGGTCCTCGCGATCGTGCACGTCACCTTCCCGGCGCACGAACGCGGCAAGGTCTTCGGCCTGTTCGGTGCGGTCGTGGGCCTCGGGGCGGTCTCCGGGCCGCTGCTCGGCGCGCTGCTGACCCAGTGGAACCTCTTCGGTCTCGAATGGCGCCCGATCTTCCTGATCAACCTTCCGGTCGGCATCGCCGGTCTGATCCTGGGACGGAAGTTCATCACCGAGTCCCGTGCTCCGAAGGCGCTCCGGCTCGACCTCGTGGGCGTCGCCCTGGTCACCCTCGGCCTGCTGATGCTGATCTACCCGCTCACCCGCGGCCGCGAGCTGGACTGGCCGCTGTGGGGCCACCTGTGCATGGCGGCCAGCCCGTTGGTGTTCGCCGTGTTCGTGGCGTACGAGAAGTACAAGACCCGCAAGGACGGCTCTCCGCTGGTCGAGCTGTCGCTGTTCAAGGTGAAGAGCTTCGCCGCGGGCATCGCCGTGCAGCTGACGTTCGGTGTCGTGCTGGGCATCTTCTTCCTGGTCTGGACGCTGTACATGCAGATCGGGCTCGGCTGGAGCCCGCTGAAGGCCGGTCTGACCGGCGTGCCGTTCTCGATCGCCGTCTCCGCGGCGGCAGGGATGTCGGTGCAGCTGCTGGTGCCGCGCTTCGGGCGGAAGGTGCTGCAGGCGGGCGCGGTGACGATGGCCGCCGGCCTGCTGATCTACATCTGGGAGGCCGACCGGTACGGCACGGCGATCGCCCCCTGGCAGATGATCCTGCCCCTGGTCGTCATGGGCGTCGGGATGGGCCTGATCGTCGCGCCGCTCACGGACGCGGTGCTCTCGGAGGTGCCGCGCGAGCACGCGGGTTCGGCGTCGGGCCTGATCAACACGACCGCCCAGATGGGCAACGCGCTCGGCCTCGGCCTGGTGTCGGTGGTCTTCTTCGGCACGATCGACGAGGAGAGGCCGGCGCCGGGCGCGGCGGGCAGGGTGTTCGCCGAGGCCTTCCAGCACTCGCTGTGGTGGGTGGCGGCGGTGCTCGGCGCGATCTTCCTGGTGATGTTCGCGCTGCCGGCGCGGCCGAAGCAGCACCTGGAGGCGGGCGCGACGGACGACGCCCCGGAGCCGGTCGAGAAGACGGCCGAGCAGGTGGAGGGTGCGCAGGAAGGCGAGCCGGAGCCGGTGCTCGCGCGCTGAGACCGCCCGGCGCTCCCAGAACGAAGCCGGTGCTCCGATGCCCGCGCCACGATGTTGTGGCGCGGGCATCGGCCTGTCGGATGTCGTCCCGTTCGAATGCCCGAGTCTGTTTACTTTGGCGAAATCCGGGCGTAGCCTCGTGGTGAAACCACAGGTTCGGGCATGGATCGGATGTAGAACCACATGTACGCAGCGGAGCGCCAACAGGAGATCCTGCGGCTCGCCCGGGACGGCGGACGCGTCGACGTCCTGTCGCTCGCCGAGTCGTTCCAGGTGACCGCCGAGACCATCCGGCGCGACCTCAAGTCCCTGGACCGCGCCGGTCTGGTGCGGAGGGTGCACGGAGGTGCCATCCCGGCCGGGCGGCTGGACTTCGAGCCCGACCTCGCCGAGCGCGAGTCCACCGCCGCCGACGAGAAGGATCGCATCGCCCAGGCCGCCCTGGGAGAACTGCCCGAGGAGGGCAGCGTGATCCTCGACGCCGGATCCACCGTCGGGCGCCTCGCCGCGGCGTTCCCCCTGGACCGCTCGCTCACCGTCGTGACCCACGCCCTGCCCGTCGCCGCGCGTCTCGCCGACCACCCCGGCATCGACCTCCACCTCGTCGGCGGCCGCGTACGGCACCGTACGCGCGCCGCCGTCGACGCCTGGGCCCTGCGGGCGTACAGCGAGATCCACGCCGACGTCGTCTTCATCGGCGCGAACGGGTACTCGGCGGACGGCGGCCTGACCACCCCCGACCTGGCCGAGGCCGCCGTCAAGCGCGCCCAGATCGCCGCGGCGCGCCGCGTCGTCCTGCTCGCCGACTCGGCCAAGTACGGACAGGAGCACTTCGCGCGGTTCGGCGACCTCTCGGACGTCGACCTGCTCATCACGGACAGCGGGCTCGCCCCGAAGGACGCCGAGGCCATCGAGGCCGCGGGCACGGAAGTCGTACGCGCATGATTCTGACCGTCACCCCGAACCCGTCGCTGGACCGCACCTACGAGGTTCCGTCGCTGGACCGCGGCGAGGTGCTGCGCGCCACCGGCGAACGGATGGACCCGGGCGGCAAGGGCGTCAACGTGTCGCGGGCCGTTGCCGCAGCCGGGCACCGCACGGTCGCGGTCATGCCGCTCGGCGGAGCGCCCGGCGCACTCGTCGCCGACCTGCTCGTGGGCCAGGGCATCGAGGTCGCGTCCGTGCCGGTGGTCGGGCACACCCGCTCGAACATCTCCGTCGCCGAACCGGACGGCACCCTCACCAAGATCAACGCCCCCGGTCCCGAGCTGAGCCCCGTCGAGTCGGCGCTGCTGCTCGCCGCGGTCCGGGAACACTCCGAGTCCGCGGACTGGATCGCCTGCTGCGGCAGCCTGCCGCGCGGCCTCGGCCCCGACTGGTACGCCGAACTGGTCGTCCGTGCGCACGCCGCGGGCACGCGCGTCGCCCTCGACACGTCGGGGCCGTCGCTGATGGCGGCGCTGCCCGTGCGTCCCGACGTCGTCAAGCCGAACGCCGACGAACTCGCCGCGGCCGTGGGCCGCCCGCTGCTGACCGTCGGCGAAGCGGTCAAGGCGGCGGAGGAGCTGCTCGCGTTCGGCGCGCGCTCGGTGCTCGCCAGCCTGGGCGCCGACGGCCAGTTGCTCGTCTCCGAGGCGGGCACGTACTTCGGCTCGGCGGCCGTGAGCGCCGTGCGCAGCAACGTCGGCGCGGGGGACGCCTCTCTCGCCGGATTCCTCGCCGCGGGCGGGGAGGGCCGCGGCGCACTGGCGGCGGCGGTCGCCCACGGCGCGGCGGCGGTACAGCTGCCGGGCAGCGTGATGCCCGCCCCTGCCGACCTCGACCCGTCCGCGGTCACCGTGACCGCGGACATCCCCCTGGACCGAGTCCTCACCGAACAAGGGAGCCCGCGATGAGCGACATGATCACCGCGGACCTGGTCGACCTCGACCTGGCCGCGACGACGAAGGAAGCGGCGGCCCGTTCGCTGGCCTCACGGATGAGGGAGCTCGGCCGGATCACCGACCTGGACGGCTTCCTCGCCGACGTGGCGGCGCGCGAGGCGCAGATGCCGACCGGCCTGGACGGCGGCATCGGCATCCCGCACTGCCGCAGCGAGCACGTCACCGAGCCGACGCTGGCGTTCGGCCGCAGCGCGGCGGGCATCGACTTCGGTGCGCCGGACGGGCCGGCGGACCTGATCTTCCTGATAGCGGCACCGGCGGGCGCGGACGACGCCCACCTGACGATCCTGTCGTCGCTGGCCCGCCGCCTGATGGACGAGTCCTTCACCGGCGCGCTGCGCACGTCGACGGACCGGTCGGCAACGGCGTCCCTGATCCGCGGTGACGCACCGTCGCCGGCAGAGGCGCCGGTCGCGGGAGAGGCGGGCGCCGCAGCGTCGTCGGACGATGGCGCGGCCGCGGCTTCGGCCGCGGGCCCGTCCGACTCGGGCGCGGACGCGTCCGATGCCGGTACGAGAGGTGCGGGAGCACCGGCGAGCACGGCGACGACGGCCCCGCAGCGCGGCGGCGACGCCGCCGGACCGGGCGCGGACGCGGGCACGGAGCGGACGGACGCCGCGGACGACGGTGCGGCCACCGGTTCCGCGCCGCGCGGCCCGTTCCGTGTCGTTGCCGTCACCTCCTGTCCCACCGGCATCGCCCACACCTACATGGCGGCCGAGGCCCTGGAGAAGGCCGGCGGTGCCGCCGGTGTCGAGGTCGTCGTCGAGACGCAGGGCTCCGCCGGGTTCGCCCGGCTCGACCCCGCCGTCATCGACGCCGCCGACGGCGTGATCTTCGCGCACGACGTGCCCGTACGGGACAAGGAGCGCTTCGCCGGCAAGCCCACCGTGGACGTCGGCGTCAAGGCCGGCATCAGCCGGGCCGCCGAGCTGATCGCCGAGGTGCGCGGCAAGGCCGAGCGCGGCGAGGTCACCGCGGCGGCGCGGACGGCGGCACCCGTGGACAGGGCGGGCGAACCCGGCGAGGGCTACGGCACGAAGCTCCGCAAGTGGCTCATGTCCGGCGTCAGTTACATGGTGCCGTTCGTCGCCGCGGGCGGTCTGCTCATCGCCCTCGGCTTCGCGATCGGCGGATACGAGATCTCCGACGCCAAGTCCGTGGCCGAGCACTTCGTGTGGGCCGACCACACGAGCTGGGCCGCGCTGCTGTTCCAGGTCGGCGGGCTGGCGTTCAGCTTCCTCGTGCCCGTGCTCGCCGGGTACATCGCGTACGGCATGGCCGACCGCCCCGGTCTCGTCCCCGGTTTCGTCGGCGGTGCCATCTCGCTGACCATCAACGCCGGCTTCCTCGGCGGCCTGATCGCCGGTCTGATCGCGGGCTTCACGGTCATGACCATCCAACGCCTCAAGGTGCCCAAGCCACTGCGCGGCATCATGCCGGTGGTCGTGATCCCGCTGATCTCCTCGATCGTGGTCGGTTTCCTGATGTTCCTCGTCGTCGGCAAGCCCGTCGCCGAGCTGCAGCAGGCGCTGACCAACTGGCTGTCCGGCCTGTCCGGGGCCAATGCCATCCTCCTGGGCGTCCTGCTCGGCCTGATGATGTGCTTCGACCTCGGCGGCCCGCTCAACAAGGTCGCCTACGCCTTCGCGGTCGGCGGACTCGCCAACCCGACCGAGGGCTCGCTCAAGGTCATGGCCGCGGTGATGGCCGCGGGCATGGTGCCGCCGCTCGCCATGGCGCTGGCGACGGTCGTGCGCGGTCGGCTGTTCACGAAGACCGAGCGGGAGAACGGCAAGGCGGCCTGGGTGCTGGGCGCCTCGTTCATCACCGAGGGCGCCATTCCGTTCGCCGCGGCCGACCCGCTGCGGGTCATCCCTTCCGCGATGGTGGGCGGCGCGGTCACCGGCGCACTGTCGATGCTCTTCGAGTGCACGCTGCGCGCCCCGCACGGCGGCATCTTCGTCGTGCCGCTGATCGGGAACCCGTTCCTCTACCTCCTCGCCATAGCCGCGGGAACGCTCGTCAGCACGGGCCTGGTGCTCCTGCTCAAGGGCGCACGCAAGCCGGATCAGGCCGCCGCGTCCGCCGAGGCGGCGTCGGCGGAGAAGGTGTCCGTCGCCGCCTGAGCCGGGCCGCTACCGCACCCGCGCGCGAAGCTGCATCGCTTCGCGCGCGGCGTGCTCCGCCTCGTAGACCTCGCACATGTGGCGGCCGTCGGGCGTCGCCGTGTGCTCGACCTCCCACAGGCTGGTCTCCGTGCCGTCCAGCAGCAGGAACGCGTGTTCGTACAGCGTGAAACCGGCGTCCTTGCCCGCCACCCGGAACTGCCGGCCGAAGACCTGCGTGATGTGGTGCGCGAACGCCGCCCGCAACCGACGCGCGGTTTCCTCGCCGGGCCGGTTCTCGTTCTCCGCACGGCGCAGCACCCGGCGGGCGTGGTCGGCCGAGTCGTCGGGGACGTACATCGGCGGGGGTGGCGCCGGGGGCGGCGTCATCAGCGAGGCGAGGAGCTCCAGGTCGGCGTCCAGGCAGAAGCCGGGACCGGGCGCGTCCGCGGCGAACCCGGGGAAGCCGGCCGGGAGGCGGGACGCGGCGAGCCGGACCTCGGACTCGTCCGCGTAGAGCTCGTGCTGCTCCGTGTCACAGGCGCCGTCGCGCCCGGTGCCGCCGCCGTCGTTGCTGTGGACGAGCTCCCACAGAGTGAGGGAACTGCCGTCGCCGAGCAGGTACGTGTGGCGATAGGTCGCCCGGTGCAGCCCCGCCTCGTGGTGGGAGGAGTGCAGCGAACTGGCATGGGTCAGTGCCGATCCGAGCCGCTCGACCGTCGCGTCGGGCAGATCGAAGGAGTTGAGCGCCCGACCCAGGAGTCGCTCGAGGTGCGTCTCGGTTGTCTCGTACGGATCGATCGGATCGTTCAAGAGGGGTCTCCAGGCCGTCGCCACACGTCACTTGCTGATTGCTAAACGTAGCGCTTGGGTCTGACAACGCGTTCAGGGTTCCAGTAAAACGAGGGGCCGGGCGGCCGGGGTTCCCGTTCGCACGGACGTTCCCAACTGGCCACGGGGTGACGTCATTCGGTGCCGTACAGCTCCCGGTACGAGGGGAAGACACCGCCGGGCCCGTCGACGCCGTCGGCCGCCCGCACGGCCCTCACGATCGCCCGGGTCACCATGTCCGCTCCCGCGGCGAGGACGTCGTTGAGGGCGAGCGGGTCGGCCTTGTCCAGTGGCTTCGCACCCGTGGCCAGGGCGAACACGGTGTCGCCGTCGTTGAGCAGGTGTACCGGCCGTACGGCGCGCGCGATGCCGTCGTGCGAGGTGCCGGCGAGCTTGTGGGCCTGGGCGCGGGTCAGGTCGGCGTCGGTGGCGACGACGGCGAGGGTGGTGTTCAGCGGCGCCGGCCCGTTCTTCTCGCGTACCTCGGCCAGCCGCGACTGGGCCGCCGCGTGCACGGCGGGCTCCGGTTCGTTGGTGCGTTCGGTGCCGTACGCGCCGTACAGTGCGCCCGTGCGCGGGTCGACCGCCGAGCCGACCGCGTTCGCGACGACCAGCGCCGCCACCGTGATCCCCGACTCCAGGACGCAACTCGCGGTCCCGACACCGCCTTTGAACCGGCCGATCACCGCACCCGTGCCCGCGCCCACCGCTCCCTCGGCGACCGGGGCGCCTTCCGCGCTCGCCGCCGCGGCCTCCACGGCGGCCCGTCCGGTCGAGGCGTCCGGCCGGGCGTGCCAGTCGCCGCCGCGGCCGAGGTCGAAGACGCACGCGGCCGGCACGACGGGAACGACCTGCGAGGGGTCCGGCCCCACCCGTACGCCCCGGCCCTGCTCCTCCAGCCACGCCATCACTCCGGCTGCGGACTCGAGCCCGAAGGCGCTGCCGCCCGTCAGCACGACGGCCTCGATGCGCTGGACGAGGTTGCGCGGGTCCAGGGCGTCCGTCTCCCGGGTGCCGGGCCCGCCGCCGCGTACGTCCACGGCGGCGACCACGCCACCTGCCGGCGCGAGCACGACGGTGGTGCCGCTGAGCGCGCGCTCGCCCGGTACCTGCGCATGCCCGACGCGCAGACCGGCCACATCCGTCAGTCCGCCGCTGCCCGAGCCGGGGCCGGCCCCCGGTCCCGTGAGTTCGTCGACGCCCATGGCTCCCACCGTAGTTGGTCAACCGGCGGTCGCGGGGTGCGGTGGGCGGGCAGCCAGTGTCACGCCGACCGCCACCGTCGCCGCCGCGGCCAGCCCGGCGGCGAACACCGCCCAGTGGCCCGCGAACGTGCACGCCAGGATCGCCAGCGCGCCGGCCGGCAGCAGCACCTGCTGCGCCACGCCGCGCTTGAAATACCGGGCGTGCAGCAACCACACCGTCACGAGGAACGTCGCGGCGGGGATGGTCACCGCCGCTGACGCGGCGGTGACCGACACGTGCGCCTTGCCGACCGTCTCCTCCACCGCGACCTCCAGCCCCGCGCCGACCGCGGCTGCCGAAGCGAAGATCATCAGGTGGCCGTAACCCCAGGGGATCGCCTGGCGGTTGGACCCCAGCCGCTCGTGCGCCGGGACGGCGAAGTAGATCCACCACGCGGAGAAGACGATCAGCAGCCCGCCCGCGGCGATGGGCAGCAGCTCGCCGAGGGCGTCGTTCTCGTCGAGCGCGGACTGGACGGCCGTGGTGGCTGCGTGCATGGTCTCGCCGAGCACGATGAGCGTGAACAGCCCGTACCGCTCCACGATGTGATGCGGATGCCAGGCCGTCTGGTGATTCCGCTCGGCGACCACGGGGACGAGCAACTCGCCCATCGCGACGATCAGGAACAGCCAGCGCTGCGAGCCCTCCGGAGCCGACAGCAGCGCGACCCACGCGGCCTGGCAGAGTACGAGGCCCACCGCGTACTGCACAGCGGTGCGCCGGGCGGGGCCGGACGGCTCGGAGGCGGCGGCGCGCAGCCACTGGGCGGTCAGTGCCACGCGCATCACCAGATAGCCGACGACGGCGACGGTCCAGTCGTTGTCGACGAAGGCGCGCGGCACGCCCGCCGCGTAGACCAGGACACCGGAGATCTGCACGAGGGTGGCGATCCGGTACGGCACGTCGTCGCAGTCGTAGGCGGAGGCGAACCAGGTGAAGTTCATCCACGCCCACCACACGCCGAAGAACACGTACAGGTAACCGACGACTCCCGTTGCCGCGTGATTCTCGGCGACGGCATGCACCAGTTGGAGCCCGGCCTGGGCGACGGCGACGACGAAGCACAGGTCGAAGAAGAGCTCCAGCGGGGTCGCGGTGCGGTGGCCCTCCTCCCGGCTGCGGGCCGTCATCCGCCGCAGCGGCCTGGTGTGATGGTGGTGAGCGGACCCGTAGTCCGGACCAGGTGTGGACATCATGGGCAAAGCACAGCAGAACGGTCCGCTCGCCGATGGCCGGACGCGCGCGCCCGCCGATCCGGTCACTCCGTCATCTGTTGAGGCCCCCGCTCACCCCCCTGTCCACCAAAACGGGCCCATCTCTGCAAACCGCCCTAGCGTGGCTTCGTGACCGAGCCGCCAGATGCCCCCGCCGTACCGGCGAAGCCGTCGGTGCCCCCGTCCGAGCCGCTGCCCGTGCCGCCGGTGCCTCCCGCACCGCCCTGGCGCGGAGACGGCGCCGGGCAGCCGCGCTCCGGTGCCGGCGGTTCGCCGAGTCGTCGCCCGAGCGCGCGGCGTTGCTCGACCGCCCCGGGGCGACGACCGCGGGCGCGGGGGAGAAGCCATGAGCGAGGCGAATCCGGGAGCAGGCTCGCTGGACCCGAACCATGCGGAAGGCTCGCCGCACGCGAACGATCCAACCGGCGCGGCTGACGGCTCTTCCGGGACCGGTCCCGCGGGCCGGGCCGATGCGTCCGGCCCGCCCAGGCCGCCCGGCCGGTCCCGCGCGGCTCGCACTGGCGATGACCGTCGTCGGCCCGGTGGGGTGCGGGCCTCCTGGTCCTGTCGTACCTCGTGGTCCTCGCGCTGTGGTCGCCGGACCCCAGAGACCGTTGACCGCAGGGGCCCCGGCCGCCTTACCCTGGAGGCATGAGCACCGCCCCCGCCCCCGGACCGCGAGATGCGAAGCAGCCCGGCCGGCAGCACTCCAAGCCGGAGCTGACCTTCGACGATCCGATGGACCAGCAATCCTCGGACGATACGGACCGCGGGTGGGGTGAGCGGCCTCAGGCCAGCGGTGACAGCGCCGCCGATCTTGCGCGCTTCCTCGACGAGAAGCCGCCCCACCACATCTGAGCCCTCGGGGCTCGCGGTTCCTGCCGGGTGGCTCGCGGTTCCCGCGGTGTCTAGCCGCGGTCGCCGGGTGCCGAAGCCCCCGCCGGGCCCCCGGTGTCCCCACCGCGCTGGGCGAGAAGAGCGTCGCGGATCTCCTTCAGGACCTCCAGCTCCGTCACCTCCAGCGTCTCGTGCACGCTTTCCTTCGCCTTGCGCTGTGCCTCGCGGCGTGCGAGGTACTTCGCCATGGGCAGCACCATCAGGAAGTACACGACGGCCGCGGTGATCAGGAACTGCAGGGTGGCGCCGAGCACCGATCCCCACATGATCTGGATGCCCTGCATCTCGCCGTCGACGACCTGGCAGGGGGCCTTCAGGCAGGAGCTGTAGGAGTCCAGGTTCTTCGTGCCGAACGCTCCGACGAGCGGGTTGATCACGCCCTTCACCACAGCGTTGACGATGTTGGTGAACGCGGCACCGATGACGACGGCGACCGCGAGGTCGATCACATTGCCACGCATCAGGAAGGCCTGGAAGCCTTCGAGCAGGCTCGGCTTCTTCTCGCTCACGAATGAGCCTCTTTTCACATGTGCGGTAGGGCAGGGGGACAATTGCGCAACTTACGTCAGCCCCCGGCCGCCCTGTCCAATTCGCACTCGCCGACTGGCGACCTGGCGATACGTCGGCACGAGTCGGCGTATCGAACGTCAGCACACTGTCACCGCCAGTCGGGACGTCGCCCCGGCTCCGGCCAGCGTGGCGGCGGTGGTCCGTGGAACGGACAGTACGATCAACGCGCCGCCGCCGACGGGGTCCTCGCCCGCTCGCGGGATCGCGGCGACCCGGACTCCGGAGGCCACAACCTTCGCCGGCGAATCCGCACCCGGCGGCGAATCGGCGGCTGCGATCACATCGACCCGGTCTCCCGGCCGCAGCAGCCGGACCGTCGCCGCGTCGGCGATCCGCACGGGAGCTGACACCAGAACGTCACCAGGGCGGCTCTCATGCGCCGGAGCAGCGGCCGCCAAGGGCCCCGTGCCCGGGCTCGCTTGGCCATGCGGCCCCGACCCGCCGCCCGGATCGTCCGGGCCACGCGCGCCCGAAGCGGCCAGCGCCGCGGCCGTCACCGCCAGCCCGGCGGCCATCGCACGCCGCTGCCTGCGCAGCGCCCGCCGCAGCCGACGGCTGCCACCGCGCACCCGCAGCGGCGCGAACTGTGGCACACCCAGGGGCTCCGGAGCCGGTGACGACGCCATGGAGAGTGCCGCCGGGACGGTGAACCGGCCGGCCGTCGGGAGGGTGAACGGAACGGTCGGCGGAGCGGTCACCGGACCCGACGGGCCGTCCGGCGAGTCCGGTGACGCGTCCGGTGAAGGCGGCGCGGACGACACCCGCGCCGAGGCGGCTGAAGTGGCCGACGGCGTCGCGGGGCCGGCGAGGGAGTCGGGACCGGAAGTGTCGTCTGCGCCGGCGAGCGAGCCAGGAGCGGAGGCGGAGCCGGGGGAGGAGGAACAGGGACCGGAAGAGGAGTCCAGGTCGGTGAGTGAGCCGGGACCGGAGGAGGAAGAGGAGCCGGGACCGGAAGAGGAGTACAGCGACATGCCGAGCACCGCCTGTCATGGGGCGTGGACCGGGCCTGCTGCCCGTGTCCGACCGCTCCTCACGATCCACTTTCCGGCCCCACCCCGCCGAAGCCTGTGGACAGCCCCCGGCTTGTGGACAACTCGGCCACCCCTGAGCGTGATTACGGCAGTTCGATGCCCGGATCGACCCCCGCCAGCGCGTTCCCACAGGTGCAGTTGCGGTCCTCGTTCGCCGGCAGCGCGGCCACCGCGTCGAAAAGCACGGTCCGCAGCCGGTCCACATTGGCGGCGAACACCTTCAAGACTTCTTCGTGGGAGACGCCCTCGCCCGCCTCCGCCCCCGCGTCCAGGTCCGTGACGAGGGTCATCGACGTGTAGCAGAGCTCCAGCTCACGGGCCAGCACCGCCTCCGGGTGCCCGGTCATGCCGACCACCGACCAGCCCATCGCGGCGTGCCAGCGCGATTCGGCACGGGTCGAGAAGCGCGGCCCCTCGACGACCACCAGCGTGCCGCCGTCCACCGGCTCCCAGTCGCGTGCGCGCGCCGCCTCCAGGCCCGCCTTGCGCCCCCGCGGGCAGTACGGGTCGGCGGGCGAGACGTGCACGACGTTCGGCACCTCACCGGACGGCAGGGGCAGCCCGTCGAAGTACGTCTGGGCCCGGGACTTCGTACGGTCGACGAACTGGTCGGGCACGAGCAGTGTGCCCGGGCCGTACTCCGGCCGCAGGCCGCCCACGGCGCACGGTCCGAGCACCTGGCGCACGCCCACCGACCGCAGCGCCCAGAGGTTGGCCCGGTAGTTGATGCGGTGCGGCGGCAGATGGTGGCCGCGTCCGTGGCGGGGCAGGAAGGCCACCTTGCGGCCGGCGATCTCGCCGAGGAACAGCGAGTCGCTGGGAGCGCCGTAGGGGGTGTCGACCTGGATCTCGGTGACGTCGTCCAGGAAGGAGTAGAAGCCGGAGCCGCCGATCACGCCGATCTCGGCGCGGGCGGAGCCGGAGCCGTCAGAAGAACCGGAACCGCTGTCGGAGCCTGTGTTCGGGTGCGCGTTGGTCGCCATGGCGATCACAGTAGCCGGACGCGAAAACGCCAAGAACCCCACCGTGGCCACTGCCACGGCGGGGTCCGCGCATCGTGAGGATCAGGCGGCGGAGCCGGAGGCGCTCGAGGCGCTCGTCGAGGAGGACGAAGCGGAGCTCGACGACGAGGTCGTGGTCGAGGAGGACTTCGACTCGGACGACTTCGAGCTCGACGAGGCAGGAGAGCTGCTCGACGACGAGCCACGGCTGTCGTTGCGGTAGAAGCCGGAGCCCTTGAAGACGATGCCGACCGCCGAGAACACCTTCTTGAGGCGTCCGTCGCAGCTCGGGCATACGGTCAGGGCGTCGTCGGTGAACTTCTGGACCGCCTCGAGGCCCTCGCCGCATTCGGTGCACTGGTACTGGTAGGTCGGCACTGGTCTTCCTCCTGGCACTCTCACTCGATGAGTGCTAACGACGATCCATAGTGACGTATTCCGCTGGATCAGTCCACCGTCACCGGCACTCGGTGACCGATCCCACGTGCGGCCACCCGCCCGCCGGCCGTCGGCGCGAGGCGCGACCGCAGTGCCAGCAGGGTGGCCAGCGCCAGCGCCGTGCCCACGAGCGGGACCACGAATCCGGCGCTCGCGCCGTAGCCGTCGGCAAGCCGTCCGGCCACTGTCACGGCCGCCGCCTGCCCGAGCGCCACCGCGCCCGTCAGCCAGGTGAAGGCCTCGGTGCGGGCGGACGCGGGCACCAGCGACTCGACCAGCGTGTAGCCGCTGATCAGGGCCGGTGCGATGAACAGGCCGACGACCAGGCCGAGCGTGCCGAGCAGGGCCACGGAGTGCACCGTCCACAGGAGGGACGCGGCGACCGTGAGCGCCGCGTAGCCGACGACGAGCCGGCGGCGCGGTCCGCTCTTCCAGGCGACGGCTCCCACGGTGATGCCGGCCAGCATGTTGCCCGCGGCGAAGAGACCGTAGAGCAGACCGTTCATGCCCGGCTGCCCGATCTCCTCGGTGAAGGCGGTCAGCGAGACCTGCATGCCGCCGAAGACCGCGCCGATGCCCAGGAACGCGACGGCGAGCACCCGCACGCCGGGTACGGAGAGCGCGGACGTACGCTCCGCGCGCATCTCGGCGCTCTGGTGGCCGTGAGCAGGCTGGGTGCGGCGCTGGGCCGCGAACAGCAGGCCGCCCGCCAGCGTGAGCGCCGCCTCGGCGATCAGGCCGGCGGCGGGGTGCACGCCCGTGCACAGGGCGGTGGCGAGGACCGGGCCGACCACGAAGGTGAACTCGTCCGTCACCGACTCGAAGGCGGCGGCGGTCTGCATCAGGGGCGAGCCCTGGAGCCGGGCGGCCCAGCGGGCCCGCACCATCGGTCCGATCTGCGGCACCGACGCACCGGTGGGCACCGCAGCCGCGAACAGGGCCCACAGCGGAGCACCCGCGAGGGCCAGTGCCGTCAGCGAGGCGACGGAGACGGTGTGCACCAGGACCCCGGGCAGCAGGACCGCGCGCTGGCCGAAGCGGTCGGCGAGCTTTCCGCTCTGCGGGGCGAACAGCGCCATGGAGACGCCGGTGACGGCGGCGACCGCACCGGCGCTGCCGTAGGAACCGGTCGTGTGCTGGACGAGCAGGACGATGCCGATCGTGAGCATCGCGAAGGGCTGCCGTGCAGCGAAACCGGGGAGCAGGAACGTCCAGACTCCGGGGGTGCGGAGCAGCTGTCCGTAACCAGGACGCCTGCCAGAAGCGACCGTGGACGCCACGGCCCCTTGCCTTTCTGCCGCCTGGTAGCGCTCCCCTGGGTGTCGGGAGCCGCCGAGAGCTGTCCTCTTGCGCGGAACTGCGGTAGATACCGGGGTCCGCTCGGGGGACGCCGCGGCCGCCATACGGTCGCGCCAGCTCTGCGTCAGGCAGAGTTGGTCGATCAGTGTGCCTTCATGGTACAGGGATTCCTGCCATGACCACCTGGGAAATGACAGAGATCACCCCGTCTATTCCTGGGTTTGAACAGCTCCAGGCCACAGAGGCGGCGCAGTCCACGGTCCACCGTCACCTGGAGCCGCCTCCGGTGCCCAGCCAGCCGGCCAGCTTTCCGCCCTGGCTGACGGCCCTGAGCCGCCGCTCCGCGGCGTCCCTGACCGGATCGGTGGCCACGACCAGCAGCTCGTCGCCGTGCCGCAGCACGGTCGACGGGAGCGGCACGAAGGTCTTGCCCTCGCGTACGACGAGGGTGACCGCCGAGCCGGAGGGCAGCCGCAGCTCGGCGACCTCCACACCGTGGATCTTGGAGCTGTCCGGGATGGCCACCGACAGCAGATGGCCGCGCAGCCGCTCCAGCGGGGCCGACTCGACGCCGAGGTCGGCGGCCTCGGAGGGGTCGCCGAGCCGCAGTGCCCTCGCCAGCCACGGCAGCGTCGGACCCTGGACCAGGGTGTAGACGACGACCAGCACGAAGACGATGTTGAAGATCCGGTCGTTGCCCTCGACACCGGAGACCATGGGGATCGTCGCGAAAATGATGGGCACGGCGCCGCGGAGGCCGGCCCAGGACATCAGCACCTGCTCCTGCCACGGGATGCGGAACGGCATGAGGCTGATGAGGACTCCCACCGGGCGGGCGAGCACCGTCAGTATCAGGCCGACCACCACCGCGGGCCAGAAGTCCCGCAGCAGCTCGTGCGGCGTCACGAGCAGTCCGAGCAGAACGAACATGCCGATCTGCGCGATCCAGCCGAGGCCCTCGGCGAAGCCGCGGTTCGCGGGCGCGTGGGGCAGCTTGGAGTTGCCGAGGATCATGGAGGCGAGATAGACGGCGAGGAAGCCGCTGCCGTGCGCCATGGCGCCGGCCGCGTAGGCGACCACGGCGATGGCCATGACGGCGATGGGGTACAGGCCCGACGCGGGCAGTGCGACGTGTCGCAGCCCGAAAGCGCCGAGCCAGCCGACGGCCAGTCCGACGAGCGCGCCGATCGCCAGTTCCAGCGCGATCTTCCCGACGAGGGTGTACCAGTGGTCGATGGGGCCGGCCGAGGAGAAGGCCACGACCAGGATGACGACCGGGGCGTCGTTGAAGCCGGACTCGGCTTCCAGGGCGCCTGTCACCCGGGCCGGAAGCGGCACCTTGCGCAGGACGGAGAAGACCGCCGCCGCGTCCGTGGAGGACACGACCGCTCCGATGATCAGCGCCTGTCGCCATTCCAGGCCGACGAGGTAGTGAGCGGCCGTGGCCGTGATGCCCACGCTCACCGCGACGCCGACCGTCGACAGCGCAGCGGCCGCTGGCAGCGCGGGTTTGATCTCCTTCCACTTGGTGCCGAGGCCACCTTCGGCCAGGATCACCACAAGTGCGGCATAACCGATCACCTGCGTCAGTTCGGCGTCGTCGAAGTGGACGTCGAGCAGGCCGTCCTGGCCCATCGCGATCCCGATCCCGAGATACAGCAACAGGCTGGGCAGCCCGCTGCGGGACGAGATGCGCACCGCCGCGACGGCGATGAGCAGGACGAGCGAGCAGATGAGCAGGAGTTCGTTGAGCTGGTGGACAGTCAGTGGCCGATCCTTCCCCTCGCGCCCTCATACCGGGATCTTCGTACCGGCGGCGACACTTCGTTACCTTACCTAATCTTTAACGTTTCCTTGATGGCGCGATGATCTGTTTGTCCGACTGCGGGGACGGCCTTGTGGACACCGCGTCTGGGCCGGTGGGGCGCTGCGCCTAGAGTTGCCTCAGCATTCCCAGGACCACCCTGCCCCTCGAAGGACAGCGATGCCCGCCAACACAACCGCCTCTTCCCCCAAGAAGAAGAAGGGGCGACGCGCCCGACTGCTCGTGCTCGTCCTGGTGCTGGCGCTCGTCGCGGGTGTCGGTTACGGGGCCTACTGGAGCGTCAGCACGGTTCGCGCCTCGTTCCCCACCACCAACGGCACGATCGAACTCGCGGGCCTCGGCGGCCAGGTCGAGGTCAAGCGCGACGACAACGGCATTCCGCAGATCTATGCGGACAGCGACGAGGACCTGTTCCGCGCCCAGGGCTTCGTCCAGGCGCAGGACCGCTTCTGGGAGATGGACGTCCGCCGGCACATGACGGCGGGCCGGCTCTCCGAGATGTTCGGTTCGGGGCAGGTCGAGACGGACGCCTTCCTGCGCACGCTCGGCTGGCGCAGGGTGGCACAGCAGGAGTACGACACCAAGCTCTCGCCCGAGACGAAGAAGTACCTCCAGGCGTACGCGGACGGTGTCAACGCGTACCTCAAGGGCCGCTCGGCCGAGGAACTGTCGGTCGAGTACGCGGCCCTGGCCTTCACCAACGACTACAAGCCCGAGCCGTGGACGCCGGTCGACTCCGTGGCGTGGCTCAAGGCGATGGCCTGGGACCTGCGCGGCAACATGCAGGAGGAGATCGACCGCTCGCTGCTCACCAGCAGGCTCAGCGAGAAGCAGATCCGCGACCTGTACCCGCCGTACCCCTACGACCGCAACGAGCCGATAGTGCGGCGGGGCGGGATCGACCCGGTCACCGGCAAGTACGACCCCGCCGCCAAGCCCTCCGGCTCGGCGGGCGACGGTGCGGCGGGCAGCGGTTCCGGCGGGAGCGGTGCAGCGCTCGGCGGCGCGGGCAGCGGCTCGGACAGCGCGGCCGGAGCGGGCCAGGGGCTGAACTCCCAGCTGGGCGCGCTCTCCGACACCCTCGACGCGATCCCCGCACTGCTCGGCCCCAGCGGCAACGGCATCGGCTCCAATTCCTGGGTCGTCTCCGGGGCCTACACGACGACCGGCAAGCCCCTGCTGGCCAATGACCCGCACCTCGCGCCTCAGCTGCCGTCCCTCTGGTACCAGATGGGCCTGCACTGCCGCACGGTCTCCGAGCGGTGTTCGTTCGACGTCGCGGGTTACACCTTCTCCGGCATGCCGGGCGTGATAATCGGCCACAACCAGGACATCGCCTGGGGCTTCACCAACCTCGGCGCCGACGTGACCGACCTCTACCTGGAGAAGCTCAGCGGGGACAACTATCTCGTCGGCGGCCGGGAGAAGAAGCTGACCACCCGCACGGAGGTCATCAAGGTCGCCGGCGGCTCCGACAAGACGATCAGGGTCCGTTCCACGGAGCACGGCCCGCTGGTCTCCGACCGCAGCGACGAGCTGGAGAAGGTCGGCGAGCGGGCTCCGGTGTCCAACGCCGCACCCGACCGCGGCACCGGTTACGCGGTCTCCCTGCAGTGGACGGCCCTGCAGCCCGGCAAGTCGATGGACGCCGTCTTCGAGCTCAACCAGGCCAAGGACTTCCCGTCCTTCCGCCGCGCCGCCCGCGACTTCGAGGTGCCCTCGCAGAACCTGGTCTACGCCGACACCAAGGGCAACATCGGCTACCAGGCCCCGGGCAAGATCCCGCTGCGCGCCGAGGGCGACGGCACGACCCCCGCGCCCGGCTGGGACCCGAAGTACAAGTGGGACGGCTACATCGCCTTCGACGAGCTGCCCTACGAGTACAACCCGGACCGTGGCTACATCGTCACCGCGAACCAGGCGGTCGTCGACGCGAAGAAGTACCCGTACCTGATCACCGAGGACTACGGCTACGGCGCCCGGAGCCAGCGGATCAACGATCTCATCGAGTCGAAGATCCGGGGCGGCGGCAAGGTCTCCACCGAAGACATGCGCACCATGCAGATGGACAACAGCAGCGAGATCGCCAAGCTGCTGACGCCTTACCTGCTGAAGATCGACGTCTCCGACCCGTACGTCCGCGAGGCGCAGAAGCTGCTGGAGGGCTGGGACTACACCCAGGAACCGGACTCCGGTGCCGCCGCGTACTTCAACGCCGTATGGCGCAACGTGCTCAAGCTGGCGTTCGGCAACAAGCTCCCCAAGGAACTCCGGATCGAGGGCGAGTGCCTGAACGTGCTGCCCGCCGACAGCACCGCGCCGGACGACGACCTGACCGAGCGGGTGCGCGAATGCGGCCAGCGGGACGGCGACTCCGCGCAGCCCGACGGCGGCGACCGCTGGTACGAGGTGGTGCGCCGGCTGCTCAAGGACGAGGACAACGAGTGGTGGCGCACGCCGGAGACGCGTACGGACGAGGCGACCGACACTCGTGACGGGCTCCTCGCCCGAGCCATGGAGGACGCCCGCTGGGAGCTGACCGCGGAGCTCGGCAAGGACGCCTCCAGCTGGACCTGGGGCCGACTGCACCAGCTGACGCTGAGGAACCAGACGCTGGGCACCGAGGGACCGGGCTTCCTGCAGTTCGTGCTCAACCGGGGCCCGTGGAACCTGGGCGGCGGCGAGGCCGCGGTCAACGCCACCGGCTGGAACGCGGCAGGCGGCTACGGCGTCGTGTGGGTCCCGTCGATGCGGATGGTCGTCACCGTCGGCGAGTGGGACAAGTCCCGGTGGATCAATCTGACCGGGGCGTCGGGCCACGCGTACAGCGCCCACTACACCGACCAGACCGACAAGTGGGCCGAGGGCGAGCTGCTCGACTGGGTCTACGGCGCCCAGGCGGTGGACGCCGCGACCGTCGACACGCTCAAGCTCGTCCCGCCGGGCGGGCCGGCCCAGTGAAGCGGCGCACCCCCTGAGGCGTGACCACGGCGTGGACGGGGTGGTCGTGCGGTTCCACCGGGACCCGCGCGACCACCTCGTTCGCGTAGAGGAGCACGACGAGGGCGGGGTCGGCGTCGGCCGCGGTGAGCCGGGCCAGCACGCGGTCGTACGAGCCGCCGCCACGGCCCAGCCGCATGCCCTCGGCGTCGACGGCGAGCCCGGGCAGCAGCACGGCGTCGGCGCCGACGACGGCCGAAGGGCCCAGCCGCTCGCCGTCCGGCTCCAGCAGGCCGCGTCCGGCGGGCACCAGGTGTCCGGGGCCGCGGTAGACGCCCCAGTCGAGGTCGTTGTCCGGAAGGAGGACCGGAAGCAGGACCCTCGTGCCGCGCGCGAGCAGGGCGTCGAGCAGCGCACGCGTGCCGGGCTCGCGCCCGACGGAGACGTATGCGGCGACGGTGCCGGCCTCGGCCAGCTCGGGCAGGAGCAGAGCGTGCCGGGCTAGGGCGGCCGCCGCCTCGCTCGCGTCGTCGGCGGACAGAAGCCGTCGCGCCCCGAGGAGTTCGGCGCGAAGCACAGTCTTTCCGGACATTTCCTTGCCCATTGGTCGTCTGTAAACCTCTCGTATACGTCTCTATGAGGATGAAGTTAACCGGAGCATCATCTTCCGGCCTATATTCAGCGGATATGGTGCTCCGCATGACTCAGTCGCACTCCAGGATCAGCAAGGCTGTCATCCCCGCCGCAGGCCTCGGCACCCGGTTCCTGCCTGCCACGAAAGCCACTCCCAAAGAGATGCTGCCTGTGGTCGACAAGCCCGCGATCCAGTACGTCGTCGAGGAGGCGGTCTCGGCCGGCCTCTCCGACGTCCTGATGATCACGGGTCGCAACAAGCGCCCCCTCGAGGACCACTTCGACCGCAACTATGAGCTGGAGGAGGCGCTCTCCCGCAAGGGCGACGCCGGGCGCCTCGCGCGGGTTCAGGAGTCGAGCGACCTCGCCACCATGCACTACGTGCGCCAGGGCGACCCGCGCGGGCTCGGTCACGCCGTCCTGTGCGCCGAGCCGCACGTCGGGGACCAGCCGTTCGCCGTCCTCCTCGGCGACGACCTGATCGACCCGCGCGACCCGCTGCTCGCGCGCATGATCGAGATCCAGGAGCGCGAGGGCGGCAGCGTCGTCGCGCTGATGGAGGTCGACCCGGCGCAGATCCACATGTACGGCTGCGCCGCCGTGAAGCCCACCGGTGACAGCGACGTCGTGAAGATCACGGACCTGGTCGAGAAGCCCGACCCCGCCGAGGCCCCCAGCAACCTCGCGATCATCGGACGTTACGTCCTCGACCCCGCGATCTTCGGGATACTGCGCGAGACCGAGCCGGGCCGCGGCGGCGAGATCCAGCTCACCGACGGCATCCAGAAGCTCGCCGAGGCCGAGCACTCCGTGGACGAGGCGGGACGCTCCGGCGGCCCGGTGCACGGGGTGATCTTCAAGGGCCGCCGCTATGACACAGGCGACCGTGGCGACTATCTGCGTGCCATTGTCAGACTCGCGTGCGAACGTGAAGACCTGGGCCCGGAGTTCCGGGACTGGCTTCGCAGTTTTGTGACCGAGGAGATGTAGGACCGTGAGCAGCACGATCTGGTCGGTTGACGACCACCTGGAGGACATCCTCGCCGCGATCCGGCCGCTCGACCCGATCGAGCTCCAGCTGCCGGACGCGCAGGGCTGTGTCCTGGTCGAGGACGTCACCGTCCCGGTCGCGCTGCCCCCCTTCGACAACAGCTCCATGGACGGCTACGCGGTCCGGGTCGCCGATGTGGCGGGCGCGAGCGAGGAGTTCCCCGCCGTGCTCACCGTCATCGGCGACGTGGCGGCCGGCAGCGGCGAGCTTCCCACCGTCGGCCCCGGCCAGGCCGCGCGGATCATGACCGGCGCGCCCCTGCCGCCCGGAGCCGAGGCCGTCGTCCCCGTCGAGTGGACCGACGGCGGCGCCGGAGGCGGGGCCGCGAGCACGATGCGCCCGGCCGGTGAGGCCCCCGAGGGCGCGAGCGGAGAGGTCCGGGTGCACCGCCCCGCCCAGGAGGGGGCCCATGTGCGGGCCGGCGGCAGCGATGTGCAGGCGGGCGATCTCGCGCTCGCCGCGGGCACGGTGCTCGGCCCGCCGCAGATCGGTCTGCTCGCTGCGATCGGCCGCGGCACGGTGCGGGTGCGTCCCCGTCCGCGCGTGGTCGTCCTGTCGACCGGCAGCGAACTGGTCCAGCCCGGCGAGAAGTTGGCCGAGGGGCAGATCTACGACTCCAACAGCTTCGCCCTGGCGGCCGCGGCCCGCGACGCCGGCGCGATCTCCTACCGGGTCGGCGCGGTCACCGACGACGCCGAGACGCTGCGCGCCACCATCGAGGACCAGCTGATCCGCGCCGACCTGCTGGTGACCACGGGCGGTGTGAGCGTCGGCGCGTACGACGTGGTCAAGGAGGCGCTCGCCTCGGTCGGCGACGAGGACGTGCCCGGCAGCGGGATCGACTTCCGCAAGCTCGCGATGCAGCCGGGCAAGCCGCAGGGCTTCGGTTCCATCGGCCGCGACCGCACGCCACTGCTGGCCCTGCCGGGCAATCCGGTGTCCAGCTACGTGTCCTTCGAGCTGTTCGTCCGGCCCGCGATCCGCACGCTGATGGGCCTGCCGGACGTGCACCGCCCGAAGGCCAGAGCCGCGCTCAAGGCGGACAAGGCGCTGTCGTCCCCGGCCGGCAAGCGACAGTTCCTGCGGGGGACGTACGACGCCGGAGCGGGCAGCGTCACCCCGGTCGGCGGCTCCGGCTCCCACCTGATCGCGGCCCTCGCTCAGGCCGACTGCCTGATCGTCGTCCCGGAGACCGACACCTCCGTGGAGCCCGGCGCCGAGGTCGACGTGGTCCTCCTGGGGTGAGAGGCGCTGCGTGGCGGTAGCGTGTCTGCGCACACAAGGCCCTGAGGGGACCGGACCGGGAGCGCCACAGCAGATGAGTACGCAAGGCAGGCTGACGCACATCGACGAGGCGGGGGCCGCCCGCATGGTGGACGTATCCCAGAAGGACGTGACCGCCCGCACCGCGCGGGCGACCGGGCGCGTCCTCGTATCGCGGCAGGTCGTGGAGCTGCTGCGCGGCGAGGGCGTCCCGAAGGGTGACGCGCTCGCCACGGCCAGGATCGCCGGGATCATGGGCGCGAAGCGCACGCCCGACCTGATCCCGCTCTGTCACCCGCTCGCCGTCTCGGGCGTGAAGCTGGACCTGTCGGTCACGGACGACGCAGTCGAGATCGCGGCCACAGTGAAGACGACGGACCGCACGGGCGTGGAGATGGAGGCCCTCACCGCCGTCTCCGTCGCCGCGCTCACCGTCGTGGACATGGTGAAGGCGGTCGACAAGGCGGCCGTGATCACGGACATCCGCGTCGAGGAGAAGACGGGCGGCAAGTCCGGCGACTGGACACGCGAGGGAGCACAGTCATGACCACCGCCGCCCACGCCACCGCGCCGTACCGGGCCCTGGTCGTCACCGCGTCCAACCGCGCCTCCGCCGGGGTGTACGAGGACAAGGGCGGCCCGCTGATCGCCGAGAGGCTCACCGTCCTCGGCTTCGCCGTCGACGGCCCCCGCGTGGTGCCCGACGGCGACCCGGTCGGCGAGGCGCTGCGCGCGGGGGTGGAGGACGGCTACGACGTCATCCTCACCACCGGCGGCACCGGCATCTCGCCCACAGACCTCACCCCCGACGTCACACGCGCGCTGCTCGACCACGAGGTCCCCGGCATCCCGGAGGCCATCCGGGCGTACGGGCGGGACAAGGTGCCCACCGCCGCGCTCTCGCGTGGTGTCGCCGGTGTCGCCGGCCGTACCCTGATCGTCAACCTGCCGGGCTCCACCGGAGGAGTGCGCGACGGGCTGGCGGTGCTGGAGGGGGTCCTGCGCCACGCCGTGGACCAGATCCGCGGCGGGGACCATCCACGTCCGGCGGACCAGTCGTCACCGACGTCATGAACGTGACCTGGCCCGTGGTCCTCGCGGACGGCGATGTCGTCCTGCGCCCCATAAAGATGCGCGACCAGCGGAACTGGCGCGAGGTCAACCGCCGCAACCGCGACTGGCTGCGTCCCTGGGAGGCGACGATCCCGCCGCCCGCCCCGGGCGGCCCGGTCACGCAGCGCCCGACCTACCGTCAGATGGTCCGCCACCTGCGGGCGGAGGCGAACGCCGGCCGGATACTGCCGTTCGTCATCGAGTACCGCGGCCGTCTCGTAGGGCAGTTGACCGTCGCCGGGATCACCTGGGGCTCCATGTGCTCGGGCCATGTCGGGTACTGGGTCGACCGGGACGTCGCGGGCCGCGGCGTGATGCCCACGGCGGTGGCTCTCGCCGTGGACCACTGCTTCCGTACGGTCGGGCTGCACCGGATGGAAGTGTGCATCCGGCCCGAGAACACGCCCAGCCGCCGGGTCGTGGAGAAACTCGGATTCCGCGAGGAGGGGCTGCGGCCCCGCTATCTCCACATCGACGGTGCGTGGCGTGACCATCTTGTCTTCGCGCTGACGGTCGAGGAAGTCCCGGAGGGACTTCTGACCCGCTGGCACCAGGCACGACCTGGATCGGCACCCGGAACACCCGGAACGGCATCCGGGACGGCACAGGAAATAAAATAAGTGTTCGAAATTGGTCGCCGTCCGGTCGTCACGGAACGCCAACTGGTCTGAGTAATCACAAAAAAAGTCGGTGATATCAGCCAGATCGTGCGACACACCGGGCCAATTGGCGGATGCCCTTGCGCGAATCCCTCTACGGTGTGATGCGTGAGCAGCAGCGGCCTCATCTACGCAGTCATCGTCGGGGCCTGGGCCGCCTACTTGGTGCCGATGTGGCTCCGCAGGCAGGACGAGCTCAACGAAGCCCGTCCCACGGAACGCTTCTCCACCGCCATCCGGCTGTTGTCCGGGCGGGCGGGGATGGAGCGCCGGTACGCCAAGGAGCTGCGGGAGCGCATCGCAGAGGGGCCCGAGCACGACGTGGACCCGGACGCCGCCACGGACCGGCTGAGTTCTGTGGACGTCCGGGCCTTCGCCGCGCCCCGAACCGACGTGCGCCAGGAAGCGTCGTCCGGCACGACCTCGGACGCCGACCCTCCGGGCCGTCCGCCGGCCCGGCGCCCGGCCCCGCGGCAGCGGCAGAGCCGCGCCGCCGTCGAGCGGGCCCGGCGCAGCAAGGTACTGGCCCGCCGCAGACGGACGACGTCGGTCCTGTTCGTCGCCTTCACCGCCGGAGCGGTGGTCGCGGCGGTCGGCGGACTCGGCTTCCTGTGGGCGCCGGGCGTCCCGGCCGTCCTGCTGAGCATCTACATCGTGCATCTGCGGACCCAGGAGCGGCGGCGCTTCGCGTACGTCATGGACCGCAGGCAGGCCGAGGCCGCGGCACAGCGGCTGCGGGAGAACCGGCCGCGCCGCCACCAGCCGCCCGCCCGCGCGCCGGAGCCCGACGAGGAGCCCGCCGCGCACGCCGAGCCGGAGCCGGCGCCGAGGCTCTCACCGCAGGAGGCCGGGCGCCGGGCGCTGGTCGAGCAGACCGACCACGCCGAGTGGGTGGATCAGCAGCGCCAGCGCGGCCCCGCGACCGGCGACAGCTGGGACCCCGTTCCCGTGCCGCTGCCGACGTACGTCACCGCGCCCGTCGCCCCGCGTGCGTCGAGCGGTGTGGAGGTCAGCGATCCGGAGACGTGGAGCGCGGCCCGCTCCTCGGCCGCGGAGCCGACGACCCCGGCCGCGCCGGCACCGACCGCGGAGCCGCCGGCGGGCCGGCGGCCTCCCCAGGCGCGCCGCTCCCGTGACCGCGGCCGCACGCCGCTCTTCGATCAGTACGCGGACGAGGACCGGCCGCGCGCGGCCAACGAGTGACGCCGCCCCGGCGGCATCCGTGACCAGGGCGGAACGGATTTCCAAGCACCCCGATCGGGATGCTAGAGTTTCACTCGTTGCAAGGGCCTGTGGCGCAGTCTGGTAGCGCACCTCGTTCGCATCGAGGGGGTCTGGGGTTCAAATCCCCACAGGTCCACCGCAGCTGAGAGCCCCGATCGGAGAGATTCGATCGGGGCTCTTCGGCGTTCCGGGGAGCCCTTGGGGCCGTCGGCACGATGGGTGTGGCGTAGGTCTCTTCGGTCGCAGACAGCCCGGGGAGCGTCGCGGACTACCGGGGGCCGAGGCGGGGTGGGACCCAGGCCGCGTGGCGCAGGATCGCGCGGACCGTCGCGCCGGCCGGGGCGAGGCGCAGGGCCGCGTTGCGGGCGGCCACCGCGACGGGGTGGGCCAGTTGCTGGCCCATGCGGCCCGCCCGGCGTGCGGCGCGTGCCACCGACTGGGCGCGCGGGCGGCGTTCGGCGTCGTAGCGGTGCAGGGCCGCCTCGATGGAGGGCTCCTCGGCCAGCGCGGCCGCGAGCGTGACCGCGTCCTCCAGTGCCTGACAGGCGCCCTGGCCGAGATGAGGGGGCATGGCGTGGGCGGCGTCGCCGAGGAGGGCGACGCGGCCGGAGACGAACGTCGGGAGCGGGGTGCGCAGTTCGGCGATGTCGTGGTGCAGTACCGCCTCCGGTGCGGTCGCGGCCAGCAGGGCCGGGATCGGCTCGTGCCAGTGCCCGAAGCGGTGGCGGACCTCGGCGAGCGGGTCGGGATAGCGGACGCCGGCAGGGGCGTTGAGGACGGCGTGCCACTCCACGCGGCCGTCCGTGAAGCGCAGGTGGCCGAACTCGGCTCCCCTGCCCCAGGTCAGCTCGAAGTCGCCGCCGACCTCGACGGGCCGTTCGGTGATGGCGCGCAGAACCGTGGAGCCGCTGTGCACGGGGCCGGGCGCGGTGGGGAAGAGCCGGCCGCGCAGCCCGCTGCCCACGCCGTCGGCGGCGACGACCAGATCGGCCGCCAGTGCGGTACCGCCGAGGGCGACACGGGGGCGGGCGGGGTCGGCGAGATCGAGGGCGGTGACCTCGGCGCCGGTGACCAGGGTGCCCGGGGCGAGCACCGCCCGCAGCTCCGCGTGGAGGTCGCTGCGCGGGATGCCCGCGATCGGCGCGCCCAGGGCGCGTTCGATTGCGGCGCCGTCCATCTCGGCCAGCAGGCCGCCGCGCGGCGTGCGGGTGCCGCCCGTGAGCTGGCGGGCCGATGCCGCGCGGACGGCGTCGCCGACGCCGAGCGCGTCGAGGGCGCGTATGCCGTTGGCCGCCAGTGAGATGCCGGCGCCCGCGTCGTCGAGCGCCCGGGCACGCTCGACGACCGTGACGCCGAAGCCGACGCGCCGGAGTCCGATCGCGGCGGCGAGACCGCCGATCCCTCCGCCGACGACCACCGCTGTTGCCGTCACGCCCGCACGCTCCGTTCCCGTCCACTGGAAGCCCGTCGCTTCTACAGATGTAGAAGAAGGGTACTACGAGCTACTACAGCCGTAGAAAGAGGCGGGGCGGAACCGGTGTACAAAGGGGTCATGAACCCCGATCGCCGTACCGTCCTCGCGGACGCAGCCGTCGCCGTCCTCGCCGAAGGGGGGATGCGGGCGCTGACCCACCGCGCCGTCGACGGGGCTGCGGGGTTGCCGGCGGGCACCACCTCCGCCTATCTGCGCACCCGCAACGCGCTGCTGACGGCGGTCGTGCGGCGGATCGTGGAGCTGGACCAGGCCGAACTGGAGGCCGCGGGCGCCACCGCGGCCACGCCCCGGGATCCGGGCGAACTGACCTCCGCGATCGCCGCCTTCACGCGGCAGCGGCTCGGGCCTGGCAGGCAGCGCTCCCTCGCGCGGTACGCATGCGCCGTCGAGAGCGTCCATCACCCCGAGCTGCGTGAGATCCTCGCGCCCCGGAGGAACGCCGCGCGCGATGTCGTGCAGGACTTCCTCGTCGCGCACGGTGTGCCGCCCGAGGAAGCGGGGCGCAGGACGATCACGCTGCTGGCCTGCGTGGACGGACTGGTCTTCGACCGGCTCGTAAACAGCGACCAGGAGGGGGGACTGGACCGGGAGGTCGGGGACCTGCTCGCGGTGGCGCTGGGGCGCACGGCCGCCGGAGGGTCGTGAGCCGGGAGGCTGCCGGGCCCCGCGCGGCCGGACCGTGAGCCGGTCCGGCCGCGCGGGGCAGGGGCTCAGGAGACCTGTGCCTTGTCGTAGACCGCCTTGGCCTCGTTGCCGAAGTACGGGCCGAACATCCGGTTGGGCAGGAAGGTGTACCCGAAGCTGTTCACCGAGACCTGCAGGCCGGTGCCGGCCGCCTCGCTGAACGAGGTGAACCACGGACCGCCGCTGGAGCCTCCGGTCATGTTGCAGCCCAGGCTGTGGTCCTGCGAGAAGAGGAAGTCCTTCGAGCTGTTGCCGCTGCAGTGGATCAGCTTGCTGCCGTCGTACGGGGCGGCGGCGGGGAAGCCGAAGGCGTACATCGCCTTGTTGTAGCCGCCGTTGAACTGCAGGCCCTGGGCGCCGACAGTCTGCGCGAGAGTCCTGCCGTTCAGCGGGGCGACGACGGCCGCGCCGACGTCGTAGTTGATGTCCTCGCTCGCCGCCCACTGGTCGGTCGCCAGGGTCTTCGTCGCGCTCCACTGACCGTACGGGGCCTGGCCGTTGTTGTACGCGGGGACGAAGACCCAGTTGGTGTGCCAGGAGCCCTGGTACTTCACGCAGTGGCCGGCGGTGATGACCGTGCTGCCGTTCTGGCTGGTGACCGAGTTGCCGGAACAGGACGCCGTACGGCCCTGGAAGGTGAAGAACACCCGGCCCGACGTCTTCACGACGGCTCCGCCGCCGGTCCAGGGACCACCGGGCTGCGGGAACGCGGTCGGCGCGATCACCGTCTTCTCGCCGCCGGGCTCGGGGGCCCTGAGCGAGCCGGGGACGGTGCGGATCAGGTCGAGCGGGGTGGCGGCGCGCATGCGCTCGGCGGTCCAGAAGCCGGTCGGCGCCTGCTTCGGGGCGAAGGACGCCGGGGTGGAGGTGGAGGGAGGAGAGGGAACGGGGGCCGCGGCGGCGGAGGCGGCCGACAGGGCCCCGGCGAACAGGGCCGTGACGGCCAGCACGGTGCCGGCGATGGTGCGATGGCGTCTCACGCAGGTCTCCTTCTGCCATGCCCGCCCGGTGGCGCACGAGGGCGGGGTGGGGGACGAGGCGGTGCGGAAGGACGTGCGTGAGGCAGGGTGCCACGAAAGACGCGGTTATGTCAGGAGCGCGTCAAGGGTTTGGCCATGCACAGGCTGCTCTCGTAGCAGCGGTAGTGGCCGAATTTCGCGCAGGGTTCGTAGCCGCTGGACCGGTAGAGCGCTATCGCCTCGGGCTGCATGTCGCCGGTCTCCAGGACCATCCGGATCCGGCCGGCGGCGCGGGCGTCCTCTTCCAGGGCTGCGAGGATGCGGCGGGCGAGGCCGAGCCCGCGGGCCTCGGGGACCACGTACATGCGCTTCAGCTCGGCATCGCCGTCCGAGTATCCCGTCGGGTTCTCGTCCTGGGTCCGCCAGCCACCGGTGGCCACGGGGCGCTCGTCGACGTCGTACGCGATGAGATACAGGCCACTCGGCCGCTCGAACATCGAGGCGTCGAGGGGGGTGGCGTCGCCCTCCCCGTCTCCGTAGCGCTCGACGTACTCGAGCTGCACCTGGTCGTTGAGTTTGACGGCGTCGGGGTGGTCGAACGCCATGGCTCTGAGCTGCATGCGGAAAAGCGTACGGGGATGCGCACCGGAGCGGGTGCGGCGGGATCGGTGCCGGTCCGCCGGCCGGGGGTCGGTAGGCTGCCGGAATGCTCACCGTGACCTCCGTGAACGTGAATGGACTGCGCGCCGCCGCGAAGAAGGGCTTCGGCCCGTGGCTGGCGGGCTCCTCCGCCGACGTGGTCTGCCTCCAGGAGGTACGCGCAGAGGCCGACCAGCTGCCGGCCGAGGTGCGCAGCCCCGAGGGGTGGTTCACGGTGCACGCCCCGGCTGCCGCGAAGGGACGCGCGGGAGTCGCCCTGTACACGCGGCGCGAGCCGGACGGGGTGCGGATCGGCTTCGGGTCGAGCGAGTTCGACGGCGCCGGGCGGTACGTGGAGGCCGACCTCCCCGGCGTCACCGTCGCGAGCCTGTACCTGCCCTCCGGTGAGGTGGGCACGGAGCGGCAGGACGAGAAGACGCGGTTCATGGACGAGTTCCTGCCGTACCTGAAGGAGCTGCGGGAACGGGCGGCCGCGGACGGCCGCGAGGTCGTGGTCTGCGGCGACTGGAACATCGCCCACCAGGAGGCCGACCTCAGGAACTGGAAGGGCAACCGGAAGAACTCGGGCTTCCTCCCCGAGGAGCGCGACTGGCTCACCCGGGTGTACGAGGAGGCCGGTTACGTGGACGTGGTGCGCGCCCTGCACCCCGGCCAGGAGGGCCCCTACTCGTGGTGGTCCTACCGCGGGCGGGCCTTCGACAACGACACGGGCTGGCGCATCGACCTCCAGGTGGCGACGCCCGGTCTCGCGCAGCGGGCCGTGAAGGCGTGGGTGGAGCGGGCCGCGACGCACGGCGAGCGCTGGAGCGACCACGCGCCGGTGAGCGCCGTCTACGAACTCTGAGCGGCGTCCGGGCGGCCGGGATCGTCGTCCGGGCTGCCGGCCGGGGCCGGGTGCTCGCGGCTCTCGTGCTCCTCGCCCGGTGACGGCGTGCGCAGGCGCCGGTCCATCGCCATCGACAGCTCCGCGTCGACCACACTCTTGGCCAGCGGGCGCAGGCGCTCCAGCTCGGACTCCGCGCTGTGGGCCGTGAGCATGTCGATGAACAGTTCCGCCAGCGCCTCCGCGTGCGCGCGGACCCGGCGGCCCGTCTCCAGGACCGCCGCGAGCGGCACGCCCTCCCGCACCAGCTCGGCCGAGACGTCCAGGAGCCTGCGGCTGATGTGGACGATCTCGTCGCCGTCGGTCGCCAGGTAGCCCAGCTCCAGCGCCTTGGCGAAGTTCTCCGGGGTGACCTCGCCCTCGAAGTAGTCGGCGAGGGCCTCCGGGGTGAGCCGGACCGGTGTCTCCTCGGTGGGTTCGCCCAGGCCGAGGACCTCGCCGACGTCCCGGCCGCTCTCGAACGCGGTCGCGAGGTCCGCGATGCCGTTGAGCGTGTGGCCGCGCTCCAGCAGGGCGGCGATCGTCCGCAGCCTGGCCAGGTGGTGTTCGTCGTACCAGGCGATGCGGCCCTCGCGGCGAGGCGGCTGTATCAGGCCGCGCTCGCGGTAGAAGCGCAGGGTGCGCACTGTGATGCCGGCCTCCTTGGCCAATTCCTCCATGCGGTACTCGCGCGCCTCAGTCACAGCAGAAGCCTATGTTGTACCGCCAGTAACTTGTGGGCCCCGACCCCTACCGCTCGGTATGCCGCTGCTCTACCCTCCCAACCATGCCAGTGATTGCTGGCAGTTTCTTTGCGGTACGGCGATCCGGGACGTTCAGCGGTTTCAGCGGGAGGCAGCGGCATGACCGAGCAGCACGAGCACGTACGAGTGGCGGTGATCGGATCCGGATTCGGTGGCCTCGGCGCCGCGGTCCGGCTGCGCCGCGAAGGCATCACCGACTTCGTCGTCCTGGAGCGCGCGGACTCGGTCGGCGGCACCTGGCGGGACAACGACTACCCGGGCTGTGCCTGCGACGTGCCCTCCCACCTCTACTCGTTCTCCTTCGCGCCCAACCCCGACTGGCCGCGCACCTTCTCCGGGCAGGAGCACATCCGCGCCTACCTGGAGCACGTCGCCGACACCTTCCGGCTCCGTTCTCATCTGCGCCTCGAGCACGAGGTGCTGATGATGCGCTGGGACAGCGACGCCCTCCGGTGGGACATCGAGACCTCGCGGGGCCGGTTCACGGCGGACGTCGTCGTCTCCGCCAGCGGGCCGCTGTCCGACCCGAGGACGCCCGACATCCCCGGCCTGGACAGCTTCCCGGGCAAGGTCTTCCACTCGGCCCGCTGGGACCACGACTACGACCTCACGGGCAAGCGCGTGGCCATGATCGGGACCGGGGCGTCGGCGATCCAGATCGTGCCCGCGATCCAGCCCGAGGTGGGCCGGCTGACCGTGTTCCAGCGCACGCCCCCGTGGGTCATGCCGCGCATCGACCGCAGGATCTCCGGGGCCGAGCGCTGGCTGCACCGTCAGCTGCCGTTCACCGGGACCGCGCGGCGCGGTCTGCTCTGGGGCATCCGGGAGCTCCAGGTCCAGGCGTTCACCAAGCGGCCGGGCGAGCTCGGGATCGTGGAGCGGCTGGCCAAGGCCAACATGGCCAAGGCGATCAAGGACCCGGCGCTGCGCGCCAAGCTGACGCCCTCGTACCGCATCGGCTGCAAGCGCATCCTGCTCTCCAGCACGTACTACCCGGCACTCGCGCAGCCCAATGTGGACGTCGTCGCGTCCGGGCTGACCGAGGTGCGCGGCTCGACCGTGGTCGCCGCTGGGGGCACCTCCCAGGCCGGGGGCTCTGGGGGAGGAACGGAGACCGAGGTCGACGCGATCATCTTCGGCACCGGGTTCCACGTCACCGACATGCCGATCGCCGAACGCGTCGTCGGCGCCGAGGGGATCACGCTGGCGGAGGCCTGGAAGGACGGCATGGAATCGCTGCGCGGCGCCTCCGCGGCGGGCTTCCCCAACTTCATGACGATCATCGGCCCGAACACCGGGCTCGGGAACTCCTCCATGATCCTCATGATCGAGTCGCAGCTGAACTACATGGCCGACTACCTGCGCCAGCTCACCCTGCTCGGCGAGGGCAGCGTCCTCGCCGCCCGGCCCTCCGCCGTGCACGCCTGGAACCGGCGCGTGCAGGAACGGATGAAGCGCACCGTCTGGAACACCGGCGGCTGCACCAGCTGGTACCTCGACGCCAACGGCCGCAACACCACCATCTGGCCGGGCACGACGACCGAGTTCCGCAGCGCGACGCGGCGGGTGGACCTCGCCGAGTACGAGGTGATCCGCGCCCGCAAGGTCCCGGCTCCCGCCGCTGCCGCGGACGCCCACGTCGCGACGGACGCGGAGGTCGTCGCATGAGCCGCCTGCTCCGCAGCACTCGGCGCACCGACGCGCCCCCCGTCGCCGACCGCGAACTGACCGCGCACTCCGCCGACGGCTCGCGCATCCACGTCGAGGTCCACGGCCGCGAGGACGCGCCGGCCGTGGTCCTCGCCCACGGCTGGACCTGCTCCACCCTCTTCTGGGCCGCCCAGATACGCGACCTCGCCGTGGACCACCGCGTCGTCGTCTACGACCAGCGCGGTCACGGCCGCACCCCGGCCGGGCCCGTCGGCACCGAGCGGCTCGCCGACGACCTGGAGGCCGTGCTCGCGGCGGCCCTCGCCCCGGGCGAGAGGGCCGTCGTCGCCGGACACTCCATGGGCGGCATGACGATCATGGCCGCGTCCCGGCGTCCCCGCTTCCGCGAGCACGCCGCCGCGGCGCTGCTGTGCAGCACCGGAGCCGCCCGGCTGACCGCCGAATCGCTGGTCGTGCCGATGCGGCCCGGTCCGCTGCGCACCCGGCTCACGACCCTGATCCTCGGTGCGCGCGCCCCGCTCGGGCCGGTCACGCCGGTGTCCCGGCACATCCTCAAGTACGCGACCATGGGCCCCGGTTCGTCGCCGGAGCGGGTCGACGCGTGTGCCCGCATCGTGCACGCCTGTCCGCGGACGGCCCGCGTGGCGTGGTCGCACGTGCTCGGCGAGCTCGACCTCGACGAGGGCGTAAGGGCGCTGACCGTGCCGACCGTCGTGGTGGCCGGCACGGTGGACCGGCTCACGCCGCTGGTGCACGCCAAGCGGCTCGCCCTCGACCTGCCGCACTGCGTCGGGCTGGTGGAACTCGCGGGCATGGGACACATGACACCGGTCGAGGCGCCCGAGGCGGTGACCGGGAAGATCCGCGAGCTGGCCGGCACGTACCTGACCACGAAGGAGGAGGCCGCATGAGCAGGAACAGCCTGGAAGGACAGGTCGCGGTCGTCACCGGCGCGGCGCGCGGCGTCGGAGAGCTGCTGGCCCGCAAGCTGTCGGCCCGCGGGGCGAAGGTCGCGCTCGTCGGCCTCGAACCGGACGAGCTGAAGCAGGTCGCGGCCCGCCTCCACACCGAGTGCGACCACTGGTACGCGGACGTCACCGACCACGAGTCCATGGCGCGGGTCGCGCAGGAGGTCAAGGAGCGCTTCGGCAAGGTCGACATCGTCGTCGCCAACGCCGGCGTGGCGGCGGGAGGTCCGTTTGTCGACTCCGACCCGGTGTCCTGGCGGCGCGTGATCGAGGTCAATCTGATCGGCAGCGCGGTGACGGGGCGGGCGTTCCTGCCCGTGCTGGTGGAGAGCCGCGGCTACTTCCTCCAGATCGCGTCGCTGGCGGCGATCACGCCGGCGCCGATGATGTCCGCGTACTGCGCGTCCAAGTCGGGCGTGGAGGCGTTCGCGCACTGCCTGCGTGCCGAGGTCGGCCACCGGGGCGTGAAGGTCGGCGTCGGCTACCTGTCCTGGACGGACACGGACATGGTGCGCGGCGCGGACCAGGACGACGTGATGCGCGACCTGCGCAAGCGGCTGCCGTGGCCGGCGAACCGCACGTATCCGCTCGGTCCGGCGGTGGACCGCATCGTGGCCGGGATCGAGCGCCGCTCGGCGCACGTGTACGCGCAGTGGTGGCTGCGGGGCATGCAGTCGGTGCGCGGCTACCTGCCCGCGGTCATCGGGACCGTCGGCCGGCGGGAGATGCGGCGGTTCGCGCCCCGGCTCGCCGACGTCTCGAAAGGCCTGGTGGGAGCGGGTGGAGCGGCGGACGAGTCGGCCCGCGCGGCGGGCGCTGTCACGCAGCAGGGGCGCCGCAGCTGATCGAAATGCGCGGTGTGTTCCTGCGTGCGAGGCTGGTCGGGGTCAGGGGGCGGCGGTCCCCTCGGGGGGTGTGCCCGCCCCCGACCTCCTCATCCTTCCGGGAGTGACGTCTCATGGGTATGTCGGACCAGTCCAAGGAAAAGGCGCAGGAGAGCGCCGATCGGGCGCAGCAGAAGGCGCAGGGCGGCGGCCGGGGCGAGCGGCCGTCGAAGCGCGTGGGCCAGGACCGTGACAGGGAACCGCAGCGGGGGACGGGGCCCGACGACGCACGGGACGCGCAGGAGGCGATGCAGGAGGCCCTGGACCGGTTCAACCAGGACTACGACGCCTGACACGCCGCGTACACAAGAAGGCGCACCCGCTCCTCGCGGGTGCGCCTTCTCCGTCTGCCGGGGGGCATTCGCCGTCTGCCGGGGCGGCGGTCACCGCTCCCGCGGAGGCAGCGGCGGGCGGCGCAGGCCGGGTGCCGACGAGTAGTCCGGCGGGAGCGCCGCGGGCGCGGACTTCAGCATGTCCAGGGCCAGTTGGACCGCGTCGTCCATGTCGGTGTGGCGGCCCTCGGCCCAGTCCAGCGGGGTGCGCAGCGAGTTGAGGTCCGGTTCGACACCGTGGTTCTCGATGGACCAGCCGTACGCGTCGAACCACGCGGCGTTCATCGGCACCGTGATCACCGTGCCGTCGCCGAGCCGGTGCCGGCCCGTCATGCCCACCACGCCGCCCCAGGTGCGGCTGCCCACCACCGGACCCAGGTTGAGGAGCTTGAACGCGGCGGTGATCATGTCGCCGTCCGACGACGTCGCCTCGTCGGCGATCGCGACGACCGGGCCGCGCGGCGCGTTCGAGGCGTACGAGACGGGCTCGGCGTTGCGGGTCAGATCCCAGCCCAGGATCTTGCGGGTGAGCTTCTCGACCACCAGCTCGCTGATGTGGCCGCCCGCGTTGCCGCGCACGTCCACGATGAGCGCCGGACGCGACACCTCCATGCGCAGGTCCCGGTTGAACTGCGCCCAGCCCGAGCCGCCCATGTCGGGGATGTGCAGGTAGCCGCACTTGCCGTCGCTCAGCTCGCGTACGACCTCCCGCCGTTTGGCCACCCAGTCCTGGTAGCGCAGCGGGCGTTCGTCGATCAGTGGAACGATCGCGACCCGGCGCGGATGCGCCTCGCCCTCCTCCGCGGCTTCCGCGGGCAGGAAGGTGAGTTCGACCGTGGTGCCGCCCGCCGCCGACAGCATCGGGTAGGGGCCCGCGACCGGGTCCACCGGCCGACCGTCGACGTGGGTGAGGACCGCGCCCTCGCGGATGCCCGTACCGGCCAGCGGCGAACGGGCCTTGGAGTCGGACGAGTCGCCGGGCAGGATGCGCTTGACCACCCATCTGCCGTCGCGGCACACCAGGTTGGCGCCGAGCAGTCCCATCGCCCGCTGGTAGTGCGGCGGCCCCTCGTTGCGCCGTGCCGGGGTGACATAGGCGTGGGAGGTGCCCAGTTCGCCCAGCACCTCGCGGAGCAGGTCGGCGAACTCGTCGGGGGACGCGACCCGTTCGACCAGGGGGCGGTACTGATCGAGGACCGCGTCCCAGTCGATGCCGCACATGTCCGGCTCCCAGAAGTAGTCCCGGATCAGCCGGCCCGCCTCGCCGTACGCCTGGCGCCACTCGGACGCCGGGTCCGCCTCGTGCAGGATGCGGCGCATGTCGAGATAGACCGTCGAGTCTCCGTCGCCGGTCTCCGTCGCGGGTAGGGCCCGCAGCTCGCCCTCGTCGACGACCACCAGCCGGCTGCCGTCGCCGCTGACCGCGAACCAGTCGAGGTGGTCGACCAGTTCCGTCCTGCGCGCCTTGGACAGGTCGAAGTGCTCCAGCGTCGGACGCCCCGACACGTCGGCCGGGTTGGCGAACGTCTCGCCCAGCGCGCCGGAGATGGGCCAGCGCAGCCACACCAGGCCGCCGCCGCTCACCGGATGCAGCGCCGAGTACTTGGAGGCCGTGACCGGGAACGGCACGACCCGGTTCTCCAGGCCCTCGACCTCGACCATCGCCGTGTGGTCGCCGGAGTCCTCCAGCGGGTCGAGCCCGCCCGCGGCCGGCCGCCCCTCCGGTGTGAGCGCGAAGGGCGAGGGGGTCGCCGACGACAGCGGCACCAGGTAGGGGCGGCAGCCCAGCGGGAACGACAGGTCGCCGGTGTGCACGTCGTACACCGGGTCGAAGCCGCGCCAGGACAGGAAGGCGAGGTAGCGGCCGTCGCGCGTGAAGACCGGGTTCTCGTCCTCGAAGCGGCCGTTGGTGACGTCGACGATCGTGCGGGCCCCGGGTTCGGCGATGCGCGCCATCCTGATCTGGCGCAGCGAGCGGCCGATGCCGGGCTGCGACCAGGTCAGCCAGCCGCCGTCCGGCGAGAACGCCAGGTCCCGCACCGGCCCGTTGTCGGACCTGACCAGTTCGGTGACCTCACCCGTGCCCTCCTCCGACGCGTCGACCAGCAGCAGCCGGCCGTCGTGCGAGGCGACCGCGATCCGCTCCCCGTCCGGGTCCGGCGCCATCTCCAGCACACGCCCCAGCTCGCCCTGCGCCAGCCGCCGCGGCTCGCGGTCGCCGCTCGCGCGCGGCAGGTACGCGATCTCGATGGCGTCGTCGCCTTCCGCGTCGGTGACGTACGCGACCTGGCCGTTGCCGAGCATTGCCGGAATCCGCACCCGTACGCCCGGGGTGTCCACGATCGTGCGGGCGGGGCCGTCGCGGTGCGTGAGCCAGTACAGGCTGCCGCGGACGCCCACCGCGCTCGCCCGGCCGGTCTCGTCGACGGACAGGCCGTCCACGTTGCCCGCGGCCGGGACCTGGTACGTGCGCCGGCCGGCGCGCTGGCCCCCGAGCCGTACCTCCAGCTTGCGGGGGGCGGAGTCCGGGGCGAGCGCGTCGACGATCCACAGGTCGCCGGCGCACTGGTAGACGATCCTGCGGCCGTCGCTGGAGGCGTGCCGGGCGTAGAACGCGTCGTGGTCGGTGTGGCGCTGCAGACCGGTCCCGTCGGGCAGGCACGAGTACAGGTTCCCGACGCCCTCGTGGTCCGAGAGGAACGCGATCCGGCCGCCCTCATCCGGCGACCACCGGTCGGCTCCCGGCCCGCGGATGAACATCGGGCAGTCGAGGTGTCCGTCCAGGTCGGGGAGCAGCCGTTTGCCGTGGAGCCACAGCCGGCCCGTCGCCCCGCCCCGGTACCGCTTCCAGGCGGCGGGCTCGTGCGGGGGCTTGCCGGTGAGCAGCAGGGTGCGCCGCTCGCAGCCGGCGCCGCCGGCGTGGGAGGGCCCGTCGGCCACGTCCGTGACGGCGATGTCGGCGACCGGGCCCCAGGGCAGGCGTCCGCCGGGCGCGCCGTCGGTCGGGACGCTGTAGGCCCAGGAGAAGTACGAGAAGGGCTGGCCGTGCGAGGACACGGCGAGGATCTGGCCGTCGGGCGTCCAGCCGCAGACCCGGGTGTCGGTCGAGCCCCAGTAGCTGAGCCGTCGTGCGGGGCCGCCGTCGACCGGCGCGAGATGGATCTCCGGATCGAGACTGCGCCAGTTCGTGTACGCGATGTGGCTGCCGTCGGGGGAGAAGCGGGGATGGCCGACTCTGGTCCGGTCGACGGTCAGCCGCCAGGCGCGGCCCGGCCGTTGATCCTCCGGGACGAGGGGCGCGACCCACAGGTCGTCCTCGGCCGCGAAGCACAGCAAGTCGTCGTGCAGGTGCGGGAAGCGGAGATACGCGGCGTCGTCACTCACCCCACCCATGCTTTCCGCGCCCGGGGGGCGCGGCAACTCGTGGAGCCGGACGATCGCGGTCCGGCGGGCGTGACCCAGCCCACAAGCGAAACGGTTTCGTTTCGTTCGACGGCTGGGGTACCTTCGATGTGTACGAAACAGTTTCGTTCGGCAGCGATCGGGGGAGGCCGACATGACGCGCAGCCGGCTCACCCCCGAGCGCGAGGCAGAGCTGTACGAAGCGGTGCTCGACCTGTTGCGCGAGGTCGGCTACGACGCCCTGACCATGGACGCCGTGGCCGGACGCACGCGGTCCAGCAAGGCCACGCTCTACCGCCAGTGGCGGAGCAAGCCCGAGCTGGTCGCCAGGGCGCTGAGGCACAGCAAGCCGGTGCACGTCGGCGACATCGACACCGGCACGCTGCGCGGCGACTTCCACGCGATGCTGGCCCGCACCGACGACTGCCGTATGGAGAAGGACTCCGCGCTGATGCGGGGTCTGGCCCAGGCGGTCCACTCCCACCCCGATCTGCACGAGGCCCTGCGCGAGCTGCTCATCGAGCCGGAGATCACCGGACTCGACGTGCTGCTGCGGCGGGCCGTGGACCGGGGCGAGATCAGGGCGGACAACCTCGCCCTGGGATATGTCCCGCACATGTTCCTCGGCGCTGTCGTCGCCCGGCAGCTCATCGAGGACCGTGCACCCGACCGGGCCTTCCTCACCGACTACCTCGACGCCGTGGTCTTCCCCGCCCTCGGCGCCTGACACGGCGGAGCCCCACTCCGCCGGCCTCCCCGGATCACCTGCACGATCCGCTCACCCCGCACCACCTGACGCGCGCCGCTCTCGTCGTCGGGCCGGCTCCCCTGCCCTGTTCACCTCACACACGGGAGTAGCCCTCGTGGCCACGTTCCTCTACACACTCGGACGGACCGCCTTCCGGCGCCGCCGTCTCGTCGCCCTGCTGTGGGTGGCCCTGCTCGTGCTCGCGGGCGCCGGCGCGGCCTCCGCTCCGACCGCCACGTCCTCGTCCTTCTCGATCCCGGGCACGGAGGCCCAGAAGGCCTTCGACCTGCTGGAGGAGCGCTTCCCCGGCGGCAGCGCCGACGGCGCCACCGCCCGGGTCGTCTTCAAGGCGCCCGACGGCGGGAAGATGACCGACGCCGGCCCCAGGGGCGAGGTCGCGAAGGCGGTCTCCGAGCTGAAGTCCGGCTCCGACCAGGTCGCCTCGGTCACCGACCCGTACACCGCGCGCGCCGTGTCCAAGGACGGCTCGACCGCGTACGTCTCCGTCACCTACAAGGTCACCTCCATGGAGCTGACCGACGCCACGCGCGAGGCGCTGGAGGAGACCGGCACCGAGGCGCGCGAGGCCGGGCTGACGGTGGAGATCGGCGGCGACGCGCTCCAGACCATGCCGGAGCAGGGAGTCGGCGAGATCATCGGCGTGGTCATCGCCGGGATCGTGCTGGTCATCACCTTCGGATCGCTGGTCGCCGCCGGACTGCCGCTGCTCACCGCGATCATCGGCGTCGGCATCGGCATCTCCACGATCACCGCCCTGGCGAGCGTCCTCGACCTCGGCAGCACCACCTCGACGCTGGCGATGATGATCGGCCTCGCGGTCGGCATCGACTACGCGCTCTTCATCGTCTCCCGCTACCGCGCCGAGCTGGCCGAGGGCCGCGAGCACGAGGAGGCAGCCGGGCGCGCCGTCGGCACCGCGGGCTCCGCGGTCGTCTTCGCCGGTCTGACCGTGGTCATCGCCCTGGTCGGCCTCGCCGTCGTCAACATCCCGATGCTCAGCAAGATGGGCTTCGCCGCGGCGGGCACCGTCGTCATCGCCGTCCTCATCGCCCTCACGCTGATACCGGCGCTGCTCGGTTTCGCGGGCAAGCGGGTCCTCGGCCGCAAGGTCCGCAAGGGCAAGCCGGTCTCCGACAAGCCGAACGCGGGCACCCGCTGGGCGCGTTTCGTGATCCGCCGCCCGGTCGCCGTCCTGCTCGCCGGCGTCGTCGGCCTCGGTGCCGTGGCCGTGCCGGCCGCCTCGCTGGAGGTCGGGCTGCCCGACGACGGCTCGCAGCCGGTCAGCACCACGCAGCGCAAGGCGTACGACCTGCTGTCCGAGGGCTTCGGCCCCGGCTTCAACGGTCCGCTGATGGTCGTCGTCGACGGCGACAAGAGCGCCGCCGACCGCACGGTCGAGATCGTCAGGGGCCTCGAAGGCACCGCCGCCGTGACCCCGCCGACGTTCAACAAGACCGGTGACACCGCGGTGATCACCGTCGTCCCGAAGGACCGTCCGTCCTCGGTGGCCACCGAGGAACTGGTCCGGGAAATCCGCGACAAGAGCGGTGACGAGGTCCTGGTCACCGGCGCCACCGCGATGAACATCGACTTCTCGCAGAAGATGAACGACGCGCTGCTGCCCTACCTGGCGCTCGTCGTCGGCCTCGCGTTCCTGCTGCTGATGGTCGTCTTCCGGTCGGTGCTGGTGCCGCTCAAGGCCGCTCTCGGCTTCCTGCTCTCCGTCGTCGCGGCGCTCGGCGCGGTCGTGGCGGTCTTCCAGTGGGGCTGGCTGGGCTCGCTGTTCGGCGTCGAGCAGACCGGCCCGATCATGTCGATGATGCCGATCTTCATGATCGGCGTGGTCTTCGGTCTCGCGATGGACTACGAGGTCTTCCTGGTCACGCGCATGCGGGAGGCGTACGTCCACGGCGAGCGACCCGGCGAGGCCATCGTCACGGGCTTCCGGCACGGGGCCCGGGTGGTGACCGCGGCGGCCGTCATCATGATCGCGGTCTTCTCCGGCTTCATCGGCTCCAGCGAGCAGATGGTCAAGATGATCGGCTTCGGTCTCGCGATCGCGGTGTTCTTCGACGCCTTCGTGGTCCGTATGGCGATCGTGCCGGCGGTGCTGGCCCTGCTCGGGCACAAGGCCTGGTGGCTGCCGCGCGGGCTGGACCGGGTGCTGCCCAACGTGGACGTGGAGGGCGAGAAGCTCCACAAGGAGCTGGGTGACACGCCGGGCGATCCGGACGAGGACCGGGAACTGGTCCGCGTCTGATCCCCGAGTGCTCCGGGGGTCCGTGCGGCGGTGATGGGCACCGCACCGCAGGAGCGGCCCCCTGGGTGCGCGACGGCGCCGTGGGGACGGGAGCCGTCGTGACAGGTGGCCGTATCCGCCGGACCGGGCGGGTACGGCCACCTCGCGTCGCGCGGCCGCTGCCGGGTTTGCGGTCGCGGGCCGTCAGGCAGGGGTCGGGGGTGCCGAAGGCGCAGCCGCGGGGGCCTGTGCGGACGCCGGGGGCGCCGCGGGCGCCTGGGACGTCGCGGCCACCGCGTACGTGTGGCGCAGGAAGCGGCTCAGCGCCTTGGCGTCGAACTGCACCACCGCGACTCCGTCGCGCGTGTGGAACTCGACCACCGCCTGTACCCGGCCGCACGGCCAGATCTCGATGTCCCCCCGCCTGACCGGTGCGTTCAGCCCGCTCTCCAGCACCTCGCGCGGGAAGGTCCACTCCTTGCCGCTGGGGAACGAGAAGCACACGGCCTGTGGGTCCGCCGTGGGGTCGTAACTGAGCGAGACGCGTACGGCGCGGTACTGAGGAGCGTCGGTGACGATCCGGCCTCGTGCGTGTTCCATGACGGCGGGGGACATGGCCTGCTCCTCACACTCGTCCACTTTGTCATCTAATGTCCCATATTTTCCTTGAGATGCTCACTTCGCTTGCCGGCCGCACTGCTCATCTGTGACCTGTGCGCTCTTGCACATCGTTCGCAAGAGAGACCTATCATGGGACGCTTATTCATCTGTCCGAAGCGGAGCCCGCCATGCATGTCCCTGACGGATTCATCAACGCGCCGGTCTCGGTGGCCGCCGGAGTCGCCGCCGCCGGCGCGGTCGCCGTCAGCCTCCGCGGCGCCCGCCGCGAGCTGGGTGGATCGGCCGTCGCGCTGCCCGGCGCCGACCGCACCGCACCGCTCGCCGGCCTCGTCGCCGCGTTCGTCTTCGCCGTGCAGATGCTGAACTTCCCGGTCGCCGCAGGCACCAGCGGACATCTGCTGGGCGGCGCGCTCGCGGCCATCCTCGTCGGGCCGTTCACCGGCGTCCTGTGCATAGCCGTCGTGCTGCTGATGCAGGGCATCCTCTTCGCCGACGGCGGCCTCACGGCCCTCGGCGTCAACATCACCGTCATGGGCGTCGTCACCGTCCTGGTCGCGTACGGGCTGTTCCGCGGGCTCGTCACGGTCCTGCCGCGCAGCCGGCGCTCGGTGACCGTCGCCTCCTTCGTCGCCGCGCTGGTCTCGGTGCCGGCCGCCGCCGCCGCGTTCACCCTGCTCTACGCGGTCGGCGGGCTGACCGATGTGCCGATCGGCTCGGTCCTCGCCGCGATGGTCGGCGTCCATGTCCTGATCGGCATCGGCGAGGCCGCGATCACCGCCCTCACCGTCGGCGCCGTGCTCGCCGTGCGCCCCGATCTCGTGTACGGCGCACGCGGCCTGGCGGCCCCGCTCAAGCTCCGCGTCGGCGGCGAGCTCGTCGACGCCCCGGCCGAGCCGGCCACCGTGGCCGCCCGGTCGCCGCGCAAGGTGTGGCTGACGGGCCTCGTGACCGCGTTCGTCCTCGCCGGGTTCGTCTCCTTCTACGCCTCGGCCAGCCCCGACGGCCTGGAGAAGGTCGCCGCCGACAAGGGCATCGACAAGACCGTCGAGGAGCACGCAGTGGCCGGCTCGCCGCTCGCCGACTACGGCGTCGAGGACGTCGAGGACGACCGGCTCTCCGGCGGCCTCGCCGGTGTCATCGGCGTCGGCGCGACGGTCGCCGTCGGCACCGGGGTCTTCTGCGTCGTGCGCCGCCGCCGTGCGGACAGCGAGCAGGACACCCGCGTGCGGAGCTCCGTCTGACATGGGAGCGGGGCATGCCCACAAGCTCTACCGGCACGGGCACTCGCCGGTCCACGCCCTGCCCGCCCACTGCAAGCTGGTCGCCGTCCTGTGCTTCGTGCTCGTCGTCGTCTCGACGCCGCGCGAGGCCGTGTGGGCCTTCGGGGGGTACGCGCTGCTGCTGGCGGCGGTCGCCGCGGTGGCGCGCGTCCCGGCGGGCTTCGTGCTCAAGCGGCTGCTGATCGAGGTCCCGTTCGTGGCCTTCGCCGTGCTCATGCCGTTCGTCGTCCCGGGCGAGCGGACCGAGGTGCTCGGGGTGGCGCTGAGCGTCCCGGGTCTGTGGGGCGCGTGGAACATCCTCGCCAAGGGCACGCTCGGTGTCGCCGCCTCCGTGCTCCTCGCCTCGACGACCGAACTGCGCTCGGTCCTGCTCGGCCTCCAGCGGCTCCGGCTGCCGGCGCTGCTGGTCCAGATCGCGTCGTTCATGGTCCGCTACGGCGACGTGATCGCCGACGAGATGCGGCGCATGTCGATCGCCCGCCGCTCGCGCGGCTTCGAGGCGAGGGGCGTGCGCCACTGGGGCGTGCTGGCCAAGACGGCGGGCGCCCTGTTCATCCGCTCCTACGAGCGCGGTGAGCGGGTGCACCTCGCCATGGTGAGCCGGGGTTACACCGGGACCATGCCCGTCCTGGACGACGTGCGCGCCACGCCTGCCCAGTGGTCGTACGCCGCCGTACTGCCCGTGACCGCGCTCGCGGTCTGTCTGCTGGGATGGATGCTGTGACGACCCTTTCGCCGGAGACGGCTCCCTCGCTGGAGGTGCGCGGGCTCGCGTACGCGTACCCCGACGGACACCAGGCCCTCTTCGGCGTCGACCTGACGGTCGGGCGCGGTGAGCGGGTCGCCCTCCTCGGCCCCAACGGCGCCGGCAAGACGACCCTCG
This sequence comes from Streptomyces sp. NPDC002867, assembly GCF_053591895.1. Lineage (NCBI taxonomy): Bacteria > Bacillati > Actinomycetota > Actinomycetes > Kitasatosporales > Streptomycetaceae > Streptomyces > Streptomyces sp. NPDC002867. The sequence goes on along the minus strand of NZ_JBSFUR010000015.1, from coordinate 93,223 downwards.
TCCTGCATCTCAACGGCATCCTGGCCGGCGGGGTCGGCACGGTCGCCGTCGCCGGACTGCCGGTGGCCAAGGAGAACCTGGCGGAGATCCGCCGCCGGGTCGGCATCGTCTTCCAGGACCCGGACGACCAGCTGTTCATGCCCACCGTCCGTGAGGACGTCGCCTTCGGGCCGGCCGCCTCCGGCCTGCGCGGCGCCGCGCTGGAGCAGCGTGTCGCGGACGCGCTGGAGCGGGTCGGCATGGCGGATTTCGCGGACCGGCCGCCGCACCACCTGTCGTTCGGACAGCGCCGCCGGGTCGCCGTCGCGACCGTGCTCGCGATGGAGCCGGAGATCCTCGTCCTGGACGAGCCCTCGTCCAACCTCGACCCTGCGTCCCGTCGTGAACTGGCCGACATCCTGCGCTCGTTGGACGTCACGGTCCTGATGGTCACGCACGACCTGCCGTACGCGCTCGAGCTGTGCCCCCGCTCGGTGGTCCTCAGCGACGGCGTGATCGCCGCGGACGGCGCCACGCAGGACCTGCTGGGCGACGAGGACCTGATGCGCAGGCACCGGCTGGAGCTGCCCTTCGGCTTCGACCCGAAGTCCGTGACAATGGGCGCGTGAACCGCACCGAGGAGACCCGCACCGACGAGACCCGCACCGACGAGACCCCGGCCACCACGGCCGCCGCATCGCTGCTGCTCGACGACCAGCTGTGCTTCGCGCTGTACGCGGCGCAGCGCGCGGTGACGGCCGCCTACCGGCCGCTGCTGGCGGAGCTGGGCCTGACGTATCCGCAGTACCTGGCGATGCTGGTCCTCTGGGAGCGCGGCGAGGTCCCGGTCAAGGAGCTGGCCGCCGCACTGCGGCTGGACTACGGCACCGTCTCGCCGCTGCTGAAGCGGCTGGAGTCGGCGGGGCTCGTGCACCGCGAGCGTTCGGCGGCCGACGAGCGCTCGGTGCTGCTGGTGCTCACCGACGAGGGCCGGGCGCTGCGCGAGCGGGCCGAACGGGTGCCGGAGCAGCTGATGCGCAGCACCGGTCTGGGGAGGCCCGACATCGCGCGGCTGCGTGCCGAACTGCACCGGCTGGCCGAGGCGGCGGACCCCGGCTGATCCAGGCTACCCTCGAGTAACAACTGCCCCCGGATTCCGATACATTGTGCGCGATGTAAATGCAGCGGCGCACTGACCACGGGGACGCACCATGAGCGAGCAGGCCACTACAGCCGACACCTCCGCCACTGCCGACACCCGGCCCACGAAGATCATGTACGTGGCGGAGGCCACCGCCCACGGCGGCCGGGACGGCTATGTGACGAGCCACGACGGCCGGATCGATCTGCGCGTGGCCATGCCGCCCGCGCTCGGCGGCGACGGTAAAGGCACCAACCCGGAACAGCTCTTCGCGGCCGGCTACAGTGCCTGCTTCCACAACGCCCTGGTGCTCGTCGGCCGCCGCGCCGGTCTCGACCTCACAGGCTCCACAGTCGCCGCCAAGGTCGGCATCGGGCCCAACCGGGCCAGGGGATACGGACTCGCGGTCGCCCTCAACGTCTCCCTCCCGCTCGTCGATCAGGACCTCGCCGCACGGCTCGTGGGCGCCGCGCACCAGGTCTGCCCGTACTCCAACGCCACCCGCGACAACATCGACGTCTCCATCGTCCTCAGCTGACGGCGCCGTCCCGAGCTGACGCCCCGACAAGTTCCGCCCCGGAATCCGGCCGGTCTGGACCACGTTGCACCATGGGGGGATGGACGGCAGCGAAGGAGCACATGTGGTGGACGTCCGGGGCACGGTGGCGGACGGCTTCGAAGCGGTCGCGGACGCCTTCGTACGCAACTTCGAGCAGCGCGGCGAGCGCGGGGCCGCGGTCGCCGTCTACCGCGACGGCCGCAAGGTCGTCGACCTGTGGGCGGGCGCCCGTGACGTGGACGGCCGCGAACCGTGGGCCGTCGACACCGCCCAGGTCGTCCGCTCGGCGACCAAGGGCGTCGCCGTGGCCGTGGTCCTCCTGCTCCACCAGCGCGGCCAGATCGACCTGGACGCGCCGGTCGGCACGTACTGGCCGGAGTTCAAGGCGGCGGGCAAGGAGCGCGTCCTCGTCCGTCACCTGCTCGCGCACCGTGCCGGCCTGCCGGTGCTGGACCGGCCGCTCACCCCGGCCGAGGCCGAGGACGGCACGAGCGGCCCCGCCGCGCTCGCCGCCCAGGCCCCCGCCTGGGAGCCCGGCAGCGCGCACGGCTACCACGCGCAGACCTACAGCTGGCTTCTGGGCGAACTGGTGCGCCGCGTCACCGGCCGGACCATGGGCCGCTGGGTCGCCGAGGAGATAGCCCGCCCGCTCGGCCTCGACTTCTGGATCGGCCTGCCCGCCGACGAGGCCCACCGCGTCGGCCGCCTCGGGCCCGTGGCCGAGCCGGAGACCGCCCAGGGCGGCGGCCTCAAGCTCCGCCCCAAGCGCTCCGTCTCCGAGGCCTACCGGGACCCCGCCTCCCTGACCCGCCGCGCCTTCGGCGCCATCGACCCGGCGCCCGACGAGAACGACCCCGCCTTCCGCGCCGCCGAACTCCCCGCGTCCAACGGCATCTCCACCGCCCGCGCCCTCGCCCGCTTCTACGCCGCCACCATCGGCGAGATCGACGGCGGGCCCCGGCTGTTCGCCCCGGCCACCCTGACCCTCGCCCGTACCGAGGAGTCCGCCGGACCCGACCGCGTGCTCGTCGTCCCCACCCGCTTCGGCCTCGGCTACATGCTCCACGGGCCCGCCTCGCCGCTGCTGGGCCCCGGCTCCTTCGGCCACCCGGGCCGCGGCGGCTCCCTCGGCTTCGCCGACCCGGAGTCGGGCATCGCGCTGGGCTACGCGACGAACGGCATGCGCAAGGGCGTGACGGCCGATCCTCGTGCGCAGGCGCTGATCAGGGCGGTACGTTCGGCCCTGTGAATCGCTTCGAGGGACACGGCGTACTGATCACCGGAGCCGCCCGCGGCATCGGGGCGGCGACCGCCCGGCGCCTCGCCTCGGAGGGCGCGCGGGTGCTCGTCACCGACATCGACACGGACGCCGCCGAGGAGACCGCCGCGTCCATCGACGGCGCGGAGCCCTTCCCGTGCGACGTGGGCGACCGCGGCTCGGTCGAGGCGGCCGTCGCGCACGCCGTGGAACGCTTCGGCACCCTCGACGTGCTGGTCAACAACGCGCTCTCGGCCACCCCGGACACCGAGCGGTTCGAGGACCTGCCCGACGACGACTGGGCCCGTGACCTCGACATCTGCCTGACCGGGGCGTTCCGGTGCTGCCGCGCCGCACTGCCGCGTCTGGAGGCGGGCGGCCGCGGGGCGATCGTCAACATCGGCTCCATCAACGCCGAGCAGTCCTTCGGCGGTCACGCCTACAGCGCCGCCAAGGCCGGTCTCGCCTCCCTCACCCGCACCCTCGCCGCCGACGCTGCGGCGCGCGGCGTCCGCGTCAACCAGATCAACCCGGGCACCGTCCGCACCCGGGCCTGGCAGGACCGCGCGTCCGAACTGGAGGCCCTGCGCGAGGTCTACCCTCTCGGCCGCGTCGGCGAGCCCGAGGACATCGCGGCGGCCGTGGCCTTCCTCGCCTCGCGCGACGCGGCCTGGATCACCGGCACGACGCTCCGGGTCGACGGCGGCCTGCTCGCCGTCAACTCCGGTTTCGAGCGACTGCACGCGAGCCGGGCAGCGAACGGCCGGCCGACCCCGCCGTCAGCACGAACGTGACCGTGATGAGCAGCGCCCACGCCCCGAACTTGGCCACCGACACCGGCTGCCAGCCCGCCAGTTGGTCCGGATAGCTCCAGGCCCCCGCGTACGTCGCGATGTTCTCGGCGACCCACAGGAAGAAGCCGATCAGCACGAACGCCAGGGCCAGCGGCATCCGGTGGTCGCGCTCGCCCACCCGGAACCGCACCCACGTCCCCGCGGTCGCGCACAGCAGCAGCGCCGCGAGCACCCAGCGCGCGTCGGGCAGCCAGTGGTGGCTGAAGAAGTTCACGTAGACGGCGGCCGCGAGCACCGCCATGACCCGGGGCCGGTAGCCGGTCAGCCGCAGGTCGAACAGGTGCCAGGCCCGGCAGAGGTAGCTGCCCACGGCCGCGTACATGAACCCGCCGTACAGCGGTACGCCGCCGATCTTCGTGAGCGCCTCCTCCGGGTAACTCCAGGAGCCCATCCGCACCTTGACCAACTCGAAGAGGAGCCCCACGAGATGGCAGCAGGCGATCACGGCGGTGTCGCGGGCGCTGTCCCAGCCGATCTTCCTGGCGAGCACGGCCAGGGCGATGCCGTAGAGCAGCAGCAGGTCGTAGCGGGCGACGGGCAGGTCGGGCAGCTGCCCCGAAACGGCGATGCCGCCGACGAGAGCGACGGCGAAGGCGCAGCAGCGCGCCTCCAGCAGGCCGAAACGGAGCAGCTGTCGTATCCCGTGTGTGATCGTCCCCATGGCGGCAGGGACGCCTGGGAGGCGCCGCACGGTTCGCCGGCACCGTGCGCATCAGCCGGCACCGCGCATCAGCCCGCCGTGAGCATCAGCCCGCCTTGAGCATCAGGCCGATGCCCAGCACCATCAGGCACGCCGCCGCGATCCGCGGCGCCCCGAACCGCTCCTTGAACAGCAGCGCGCCGATCGCCGCGCCGACGATGATCGACGACTCCCGCAGCGCCGCGATCGGCGCGAGCGGGGCGCGGGTCTGGGCCCACAGCACCAGTCCGTACGCGGCGATCGACATCGCCGCGCCGAGCAGTCCGCGCCCCACGTGAGGCCGCAGCTGGGCGATCAGCGCGCCCCGGCGGGCGTACACCGCGTAGGCCGGGACCAGGAGGCCTTCGAGGACCATCAGCCAGGCGATGTAGCCGACCGGCGTGCCGGACGCGCGCACGCCCAGGCCGTCGACCACCGTGTACGCGGCGATCGACAGCCCGGTCGCGAGCGCGGCCGCGATCGCCGACCAGTGCGGGCGTGTGCCGGAGCCCTTGATGCCCCACAGCGCGACACCGACGAGGCCCGCCGACGCGACGCCGACACCGGCCGCCTGCCAGGCGCCCAGGTGCTCGCCGACGAACACCACGGCCGCGCCCGTCACCACCAGCGGGGCCGTGCCGCGCGCGATCGGATACATCTGGCCGAAGTCGCCGAGGCTGAACGACCGCATGAGCAGGGCCTGGTAGCCGACGTGCAGCAGCGCGGACGCGACGAGCCAGGGCCAGGCGCCCGCCGCGGGCACCGGGGCGAAGCACGCCATGACCGCGCCCATGACGGCGGCGCCGCCCGCAATCAGGGTGAAGGCGACGAGCTGGTCCTTGATCCCATGCGCCAGGGCGTTCCAGCCGGCATGCGTGACCGCCGCGGCGAGCACCGCGGCGGCGACGAGAACCGTCACGCCGTGCGCTCGCGGACGTCCACGACCGTGCCGCTCGCGTGGGCGATCAGCGTCTTGGGGTCGAGCGGGAACACCGTGTGCGGGGTGCCGGCCGCGGCCCACACCACGGCGTGGTCGAGCAGCCCCCGGTCCGCGAGCACGCGCGTGCGGGTGCGGTGACCGAACGGCGGTACGCCCCCGATGGCGTATCCCGTCGTCTCGCGCACCAGGTCCGCGTTCGCCCGCCGCACGGACTCGGCGCCCAGTTCCGCACGGACCCGCTCGACGTCCACCCGCGACGATCCGTCCATCAGCACCAGTACCGGCCGGCCGTCCGCCTCGAAGATCAGCGACTTCACGATCTCGCTGACGTCGCAGCCGATGGCCTCGGCGGCCTGCGCCGCGGTGCGCGTCGCGTCCGGGAAACGGCGTACGGGGACCTCGAGTCCGAGCTCGCGCAGAGCCTCGGCGAATCGGGGGTGGGCGTCGGCGGTGTCGTGAGTGCTCATGGCCCGCACGCTAGCGGTGGTTGTACGGGCCATGCGACCGTGTTTCACCTCATGGTCAGCGCGCGTTCAGCACCGATGCCACGACCTCGCCGGCGGCGTCGCCGCCGTGCCCGCCGGAGTCGACGACGGCGGCTGCGGCGAGGTCGTCGGCGTATCCGGTGAACCAGGCGTTGGAGTCGCCCTGGCCGTCGACCTCGGCGGATCCGGTCTTGGCGCCCTTGTTCCCGCCCACGGAGGCCATGGCGCGGGCTCCGGTGCCTTCGCCGGCGGCTCCGGCGCTCATCAACTGACGCAGGGTCTGCGCCATGCCCGCGGGGAGCGGCTGTGCGGTGGCCAGTTCACGGTCGTCGAGGTCCTGCGGGACGATCACCGGCTGCCGGAAGGCCCCGCCCTTGACGGTCGCGGCGATGGACGCGACGTTGAGGACGTTCATCTGGATCTTCCCCTGGCCGATGTACGAGGCCGCCGTCTCGGCGCCCGTCGACGCGGGGACCGCACCGTCCCAGGTCTTCACTCCGGTCTGCCACTCCGCACCGATGCCGAAGTACGTCAGGGCCGTCTCACCCAGTGCCGAACCGGCGCTCTGTCCCAGTGGCTTGACCGGCTTGATGAAGGTGGTGTTGCAGGAGCGGGCGAAGGCGCGTTGCAGCGTCGTGGTCCCGAGCGAGAAGTCCTTGAGGTTGTGGAACTCGCGCTCCCAGGTGACCGTCGCCGGGCACTCGACCGACGAGCCCGGACCGCTGACCAGACCCTTGTCCAGCATCATCGCCGCCGTCACGATCTTCATCGTCGAGCCCGGCGCCTGCGCGCCCCCGAACGCCGTGTTGAAGCCCTGCGCCGGGCTGTTGGCGACGGCCCTGATCCGGCCGGTGCTCGGCTCGACCGCCACGACGGATGCCCTGCCGAATTGTTTCACCGCCTTCTCGGCGGCCGCCTGCACGCCCGCGTCCAGGTAGGTCCGGAGCGTGCCCTCCTCGCCCTTGGTGAGCGTGAGCAGCGTCTCGTCGGGCACGCTGCCGTCCGCCGATGTGACGACCACTTCGACGCCCGGCTTGCCGCCCGCCTTCGCGCCGTACTTCTCGCGCAGCTGCTCCAGGACCGTGCCGAGCGAGGGGTACTTCTCCTTCGTCAGCTCCACGCCGTCCTTGTCGACCGCCTTGATCGGCGGGGCGGACGCGGTGTCCGTGGCGAGCGAGGTGCCCTCGGTGAGCTGCGGGTGCACGACGGACGGCTGCCAGTCGACCAGCGGTCTGCCGGTGGTCAGCCCGCGGACCACGGTCAGCTCGGAGGAGTACGACCAGGGCTTGGACGTCCCCTCGTACTCCACCGTCGCCTCGACCGTGAACGGCACCTTCGCGCCGACGGCCGCGCCGGGCTCGATCACGGCCTCGGTGACATGGGCGTCCTCGCGGTAGCCGGTGAGCAACGGCTCCGCCTCCGCCGCGTTGTTGGTGAGCTGGGCGGCGGCCGGACCTTCGCCCGCGGCCCACGCGGTGAGGAAGTCCTTCGCGGTCCTCTCGACCTCGTCCGCGCTCGGCGGCCCGGTCTCCTTGGCCGCGGACCGGGTCGTGACGCCGCCCTCCCCGCCGTTCCCGGTGAGCCCGTCGTACAGGTTCCATCCCCCGTAGCCGACACCCGTCGCCACGACGGCGAACACGCCGCCGACGACGGCGACCTTCGCTCCACTGCGCATGACCGCAGCCCCCTCCCCAGAGTGCGCATCCTGAACACGTTCAAGATCGCGAGTCAGGAGCACTCTACGGGACGGTGATGACGGGGGAGGGGTCGTTATGGGACTGCGACGTCAGGACCCGAACCGACTGGCGTCGTCGTCCGCAGCACGGTGCCTTCGCGTTGCGAGATGCGCCGAATGAGGGAAGAGTGGTTTTCGTACCGCCTGTGCACCGTTGAGCCGTGGATCTCCGCGACCACAGGCCGCCGCCGCCCTCAGGGCCGCGTTTCGCAGGGTCAGAACAGCACCTGGAAAGCACGGTTGGAACAACCATGTCCAGAACTGCTCAGCATAAAATCTTTCGTTTCGTTGGTTCCTCCTGCCTGGCGGCGGCGCTTGCGCTCTCGCCGGGCATGGCGAGTGCTGCGGCAGCGCCCCAAGCGCTCGCTGAAGCCACGGCCGCAGTACCCGTTCAACCCTCTCCGCCTACTCCGCCTCCTGAGGAGGAGCAGCAGCAGGAGCAGGAGCAGCAGCAGCAGGAGCAGCAGCAGGAGCAGCAGGAGCAGCAGCAGGAGCAGCAGCAGCAGGAGCAGGAGCAGCAGGAGCAGGAGCAGGAGCAGCAGGAGCAGCAGCAGGAGCAGGAGCAGCAAGAGCAGCAGGAGGAGCAGCCCCCGCCGGCGCAGCAGGAGGAGCCCCAGCCACCGCCTGCGCAGCAGAGGGCGGAGCTGCAGCAGCAGACGCCCGAGCTCAAGCAGGATGTCCAGGAACTGATGGCCCAGCAGGACGTCCCCGAAGAGCTCAAGGAGACTGCGGGCAAGCTGAACAACACGCTGAAGGCGATCGAGGACCCGACGACACCGCTGGCGGAGCGGGTCGCGCTCGCGGACGTCGTGAAGCAGTCGACGGATGTCCTGGCGAACGTGGAAAAGGCGGCTGCGCCGTCAGAGGTGAAGGCGTCCGTGACGAACACCGTGGAGACGTCGACGGAGGTCCTGGCGGACATCCAGCAGTCGAACGCTCCGTCTGAGGTGAAGGTGGCGGTGGCGAACACCGTGGAGACGACCACGAACGTTCTGGTGAACGTTCTGAAGTCGAATGCGCCGTCCGAGGTGAAGGTGGCGGTGGCGAACACCGTTGAGACGTCGACGAATGTCCTGGTGGACCTTCAGAAGTCGAATGCGCCGTCCGAGGTGAAGATAGCGGTGGCGAACACCGTTGAGACGACGACGACTGTTCTGGTGGACGTCCTGAAGTCGAACGCGTCGTCCGCCCTGAAGGTGGCGGTGACGAACACCGTGAAGACGACGACGACCGTTCTGGTGGACGTCCTGAAGTCGAATGCGTCCTCGGCGGTGAAGATAGCGGTGACGAACACCGTTGAGACGACGACGACCGTTCTGGTGGACGTCCTGAAGTCGAACGCGTCGTCGGCCGTGAAGGTGGCGGTCACGAACACCGTGAAGACGACGACGAATGTCCTGGTGGACGTTGTGCAGTCGAATGCGCCGCAAGCGGTGAAGATAGCGGTGACGAACACGGTGAAGACGACGACGAATGTTCTGGTGGACGTTCTGAAGTCGAATGCGCCGCCGGCGGTCAAGGTGGCGGTGACGAACACCCTGAAGTCGACGACGAATGTCCTGGCGGGCTGTCTGAAGTCGAAGGCGCCGCAAGCGGTGAAGATAGCGGTGACGAACACCGTGAAGACGACGACGAACGTCCTGGTGGACGTTGTGCAGTCGAATGCGCCGACGAGTGTGAAGGTGACCGCGACGAATGTCGTGAAGACGACGACGGATATCCTGGTGTCTTCTCTGAAGTCTGGTACGAAGCCGGCGGATCAGAAGGCGGCGACGGACTTCACGAAGAAGGTGAACACCACGCTGAAGGAGGCCCAGAGTTCGAACGCTACGCAGCGGACCGAGGCAACCAAGCAGCTGACCCAGTGGAACGCCTCGCTCCCCAAGTGCCTCCAGCAGAACCCGTTCCAGGAGTGCGTGCGCACTGCTGCGAACACCGGTGGATGACACCAAGGACGACCCGGGACGACTGCCAACGACCGGCAACGACCCGGACGGGCCCGGCACCGAGAGGTGCCGGGCCCGTCGCCGTCGCAGCTACACCCAGGTGTCCAGCCACATCCGGCCGCGCCAGTCCTCCATCGGGATCGGCGTGCCCGTGTAGATGGGCCAGAAGTAGATGAAGTTCCACACGATCAGCAGCACCAGCACGCCCGCCCCGATCGCGCCCACCGCCCGGCGGCGTTCGTCGGAGCCCGGCGGGCCCAGCATCGCGCCGATCATCATCGCCACCGCAAGACACAGGAACGGCACGAAGACGACCGCGTAGAACAGGAAGATCGTCCGCTCCTGGTACAGCAGCCAGGGAGCCCAACCAGCCAGGAACGCGCACAGGATCGCGCCCGCGCGCCAGTCGCGGCGGAAGAACCAGCGCCATAGGACGTAGCAGAGGGCGAAGCACGCCGCCCACCACAGCAGCGGCGTGCCCAGGGCCAGGACCTCGCTCGCGCACTTGTCGGCAGTGCCCTTGGGGCAGCCGCCCGTGCCTGCGGCCGGGTCCTCGTAGTAGTACGAGACCGGGCGGCCCAGCACCAGCCAGCTCCACGGGTTCGACTGGTAGGTGTGACCGGAGGTCAAGCCGATGTGGAACTCGTAGACCTGCGTCTCGTAGTGCCAGAAGCTGCGCCACCAGTCCGGGAACAGCCAGCCCCAGTTGCTCTTTCTGCCGTCCCCGGTGCTCGCCCAGTTCCGGTAGTAGCCCTTGTCGGTGACCAGCCAGCCGGTCCACGACACCATGTACGTGACGAGCGCGACCGGCACCGTCGAGCAGAACGCGGGGACCAGGTCCTTCTTCAGCACCGCCGCGTAGGGGCGCACCGCGCCGGCCGTGCGCCGCGAGCCCACGTCCCACAGCACGCTCATCACACAGAACGCGGCCATGATGTACAGACCGTTCCACTTGGTGCCCGCCGCCAGGCCCAGCATCACGCCCGCCGTCAGCCGCCAGGGCCGCCACCCCAGCCGCAGGGTCTCGGCGACCTCGGCGTCCGGGCGCAGCACGCCGTCGGCGTCCGTCGGGAGCGCGGCGGCGAGCCTGCGCCGTGAGCGGTCGCGGTCGGCGAGCAGCGCGCCGAAGGCCGCGAGCACGAAGAACATCAGCACCAGGTCGAGCAGCGCCGTACGGCTCATGACGAAGTGCAGGCCGTCCACGGCGAGGAGCAGACCCGCCAGGCAGCCCAGGAAAGTCGAGCGGAAGAGCCTGCGCCCGATCCGGCACAGCATCAGCACCGACAGCGTGCCGAGCACGGCGACCATGAAGCGCCAGCCGAAGGGTGTGAAGTCGAACATCTTCTCGCCGAGCCCGATGACCCACTTGCCGACCGGTGGATGCACGACATAGCCGGGGTCGTCGGGGATCGGGACGGACGAGCCGTCCCTGAGGATCGTCTTGTCGACATCCTTCGGCCAGCTCGCCTCGTAGCCCTGGTTGATCAGGGCCCAGGCGTCCTTGGCGTAGTACGTCTCGTCGAATATCACCGCGTGCGGCTTGCCGAGGTTCCAGAACCGCAGCACTCCCGCGAGCAGCGCCACCAGGACCGGCCCGCCCCAGGCGGCGATCCTCAGCAGCGGCTCCACGTCGCCCGGCCGGAGGCCGAGCACCGCCCACAGCCGTCCCGAAGGGCGGGTGTACGGCGGCACCAGGCGTTCGCGCAGGCCGATCACGGACCGGGGTGTGTAGCCGAATCGGCGCAGCCGCTGCTGCCAGCCGGGCGGCGGCTGGCCTGCGTCCTTGCCCTCGATGGTGTGCGGCGCGGTACTGGTCACCGCGCCATCGTAGGGAACACGGCTGTGCGAGTGGTGCCTCCCGTCCTGGGAGGATGGCTTTGTGACAGGAACGCTCGTACTCGCAGGGACACCCATCGGCGACGTCGCGGACGCGCCGCCGCGGCTCGCCGCCGAGCTGGCGGGCGCCGACATCGTCGCCGCCGAGGACACGCGGCGGCTGCGCCGGCTCACCCAGGCCCTCGGCGTGCACACGCAGGGGCGGGTCGTGTCGTACTTCGAGGGCAACGAGTCGGCGCGCACCCCCGAGCTCGTCGAGGCGCTCGTCGGCGGCGCGCGGGTGCTGCTGGTCACGGACGCGGGCATGCCCTCCGTCTCCGACCCCGGCTACCGGCTCGTCGCCGCCGCGGTGGAGCAGGACATCAAGGTCACCGCCGTTCCGGGGCCCTCGGCGGTGCTGACCGCGCTCGCCCTGTCGGGACTGCCCGTCGACCGCTTCTGCTTCGAGGGCTTCCTGCCCCGCAAGGCGGGCGAGCGCCTCGGCCGGCTGCGTGAGGTCGCGGACGAGCGGCGCACCCTCGTCTACTTCGAGGCGCCGCACCGCCTCGACGACACGCTCGCCGCGATGGCCGAGGTCTTCGGCGCCGACCGGCGCGCGGCGGTGTGCCGGGAGCTGACCAAGACGTACGAGGAGGTCAAGCGCGGTGGCCTCGGCGAGCTGGCGGCCTGGGCCGCCGAGGGTGTGCGCGGCGAGATCACCGTCGTCGTCGAGGGCGCCCCCGAGACCGGACCCGCCGAACTCGACGCCGACGAACTGGTGCGCAGGGTGCGGGTGCGAGAGGAGGCGGGAGAGCGGCGCAAGGAGGCGATCGCCGCGGTGGCCGCCGAAGCGGGCCTGCCCAAGCGCGAGGTGTTCGACGCCGTCGTCGCGGCAAAGAACGCGACTCGATCGGCCCAGTGAGAGGGAAAGGGCTATGGTGAAAGGCAAAGCCCAGAGCCTGCAGCGGCCCTTTCGGCAAGGGAAGTCAAAGAGCTTTCCCTCGTTCGACCGTTGCTGATGCGCTCCCGCCGGAACAGGCGTCCACTGGATCAGTGGAGAGGAGCTGGCATGAGTGAGACCACAGGCACCGGCACCGCCGCCGGCCACGAGGAGTACTCCTTCGCCTGCATGTACTGCGGGCATGGCTGGGAGCAGTCGTACGACATCGAGCACCACACCGACGGGGCGGGCCGGGCCTTCGTCGTCTACAAGACCGGCGGCGTGCGGGTGCCTTCCCCGCTCAAGGCCCCGACCTGCGTGAACTGCGGAAGGCACCGGGTCCGGATCATGCGGGCGGGGCAGGTCTCCTCGGTCAGGGACATGATGGCGGAGATGTACGGCCAGCCGCGGGCGCACCCTGTGCCCACGGCGTCGCCCGCCGAAGCGCAGGGCACGGCCGCGGAAGCCGCCGAGCCTCCGGCCGGGGGCGCCCACGTGAAGGGCGAGCCACCGGGCCCGGTGCGTGCGCACCACTGGCATCTCTCCGACCTGCTCCACCCTTTCCACCACCGCAAGTGAGCCGTACGCGAGCGGCGGGTGAGCCGCGGGTGAGCCGCCACCGCGCGTGAGGCCGAGGGGCGGGCGCCTCGTAGGATCGCGCCCATGAGTTCGAAGTCCGCACCGCCGCCGCTGCCCGAACCGCTCGGGGTGGCGGTTGCCGATTCGCACACCCACCTGGACATGCAGGACGGCACCGTCGAGGAGGCCCTGGCCAGGGCCGCGGCGGTGGGCGTGACGACCGTCGTCCAGGTGGGCTGCGACATCAAGGGGTCCCGGTGGGCCGCCGAGACCGCCGCCGCGCACCGGGAGGTCCACGCCGCGGTCGCGCTGCACCCCAACGAGGCGCCGCGCATCGTGCTGGGCGATCCCGAAGGATGGTCGCGGCAGGGGGCGAGGGAGGCGGGCGGGAACGCCGCGCTCGACGACGCGCTCGCCGAGATCGACCGTCTCGCGGCCCTCGACGAGGTGAAGGCCGTCGGCGAAACGGGCCTCGACTATTTCCGTACGGGGCCCGAGGGAATGGCGGCCCAGGAGCGCTCCTTCCGCGCGCATATCGAGATCGCCAAACGGCACGGCAAGGCCCTCGTCATTCACGACCGCGAGGCCCACGCGGACGTGCTGCGCATTCTCGCGGAGGAAGGAGCGCCCGAGCGCACCGTGTTCCACTGCTATTCGGGCGACGCGGAAATGGCGGAAGCCTGCGCGGCCGCGGGCTACTTCATGTCCTTCGCCGGCAACGTGACCTTCAAGAACGCCCAGCCGCTGCGCGACGCGCTCGCCGTGGCCCCCGCCGAACTCGTCCTGGTGGAGACGGACGCGCCGTTCCTCACCCCGGCCCCGTACCGCGGACGGCCCAACGCTTCCTATCTCGTTCCGGTCACCCTGCGGGCCATGGCGAAGGTCAAGGGACTGGACGAGGACACGCTGGCCTCGGCGATCGCGGCGAACACCGCGCGCGCGTTCGACTACTGACCCGATCGGGCGCACCAACCTCTCGCAACGCTGCGTGTTCGTGCCGCTTTGGAGAGTGACGAACGCTCCGATACTGTCCGGTGCCACGTGTCGGGCCGGACATCCTCTGGAGCGTCGTGAGCAATGCGCAGGGCAGTCACCGTGCCGCACGCGGCGGTCGCCGCCAGGCGCCCTGGGCCGTGCTCGTCGGCGGGCCGGACGGCCCGGCCGCCCCGCAGGCCGAAGCGGCGGGTGCGTACGCTCCGCCGGAGCCGACGATCGTGGACGCGCGTCTCGCCGCCGCGTACGCGCCGACCATGCCGAACCTGGACCTGCGCGGCAGCGGCCTCCGCGCCCCCTCGGCACCGGCGCACGGCGGGACGGCCGGGGCCGGGCCGCAGCTGCCACGCCAGATGCCGCTCTCGTACGAGGACGCCACGCGCGGCACGGGCGGACGGGCGCGCGGGCGGCGCCGCCGCGCGGCGGATCGGCCCGACACCCTGCGCCGGCTCGTCCCGCGGGCCCTCGTCGTCGCCTTCCTCGCCGGCGGAACCTCCGCCTTCGTCGCGGCCGACAAGTCCGTGCGGCTCACCGTCGACGGCGCCCCCCGCACCCTGCACACCTTCGCCGACGACGTGCGGGAACTGCTGCACGAGGAAGGTCTCGCCGTCAGCCCGCACGACATCGTCGCGCCAGGAGCGGGCGCCGACCTCGACAGCGGCGACGAGGTCGTCGTCCGCTACGGCCGCCCCCTCGCCCTCACCCTCGACGGCCACCGCCGCACCGTGTGGACCACCGCCCGCACGGTCGAGGAGGCGCTGCGGCAGCTCGGCGTCCGCGCCGAGGGAGCCTTCGTGTCCGTCTCCCGCTCGTCGGCGGTCCCGCGCTCCGGGCTCGCGCTCGACGTGCGCACCGAGCGGTCCGTCACGTTCATGGCCGACGGGCGAGAGCGCACCATCCGCACCAACGCGCCGACCGTGGGCGAGGCGCTCGCCGAGGCCGGCATCACGCTGCGCGGCCAGGACACCACCTCCGTGCCGCCCGAGAGCTTCCCGCGCGACGGCCAGACCGTCACCGTCCTGCGCATCACCGGCACCCGCGAGGTCCACGAGGAACCCGTCCCGTACACCGTCGAGAGGACCCGTGACCCGCAGCTGTTCGCCGGCACCGAGATCGTCGTGCGGCAGGGCGCGCCGGGCGTGCGCCGGGTCACGTACGCGCTGCGCACGGTCAACGGCGTACGCCAGAAGCCGCGCAAGCTCTCCGAGGAGATCGTGCGCGAGCCGGTCACCGAGCAGGTGCGGGTCGGCACCCGGCAGCTGCCGTCGTCCGTGGGCGGGGCCGACGACCTGAACTGGGACGCCCTCGCCGAGTGCGAGTCGGGCGGCCGGCCCGGCGCGGTCGACCCTTCGGGGAACTACGGCGGGCTGTACCAGTTCGACCTCGGGACCTGGCGCTCCCTGGGCGGCAGCGGACGCCCGCAGGACGCGTCCCCCGCGGAACAGACGTACCGGGCGAAGAAGCTCTACATGCAGCGGGGGGCGACTCCGTGGCCGCACTGCGGCCGTAGGCTGTATCGGTGAGCACCACTGATCCCGACGCACTCCTCGGCCCCGCCGACATCCGCGAACTGGCCGCCGCGCTGGGCGTACGCCCCACCAAGCAGCGCGGCCAGAACTTCGTCATCGACGCCAACACGGTCCGCCGGATCGTGCGCACGGCCGAGGTCGAGCCCGACGACGTGGTCGTCGAGGTGGGCCCCGGGCTCGGATCGCTGACCCTCGCGCTGCTGGAGGCGGCGGACCGGGTCGTCGCCGTCGAGATCGACGACGTGCTCGCCGCGGCCCTGCCGACGACGATCGCCGCCCGCCTGCCCGAGAAGGCCTCGCGCTTCTCGCTCGTCCACTCCGACGCCATGCACGTGCGGGAGCTGCCCGGTCCGGCACCGACCGCGCTCGTCGCGAACCTGCCGTACAACGTCGCCGTCCCGGTCCTGCTGCACATGCTGGAACGCTTCCCGACGATCGAGCGCACCCTCGTCATGGTGCAGGCGGAGGTCGCCGACCGGCTCGCCGCCCGGCCGGGGAACAAGGTGTACGGGGTCCCGTCCGTCAAGGCCAACTGGTACGCCGAGGTCAAGCGGGCGGGGGCGATCGGGCGCAACGTCTTCTGGCCCGCCCCCAACGTGGACTCCGGCCTCGTGTCACTGGTGCGCCGCAAGGAGCCGCTCGCCACGACGGCCTCCCGCCAGGAGGTCTTCGCCGTCGTCGACGCGGCCTTCGCGCAGCGCCGCAAGACCCTGCGGGCCGCGCTCGCGGGCTGGGCCGGATCACCCGCCGCCGCGGAGGCGGCGCTGGTGGCGGCCGGTGTCTCGCCGCAGGCGCGCGGTGAGGCGCTGACGGTGGAGGAGTTCGCGCGGATCGCGGAGGCGAAGCAGTGAGTGTGACCGTACGGGTGCCGGCGAAGGTCAACGCGCAGCTGGCGGTCGGCGGGGTGCGTCCCGACGGCTTCCACGACCTGGCCAACGTGTTCCTCGCGGTGGGGCTGTACGACGAGGTGACGGTGAGCCCGGCCCCGTCGCTGACCCTCACCTGCGCCGGACCCGGCGCGGACCAGGTCCCCCTGGACCGTACGAACCTGGCGGCCCGCGCGGCCGAGCTCCTCGCGGCCCGCCACGGGATCTCGCCCGACGTGCACATCCACATCGACAAGGACATCCCGGTCGCCGGCGGCATGGCGGGCGGCAGCGCGGACGGCGCGGGCGCGCTGCTGGCATGCGACGCGCTGTGGGGCCTCGGCTCGTCGCGGGACGAACTGCTCTCCCTCTGCGCCGAGTTGGGCTCCGACGTGCCGTTCAGCCTGGTGGGCGGCGCGGCGCTGGGCACCGGCCGCGGCGAGCGGCTCACGGAGCTCGAGGTCCGCGGGACGTTCCACTGGGTGTTCGCGATGGCGGACGGCGGGCTGTCGACGCCGGTGGTGTTCGGCGAGTTCGACCGGCTGAACTCGGGTGTCGCCGTGCCCGAGCCCGTCGCCTCGCCCGCGCTGCTCGACGCCCTGCGCACGGGCGACGCGGCGGCGCTCGCGGGCGCGCTCGTGAACGACCTCCAGCCCGCGGCGCTCTCGCTGTGCCCGTCGCTGGCCGAGACGCTCGCGACGGGCACGGCAGCCGGGGCGCTCGCCTGCCTCGTCTCGGGCTCGGGCCCGACGACGGCGTTCCTGACGAAGGACGAGGACGCGGCGGAGGCGGTGGCGTCGGCGCTGACGGCCTCCGGCACGTGCCGCGCGGCGCGGGTGGCGACGGGGCCGGCGGCGGGCGCGACGGTCGTGTCGGCCTGAGGCGTCGGGGGCCGCGGGGCCCGGGCACGTGGGGGCCGCTGCGTCCTCACCCCGCCCCCTTCCCGTTACCGGGGGCGCTGCCCCCGGACCCCCGCGCCTCAAACGCCGGCGGGGCTGACTTTGCGCGGTACTCACGCCGCACCTGAGTACATGCGCCCTCCCGCGACGCGCCGCCCCGCGCGAGCGTAAGCGCATGGCCACCGTCACCGAGCTCGCCGCCGCCACCCCCGTCACCCGCGACCGCTACGTCGACCTCCTTCGCGTCGCCTCCCTCGGCGTCGTCGTCGGCGGGCACTGGCTCATGGCCGCCGTGACCGACGACGGGGTCGGGAACCTGCTCGCCGTCGTGCCGGAGTTGCAGGTCCTCACCTGGGTCCTCCAGGTGATGCCCGTCTTCTTCTTCGTCGGCGGGTTCTCGCACGCCCTCTCGTACCGGTCGCTGCGGCGCCGTCACCCGGACCGGGCCGTGTACTCCGTCTTCCTGCGCGGACGCCTCCAGCGGCTGCTGCGGCCGACCATGGCCTTCGTTCTCGTCTGGGGTGCCGCCGCGCTCGCCGTGCAGCTGCTCGGCGGGGGCGGCGGGACGACGGGGGTCGCGCTGCGGCTCGTCGCCCAGCCGCTGTGGTTCATCGGCATCTATCTCGCGATGGTCGCGTTCACCCCGCCGCTGCTGAGGCTGCACGAGCGTTTCGGCTGGGGCGCCTTCGGAGCGCTCGCTGCGGCCGCGACCGCCGTCGACGTGCTGCGGCTCGCCGCGGACGTCCCCTTCGTCGAGTTCCTGAACTTCGCCTTCGTCTGGCTCGCCGTCCACCAGCTCGGCTTCCTGCGGGCGGACGGCCGTATCCGCAGGCCTGCCCTGCTCGCGGCCGCCGGTCTCGCCGGAGCCGCCGCGCTCGTCGCCCTCGGGCCGTATCCGCTCTCCATGGTCGGCATGCCCGGCGAGAAAATCTCGAACATGGCCCCGCCCACCCTCGCCCTCCTCTGCCACGGGCTGTGGCTGGTCGGCGCCGTCGAGCTGCTCAAGGGGCCGGGCGCCCGCCTGCTGCGCCGCCCCCGCGTCTGGCGAGGCGTCGTCGCCGCGAACGGGATCGCCATGACCGCGTTCCTGTGGCACCTGACCGCCATGCTCGGCGTGTACGGGGCGATGCTCGCCGCGGGCCTGGAACTGCCGGAGCCCGCGGGCGCCGCCTGGTGGGCGGGGGTCCCGTTCCGGATCGCCGCGGCCGCCCTGGCGACCGCCGGCCTCGTCGCCGTCTTCCGCCGCTTCGAGCGGCCCGCGCACGGCGCCGGTGCGCCCGTCCCGGGCACCGGGCCCGTCGCCGCCACGGGGATCACCCTGTGTCTGTTCGGCGTCCTCGGACTGTCCATGGTCGGCTTCGGGGGGCTGCTGGAGGGCAGGACCGCGACGCTCGTCGCCGTGCCGGTCAGCGCACCCGCGGCGGTCGCCATGGCGCTCGGCGGCTGGCTGCTGGTGGAACGGGCCGGAACACGTGCCAAGTAGGCTGGGAGGTCGATCGTTCCCCCTGGCAGGAGAAAAATGGCCGTCAATCTGGTCAATGTCGAGGCAGTCAGCAAGGTGTACGGCACACGCGCCCTGCTCGACTCCGTCTCCCTCGGCGTGTCCGAGGGGGACCGCATCGGCGTCGTGGGCCGCAACGGCGACGGCAAGACCACCCTCATCCGCTTGCTCGCCAAGCTGGAGGAGCCCGACACCGGCCGGGTCACCCAGAGCGGCGGGCTGCGGCTCGGCGTGCTCACCCAGCACGACTCGCTCGACCCCGAGGCCACCATCCGCCACGAGGTCATCGGCGACCTGGCCGACCACGAGTGGGCCGGGAACGCCAAGATCCGCGACGTGCTGACCGGGCTGTTCGACGGCCTCGACCTGTCCGGCTTCCCGCAGGGACTCGACACCGTGATCGGGCCGCTGTCCGGCGGCGAGCGCCGCCGTATCGCGCTCGCCAAGCTGCTCATCGCCGACCAGGACCTGATCGTCCTCGACGAGCCCACCAACCACCTCGACGTGGAGGGCATCGCCTGGCTCGCGAAGCATCTGCAGGCCCGCCGCTCGGCGCTCGTCTGCGTCACGCACGACCGGTGGTTCCTCGACCAGGTCTGCACCAGGATGTGGGACGTGCAGCGCGGGGCCGTGTACGAGTACGAGGGCGGCTACAGCGACTACGTCTTCGCCCGGGCCGAGCGCGAGCGCATCGCGGCCACCGAGGAGGCCAAGCGGCAGAACCTGATGCGCAAGGAGCTGGCCTGGCTGCGGCGCGGAGCCCCCGCCCGTACCTCCAAGCCCCGCTACCGCATCGAGGCCGCGAACGAGCTCATCGCCGACGTGCCGCCGCCGCGCGACACGTCCGAGCTGATGAAGTTCGCCGGCGCCCGGCTCGGCAAGACGGTCTTCGACCTGGAGGACGTGACCGTCCAGGCCGGCCCCAAGGTGCTGGTGCAGCACCTCACCTGGCAGCTCGGGCCCGGCGACCGCATCGGTCTGGTCGGCGTCAACGGCGCGGGCAAGACCTCGCTGTTGCGCACCCTCGCCGACGCCGCCCGCACCGAGGGCGAGAAGCAGCCCGTGGCCGGCCGCGTCGTCGTCGGCAAGACGGTCAGGCTCGCGTACCTCTCGCAGGACGTCGCCGAACTTCCCCCGGCACTGCGGGTGTTGGAGGCGGTGCAGCAGGTACGCGACCGCGTCGACCTCGGCAAGGGCCGCGAGATGACCGCGGGCCAGCTGTGCGAGCAGTTCGGCTTCGGCAAGGAGAAGCAGTGGACGCCGGTCGGCGATCTGTCGGGTGGTGAGCGGCGCCGCCTCCAGCTGCTGCGCCTGCTGATGGACGAGCCGAACGTCCTCTTCCTCGACGAGCCCACGAACGACCTCGACATCGAGACGCTGACGCAGCTGGAGGACGTGCTCGACGGCTGGCCCGGTTCGATGGTGGTCATCTCCCACGACCGGTTCTTCCTCGAGCGGACCACGGACCGCACGTTCGCGCTGCTCGGCGACGGCGCGCTGCGGATGCTGCCCCGAGGCATCGACGAGTACCTGGAGCGCCGGGCACGCATGGTCGAGGCGTCCGCGCCCACACCGCCGCCCGCCCCTGCGGCCGTCGGGGGCAAGGAGAAGTCGGCCGCGGACGCGCGTGCGGCGAAGAAGGAACTGCAGCGGATCGAGCGACAGCTCGACAAGATCTCCGAGAAGGAGAGCAAGCTGCACGATCACATCGCCGACAACGCGACCGACTTCGAGCGCGTCGCGAAGCTGGACGCCGAGCTGCGCGAACTGGCGGGCGAACGCGACGAGTTGGAAATGCGCTGGCTCGAACTGGCGGAAGACGCCTAGAAGCCGCTCGTAGAGAAGCCGTGGAAACCGCGTAACAACAGCATCACGGGCCGGTCCTCCCTTGGGAACAGGGGCGGACCGAGCCCGTTCCGCGTTCGTCGTGGGTGATACAAAGAAGCGCGTCCGGCTGCGCTTTCCGGCCGCCCGCCGGGGGGGCCACGGGGGCCGGGGCACCGCCGACCACGCCGAAAGCCGTGGGGGGTGCCCGCCGGGCAGCGGACCGCAGGAGAAGGGGGAGGCGCTGATGACTCAGCCGCCTGATCGACAGGGGCCTGAGGGAGGCTTCGGCGCCGCGCACCATCAGTGGCAGGGGGGCGCGTATCCCCCTCCGCCCGCGCAGGCGCCGCAGACGCCTGCGTCGCAGCCCGGGTACGGCTATCCGCAGACGGGGCCGTACGCCACACCTGCGTACGGGCCGTACCCGACGCAGCCCCAGGTCCCGCCTCAGCCGCGTGGACCACGTCGCTTCCTGGCGAGCCGGACGGGCCGCGTCGTCGCCGCTGCGGTGGCCGGACTGCTCGTCGCGGGCGGCGTCACCTACGCGGCACTGAGCGGCGACGACAAGAAGACGCCGCCCGTCGCCGGCGCCCCGGGCGACGCCCCGGAGCCCGCCGGCTCACCCACCGCCTCCGGCGGGCCGGACGACGCGGCGAAGGACCCGAACGCCCAGCGCAGGGCCGGTGACGCCCGCGTCCTGTTCGTGACGAAGAACGAGACCGACCTGCCCGGCGACGGCGCGTTCGCCCAGGGGCCCTGGGTGGTCGGCGACACCGTCGTCAAGGCCATGTACCGCGAGGTCACCGGCTATTCGGTGACGGACGGCGCCAAGAAGTGGACCGTCGAGCTCGACTCCGACCTCTGCATGGCCGCCCCGCAGGACTCGCCCGACGGCAAGATCGTCATCGGGGTGCTCGACGGCCATACGGCGAAGTCCGACTGCAGCGTCCTGCAGATGATCGACGCGAAGACGGGCACGGCGGGCTGGCGCACGACCGTGCCCAAGCCCAAGGGCATGACCGGCTTCTCCGACCTGGTGCTCGCGCTCAGCGGGAACACGGTCACCGCCGTCGGCACCGGCACCTCCTTCGGGTTCTCCGTCACCGACGGCCGGCGGCTCTTCGCCATGCCGTCGTCCGGCTGCCTGCCGTACGCCTTCGCGGGCGGGTCCCGGCTGATCGCCGCGGCCGAGTGCCCCACCGCCGCCGACGAGGTCGCCAAGCAGGAGATCCAGGGGATCGACCCGGCCACCGGCAGGCCCGCGTGGCGGTACACGCTGGACGCCGACTGGAAGCTGGACAAGGTCTTCTCGGTCGCCCCGGTCGCCTTCTTCGCCCACAAGGAGGACATGGCGGGCGAAGTCGTCGACAAGAAGGTGTTCGTGCTCACGGACACCGGTCGGCTGCGCTCGCGGATCGCCTTCGGCGACGACGAGTTCGAGCCCCGCTGCGGGAGCGGAGCGATCCAGCTCCGCGGCGAGATCCAGGGCTGGTGCGCGGGCGCCGCGGCCGACGGGGCCGCCGTGTACCTCGCCACCAAGGGCGGCCACGAGGTCGTGACGTTCGGCCTGGACACGGGCAGGCGCACGGGCGTCTCGTCGGCCGGCGACGACCGCACCATCACGCCCATGACCGCCGAGGACGGCACGGTGGTGCACCACGTCGGGCCCTCGCTCTACTCGGGCGGCGCGGTCTCGACGGTCGCCCCGTCCGGCGGGGAGCGCAAGGTCCTGCTCAGGCTCCCGAAGACGGACGCCGAAGGCTTCTCCGAGGCACGGGCGGTCTTCGCGGACGGCAGGCTCTTCCTCGTCGCCCCCATGGTCCAGGCACTGAACGACGCGGCGGAGCGGGAGACGAACACCATGATGGCTTTCGGCAAGTGAACGCGGTCTGGGTCATCCGGACACCCCCCACCCCTACTCGCACCGAACACTCCAGAGGTAGTACGCCATGACACAGCCGCCGAACCAGCCGCCGCAGCCGGGCTTCGGAGCCCCCCAGGACCCGCAGGGCGTCCCGCAGCCGCCCGCCCAGCCGCCCCAGATGCCGCCCGCCCCGCCGACGCCCCCCGCGGGCGCACCGCAGGCCCCGGGCTACGGCTATCCGCAGCAGCCCGCGCCGCAGCCCGGCTACGGATACCCGCAGGCGGGCCAGCCCGGCCCGTACGCCCAGCAGCCCGGCCCGTACAACCAGCAGCCGGGCCCGTACAACCAGCCCGGTCCGTACGGCGGTTACCCGGCGCAGCCGCAGTACCCGGGTGCGCCGACCCCCCCGTCCGGCGGTTCGGGGAACTTCTTCAAGGGGAAGACCGGCATCATCGTGGCCGCCTCGGCCGCCGCGCTGCTCCTCATCGGCGGTGGCACGTACTTCGCCGTCGCCGGGGACGACAAGCAGGACAAGCCGAACGTCAGCAAGTCCAGCGACGACCCGAAGCCGACCGGCTCCCCGACCGTCGACCAGGGCGACGGCAACGGCGACGGCGGGGCGCGCGACGGCGAGGACGACCTCAACGCGGGGCGCCAGGCAGGCGAGGCCAAGGTCCTCTTCCTGACCAAGAACGACGTCGACCTGCCGCGCAACGGCTCCGACGTGTTCGGCCCGTGGGTGGTCGGCGACACCGTCGTCAAGGCCATGTACCGCGAGATCGCCGGGTATTCGGTGACCGACGGCACGAAGAAGTGGAGCGTGCCGGTGAGCACCAAGGTGTGCTCCGCACCCGCCAACGCCTCCGAGGACGGGAAGATCGTCTTCGGTGTCGAGGACGGCCTGACCGACAAGGCCAAGTGCAACGACCTGCAGATGGTCGACCTCAAGACCGGCAAGGCCGGCTGGAAGAAGTCGATCCCCAAGGTCTCCGGCTTCGCCGGCCTGTCCGACTTCACGCTCGCCATCAGCGGCAACACACTGGCGGTCGGCGGCAGCGGCAACTCGTACGGCTACTCCCTCGCCGACGGCAAGCAGCTGTTCGGCAAGCCGTCGGGCGACTGCAAGCCGTTCGCCTTCGCCGGCGGACCCCGCCTGCTGGCCGGCGCGAGCTGCCCCACGTCGGACTACGACAAGCCCAAGCAGCAGCTCCAGGAGGTCGACCCGGTCACCGGCAAGGCCAAGTGGACCTACAACACGCCCGAGGGCTGGGAGATCGACAAGGTCTACTCGGCGAGCCCGCTGGTCGTCTCCATCACCCAGCGCGAGCCCAAGAAGTGGTCGATCATCGCGCTGACCGACAACGGCAAGCCGCGCTCGCAGATCGACGGCGGCAAGGACAAGTACCAGCCCCGCTGCGGCGGCGCCTTCGTGGTCTTCGGCCAGAACCTGGAGGGCTGCACCGGCGTGGCCGCCGACGCGAACACCTTCTACATGGCGACCGAGACGGGCTACGGCACCGCCAACGAGGTCGTCGCCTTCAACCTCGACACCGGCAAGGCCAAGTGGCGCTCCAAGGCCCCGGCCGAGCGTCGGATGACTCCGCTGCGGATGGAGGGCGGCAACGTCCTCGTCTACATGGGCGCCTCCTACGACAAGGGCGGCACGGTCGCCACGATTGCCCCCACCGGCGGCGCGCCGAAGACGCTGCTCCAGCACCCGGCGTCCACCGCGCAGATCGAGAACACCTTCTACTCGCCCAAGACGGTCTACGCCGACGGCCGCTTCTTCATCGCCGCCGGGCGGGTGAGCGCGAGCAACGACAAGGAGGAGAAGGAGACGAAGACCATGATGGCCTTCGGCCAGTGACCGTGACCGTCGTCCCGGAACCCTTGTCCGCTCTTCAGCCGTACCGTCCCCAGAGGTAAGCACCCCATGACGCAGCCGCCGCCCCCGCCGAACCAGCCGCCCGGCCCGCCGCCGAACCAGCCGCCCGGCCCGCCGCCGCACCAGCCACCGGCCGGCCCGCCGCACCAGCCCCCGCAGGGCGGGTTCGGCGCGCCGCAGCAGCCGCCGGCGGGCGGGTTCGGCGCGCCGCCGCAGGACGGCGCGTACGGCTACCCGCAGACCCCGCCGCCCGCCCAGCCGCCGTACGGGCAGCCGCCCCAGACCCCGCCGCCCGCCGCGGGCCAGCCGCCCTACGGCTACCCGCAGCAGGGCGCTCCGGGTCATCCGCAGCAGGGCTACGGTTACCCGACGCAGCCCATGCAGCCGCAGTACACGCCGCCGCAGAACAGTGGCAGTGGCGGCGGCCGGAAGCTCAGCACGCAGATGCAGATCATCATCGCCGCGTGCGTGGCCATCGTCCTGATCGTCGTCGGCGGCATCGTGTACGCGAACACCGGTGACGACGGCAAGAAGGACGAGGCCAAGAACTCCTCGGGCGGCGCGTCCGGCGGCGGTGGCGGCGGCGACACCAAGCCCGCCCCGGACGGGGCCGGCAAGGAGAAGGCGGGGGCGAACACCAAGGCCAAGGTCGCCTTCCAGCTTCCCGAACCGGCGCGCGAGGACCTGACGGCCGTCCCCGGCTCCTGGGTCACCGACAAGGCGTACGTGAAGCCGGGCGTCAACTCGGTCGTCGCGTACGACGTCGCCAAGGGCAGCGTGCTGTGGACCATCCCGCTCGCCGGCCAGGTGTGCGCGGCCTCGCGCCACATGACCGAGGACCACAAGACGGCGATCCTCTTCGAGGCGAAGAAGCGCACCGCTCCCAAGTTCTACGAGAGGTGCACCGAGGTCGGGGTCCTCGACCTCAACACCGGCAAGCTGCTGTGGAGCAAGTCGGTCCCCGGCGAC
This sequence comes from Streptomyces sp. NPDC002867, assembly GCF_053591895.1. Taxonomy (NCBI): domain Bacteria; kingdom Bacillati; phylum Actinomycetota; class Actinomycetes; order Kitasatosporales; family Streptomycetaceae; genus Streptomyces; species Streptomyces sp. NPDC002867. The sequence goes on along the minus strand of NZ_JBSFUR010000015.1, from coordinate 67,983 downwards.
GGCGACGCGAAGAGCCAGTTCGACCAGGTCACCCAGAGCGGCAACACGGTCGCCGCGGGCGGTCTCTACGGTGGTGCCGCGTTCGACCTGACCACCGGAGAGGTCCGCTGGAAGCCCAAGGTCGACGCCCAGCAGTGCCGTGACATCGGCTACGGCGGCGGCAAGGCGCTCGTCGCGGTCCGCACCTGCGGCGACTACGACAACCGCACGGCCACCGTCCAGACGCTCAACGCGGACAACGGCACCCCGCTGTCGTCGTACAAGATGCCGGCGGGCGTCGAGGACGCCCGTGTCGTGTCCAGCGACCCGCTGGTCGTCGCCGCCGACGTCGGTGACACGGGCACGTTCGGCATCTCGGACTTCTTCTCCATCGACGGCAGGACCGGCAAGCTGCGCGCGAAGATCGCGGCTCCGGGCGACCAGTACCTGGCCCGCTGCTCGGCCAGCGACGGCGTCGAGGGCTGTCAGTTCGTGCTCGTGGGCAACGACAGGCTCTACCTGCCGACCACCGAGCACGACGGCGGCGGTGCGCTCGGCCGCACCAACGAGATCGTCGCCTTCGACCTCGCGACCGGCAAGGGCACGCCCGAGCGCGCCGACGCCGGCGAGGGCTACCACTCGCTGCCGCTGCGCATGGACGGTGGCAACCTCATCGTCTACAAGTGGCCCCCCTACAACAAGGGCGGTCAGGTGGTGAGCATCGACGGCGCCACCTTCAAGCAGACGGTGCTGCTGGAGAACCCCTCCGACCGTGCCGTGCGCGACGCCGAGACGAGCTTCCCGGAGACCGGCGCCGAGTACGACTACGCGGCGGGCCGGTTCTTCGTCTCGCAGGACCTGATGAGCAAGCCGCGCGAGAACGACTCGCAGTTCGGCAAGAAGTACCTGGCGGTCGCCTTCAGCGTGGCCGACTGACCGTACGAGAACGCCGTCCGGCCCGGCCCGTCGCTTCGACGGACCGGGCCGCGGTGTTTGTCGCCCAGGGCCGGTACAAGTGGCCCTGTTTACCGACGAATTCGGCATTCCGGGGCGCTTCTGCCGAGTTGGGGGCGCGCTCGTGGGTACGAGCGTGTAGCTTGCCGGGTCAGGAGGCCGGGGGGCCTGCTCCAACGGGGAGGGTTGCTCGATGGGCGTGCGGCTCATCGTGGTCGACGACCACAGACTGCTCGCGGAGGCGCTCGCCTCGGCGCTGAAACTGCGCGGGCACCGGGTGCTGGCGGCGGCCGCGCCCGCCGCCGGGGCGGCCGAACTCGTCGTCGCCAGGGCGCCCGAGGTCTGTCTGCTGGGGACCCAGGCGCCTGCCGCGCCGGGCGCCTTCGACCCGGTCGTACGGATCAAGCGGGAACGCCCCCAGGTGGCCGTCCTGGTCCTCGGCCCGGTGCCCAGCCCGCGGGGCATCGCCGCGGCGTTCGCGGCGGGGGCGTCCGGCTACGTGCGCCACGACGAGCGCATCGAAGGGGTGGAGCGCGCGCTGGTGAAGGCCCGCTCGGGCGAGGCGGTGGTGGCGCCCCAGCTCCTCCAGGGCGCGTTCACCGACCTCCTCAACCCGGCCGCGCAGCCCGACGACGAGGGTCAGCGGCTCCTCTCGCTGCTCACCGCACGCGAGGTCGAGGTGCTCGTGCGGGTCGCGGAGGGCGAGGACACCCGGCTGATCGCGGCCGGGATGGGCATCGCGCCGAGCACCGCGCGCACGCATGTGCAGCGCGTGCTGATGAAGCTGGGCGTCGGCTCCCGTCTGGAGGCGGCGGCCCTGGCCGCCCGGACGGGCCTACTGGACCGTGCGGCGCACGGCGATGTGCCGTCCGGCCTCGAACGGGACGGACAGTCGCGCTGAGGTTCTTTGTTTGATGGTGATGGTTCTGGTGGGTGGTTCACCGAACTGGTCTTGATCTTCTGGCCGGCGTCGTCCCGGGGTGGGCGGCCATTGACGCCAACTGTTGGGTCATGATTACTTATGTTTGATTCTGTTGAGAGAAAGTGGTGAGGAGCTCCGTGTGAGGAAGACGCCGACCCGGCTCGCCGACGGTCGTGAGCTGCTCTACTACGACGCCCGGGACGACGTCGTACGCGACGCCGTCGACCCGAGGCCCCTCGACGCCGTCTCCACCACCTCCGAGATCCGCCACGACGCCCTCCTCGGCGACGCCGTCGCCATCGCCGCGCACCGGCAGGGCCGCACCTACCACCCGCCGGCCGACGCATGCCCCCTCTGCCCCTCGCGCGAAGGGCGTCACAGCGAAGTCCCCGCCGCCGACTACGACGTCGCCGTCTTCGAGAACCGCTTCCCCTCCCTCGCGGGCGGCCTCGGCCGCTGCGAGGTCGTCTGCTTCACCTCCGACCACGACGTCTCGTTCGCCGATCTCACCGCCGAGCAGGCCGGACTCGTCCTGGAAGCATGGACCGACCGCACCGCCGACCTCGCCGACGTGCCCGGTGTCGAGCAGGTCTTCTGCTTCGAGAACCGCGGCGCCGAGATCGGCGTGACCCTCCAGCACCCCCACGGCCAGATCTACGGCTACCCCTTCGTCACCCCACGCACCGGCCTCATGCTGCGCTCCGCGGCCGGGCACCGCGCGGCGACCGGGCGCAACCTTTTCGACGACGTCGTGGCGCGCGAGCTGACCGAGGAGGTCCGCGTGGTGCTGGAGGGCGCGCACTGGGTCGCCTTCGTGCCGTACGCGGCGCACTGGCCCTACGAGGTGCACCTCTATCCGAAGCGCCGGGTGCCCGATCTGCGTGCCCTGGACGAGGCCGCGCGCACAGAGTTCCCACAGATCTATCTGGAACTCTTGAGGCGCTTCGACCGGATCTTCGGCCCGGGCGAACCGCCGACCCCGTACATCTCCGCCTGGCACCAGGCGCCGTTCACCGCGGACGGGCGGGACGACTTCGCCCTGCATCTCGAGCTTTTCACCATCCGCCGCACTTCCGGCAAGCTGAAGTTTCTCGCGGGTTCCGAGGCCGGTATGAGCGTGTTCATCAACGACGTGCCGCCGGAAGCCGCGGCCGAGCGACTGCGAGAGGTAGCGAGCTAAGTGAGCAAGAAATACCTGGTCACAGGCGGTGCGGGATATGTCGGCAGTGTGGTGGCCCAGCACCTCCTGGAGGCCGGCCACCAGGTGACCGTGCTCGACGACCTCTCCACCGGGTTCCGCGAGGGCGTCCCGGCGGGCGCGCAGTTCGTCGAGGGCCGCATCCAGGACGCCGCGCGCCATCTCGACGCCTCGTACGACGGCGTGCTGCACTTCGCCGCGTTCTCGCAGGTCGGCGAGTCGGTCGTCAAGCCGGAGAAGTACTGGGAGAACAACGTCGGCGGCACGATGGCGCTGCTGTCCGCGATGCGCTCCGCCGGCGTGCGCACGCTCGTCTTCTCCTCCACCGCCGCGACGTACGGCGAGCCGGTCTCGACCCCCATCACCGAGTCCGACCCGACCGCGCCCACGAGCCCCTACGGCGCCTCCAAGCTCGCCGTCGACCACATGATCAGCGGCGAGGCCGCGGCGCACGGGCTGGCCGCGGTGTCCCTGCGGTACTTCAACGTCGCGGGCGCGTACGGCGACTGCGGCGAGCGCCACGACCCCGAGTCGCACCTCATCCCGCTGGTCCTCCAGGTCGCCCTGGGCAGGCGCCCGTCCATCTCCGTCTTCGGCGACGACTACCCGACGCCGGACGGCACCTGCGTCCGCGACTACATCCATGTCGCCGACCTCGCCGAGGCGCATCTGCTCGCGCTCGACGCGGCGAAGCCCGGCGAGCACCTGATCTGCAACCTCGGCAACGGCAACGGCTTCTCCGTGCGCGAGGTGATCGAGACCGTGCGCAAGGTCACCGGCCACCCGGTGCCCGAGGTCATGGCCGAGCGCCGAGGCGGTGACCCCGCGGTCCTCGTCGCCTCCGCAGCCGCCGCCCAGGAACGCCTGGGCTGGCAACCGAGCCGCGCCGACCTGGCCGGCATCGTGTCCGACGCCTGGGCATTCGCCCGCGGGAGGGAAAACGCGTCATGAGCGACGGTGTGTGGGCAGCCCCCGGCAGGGTGAATCTGATCGGTGAACACACCGACTACAACGACGGTTTCGTCATGCCCTTCGCGCTGCCGCACACCACGGTGGCGACCGTGGCGCGCCGCGACGACGGCGTGCTGCGGCTCCACTCCGCCGACGTGGCCGGCGATCCTGTGGAACTGCGCGTCGACGACCTGGCCCCCGCCGCGCGCTCGGGCGACTGGACCGACTACCCATCGGGCGTCGTGTGGGCGCTGCGCTGGGCGGGCCTCGCGGTGGGCGGCGCAGACATCCACTACGAGTCCACCGTGCCGACCGGCGCCGGACTGTCCTCGTCCGCCGCGATGGAGGTCGTCACCGCGCTCGCCCTGAACGACCTGTACGCACTGGGCATGGACTCCCGGGACATCGCCCGTATGTGCCGGCGGGCGGAGAACGTCTACGTCGGCGCCCCCACCGGGATCATGGACCAGATGGCCTCGGCCTGCTGCGTCGAGGGCCACGCCCTGCACCTGGACACCCGTGACCTCTCGATGCGCCAGATCCCCTTCGACCTGACGGCCCACGGCCTCGAACTCCTCGTCGTGGACACCCGGGTGAAGCACGCCCACAGCGAGGGTGAGTACGGAAAGCGCCGCGCCGGCTGCGAGGCGGGCGCGGCGGCGCTCGGCGTCGACGCGCTGCGGGACGTCCCGTTCGACGGGCTGGACGACGCCCTGGCCCGCCTCGACGACCCGGAGGTGCGCGCCCTGGTCCGTCACATCGTCACGGAGAACCACCGGGTGGAGCGCGTGATCGCACAGATGGAGGCGGGCGAGGTCCGCGCGATCGGCCCGGTCCTGACGGAGGGCCACGCCTCGTTGCGCGACGACTTCCGGGTCTCGTGCCCCGAACTCGACCTGGTGGTCGACACGGCACTCACCGCCGGGGCGCTCGGCGCGCGGATGACGGGCGGCGGCTTCGGCGGTTCGGCGATCGTGCTGGCCGAGTCGTCCTCGGCGCACCTGGTGACGAAGGCGGTCCAGGAGGCGTTCGCGGCCCGGACCCTGGACGAGCCCCGCGTCTTCACGGCGGTCCCGTCCGCGGGGGCGCGGCGCGTGTCCTGAGGTGCTCGAGCCGAACGCGCCCCCGGCCCGGGGGTGCAGGCGGCACGGACGGGCGGCGGATCGCGATGCGGGGCGGGCTTGGGACGGTCATTTCCGCAAAGAGGCTTCGCTCGCAGCCGCCCGTCCGTACCCTGATGCTCAGCACCGGTGGGGGCCGGTGTCGATCAGGGGGCGACACCGTTGGGTACGGTGCCCGGGGCGGGGTATCAGTCAGAGCACGGCGGCGGCCGGGCGATTTCCTGTACCTCCTTCTCCGGGCGTCGTATCCGCGCCGATCCGTCCTCCGGCACTGGGGGTGCTTGTGGTCCGTATCCGGGTCCTGGTGGTGGACGACCACCGAATCTTCGCCGAGTCGCTCGCCGCGGCTCTCGCCGCCGAGCCCGACGTCGAGGTCGCCGCGGCGGGCAGCGGCCCTGCCGCGCTGCGCTGCCTGGAGCGGGCCGCGGCCGAGGGACGGCGCTTCGACGTCATGCTCGTCGACGCGGATCTCGGCATCTCCCCGGTGCCCGCGCCGCGCGCGGTGGCGGGCGCCGACGACGGGCTGGTGGACGGGATCTCGCTGGTCGCCGGCGTCCGTGTCCGTCAGATCGCCGTGCGGTCCGTGGTGCTCGCCGAGAAGGACGACGCCGCCCGCGCGGCGCTCGCGCTCCAGGCGGGGGCGTCGGGCTGGGTCGCCAAGGACTGCTCGCTGCAACGGCTGCTGGGCGTGGTCCGCGGGGTGCTGCGGGACGAGACGCATGTGTCGCCCGCACTACTCACCGGCGTGCTGCGCGAGCTGACCGCGGCCCGCAAGCACCGCACGGAGAGCGAGCAGCTGGTCGAGTCGCTGACCCCGCGCGAACAGGAGGTACTGCGCTGCATGGTGGCGGGCCTGGGGCGCAAAGCGGTCGCCGAGCGCCTCTTCCTGTCACCGCACACCGTCCGGACGCACATGCAGAACGTGCTCGGCAAGCTCGGCGTGCACTCCACGCTCGCCGCGGTCGCCCTGGCGCGCAGGGCGGGTGTCGGTCCGGTGGACCTAGCCGGGGATGTTGTCGAACGGGGCGGTCAACTGGCGTAGCAGTGCGGCCAGTTCCGCGCGCTGGGCGTGGGAGAGCTGGGCCAGGATCGCCCGTTCCTGGGCGAGCAGTCCGGCCAGTGCCTGGTCGGCCCGGTCGCGGCCCTCGGGGGTGAGCCGCACCAGGACGCCGCGCCGGTCGCTGGGGTCGGGCAGCCGCTCGACCAGATTCTTCTTGGCGAGCCGGTCGATGCGGTTGGTCATCGTGCCGGACGTGACCAGTGTCTGGGTGAGCAACTGGCCGGGGGAGAGCTGGTACGGCGCGCCCGCCCGGCGCAGCGAGGTGAGCACGTCGAACTCCCACGGCTCCAGCTGATGCTCGGCGAAGGCGAGCCGGCGGGCCCGGTCGAGATGGCGGGCGAGTCTGGAGACGCGGCTGAGCACCTCGAGCGGTTCCACGTCGAGGTCCGGGCGCTCTCGGCGCCATGCTGCGACCAGTCGATCGACCTCGTCCTCCATGTCGATCAGTGTAGTTGGTCTGTCGACATGAAGTCTCTTGACGTCAAGATATATTCTGCTTGACTATTGGGCAGGGTCGGCCCGGAACCGTTCCGTTTTTGGCTGCCCGTTCCTGCAAAGGGGACTCGAACATGCATTCCGCACCCACCTGGGATCCGCACCAGTACCTGCGCCATGCCGAGCACCGCACGCGCCCCTTCCTGGACATGCTCGCCCGCATACCCCAGCTGCCTTCCGGCAGCCGCCCCGCCCGGATCGCCGACATCGGCTGCGGCCCCGGCAACGTCACCGCGCTCCTCGCCGACCGCTGGCCCGATGCCCACATCACCGGCTTCGACCTCTCCCGCGAGATGCTCGCCCAGGCCGAGAAGGACCACGCCGGCACCACACCCGGCGGCGGCTGGCTGGACTTCCGTCTCGCCGACGCCGCGCACTGGACCCCCGACGAGCCGTACGACCTGATCGTCTCGAACGCGGCGCTCCAGTGGGTCCCCGACCACCCCGAGTCCTTCGCCGTCTGGATCGACGGACTCACGCCCGGCGGCACCTTCGCCTTCCAGGTGCCCGGCAACTTCACCTCGCCCAGCCACGCCCTCCTCGGCGAGCTGTGCGCGTCCCCGCAGTGGCGCGAGCGTCTCGGCGACCACGGGCGGCGCTACGTGCACATCCTGGAGCCCGCCGAGTACCTGCTGCGGCTCGCCGACCTGGGCTGCGACACGGACACCTGGGAGACCACCTACCTCCAGCTGCTCGGCGGCGAGGACCCGGTGCTCGACTGGGTGAAGGGCACCGCGCTGCGTCCCGTCCTCACCGAGCTCGCCGACGACCCGGAGGCCGAGCGCGAGTTCCTGGGCCAGTACCGGGACCTGCTGCGCAAGGCGTATCCGCAGGGGCCGCACGGCACCGTGTTCCCGTTCCGCCGCATCTTCGCCGTCGCCCGGAAGGTGTCGTGATGCTCGCCGCCGCCGGCCACGTCCGGCTCGCCGCCCCGCCCGGCTCCAAGGACGCGCCGCGCGCGTACCACGGCGACGTGCTGGGCACGGCGCATCCCGGGCTGCGCGTCACCGCGGTGTCGAGACGTACGCGCGAAGGCTGGAGAGGCTGGGTGCGAAGGTCGTGGGGGACGAGAACCTGCCGGGACACAAGCGGTTCCGCTCCGAGGCCCCGGTGGGCAACCGCCCGGAGTTCCTGGAGCCGGCCGGCTGAGGGGGCCGGGCGTACGACGGCGCCCCGCCGCGGGAGAACCGCGGCGGGGCGCCGTGCTGCCGGGGCAGCGGGATCAGTGCAGGGTGCGGTACGTGTTCCAGCCCGAGCCGACCCTCGCCTTGGCCTTGAAGCCGCCCTTGCCGTCGGCGTCGTAGCGGTACAGCACACCGTCCGACGCGCGGACCAGCAGGTCGGCGCGGCCGTCACCGGTCAGGTCGCCGGGCGTCACGAACTTGTTGAACTGGTTCCAGCCCGTGCCGATCAGCTTCTTCGCCTTGAACGGAGCCGTGGCCACGCCCGTACCCGCGTACAGGTACAGGCTGCCGTCCTTGGCGCGCGCGAGGATGTCCGCGCGGCCGTCGCCGTCGATGTCACCGGCGCCGGCGAGCACGGAGAACTGGCCCCAGCCGGTGCCGATCTTCTGGCGGGCGGCGAACGCCGAACCGTTTCCGTTGCCCCGGTACAGGTACAGGGCACCGGCGCTGTCGCGGGCCAGCAGGTCGCCCTTGCCGTCGCCGGAGAGGTCGCCGGGGCCGACCAGGGTGTTGTAGATGCCCCAGCCGCTGCCGATCTCGCTGTCGCCGACGTAGTCGTCGTAGTTCCACAGCGTGCCGTCCTCGAAGATCTCGAGCAGGTCGCCGTAGCCGTCGTCGTTGAACGAGGAGGTGAGCGTGAGCTTCGCGCCGCCCCAGCCGGGGCCGAACTCTTCGCGGGCGCTGAGCTGGCCGTTGTTCATCCCGTAGTACGCGTACAGGACACCGGACGTGTTGACGCCGAGGACCTCGTTCTTGCCCCAGTGCGGATTGTTGCCGGCGCCGGAGAACTGCGAGACGTCGTTCCAGCCGGTGCTGAGCTGCGTCCTCGCCTGGAAGGCGCCCGTGCCGGTGGAGAGGTACCGGTAGAGCGTGCCGGACACGGTGCGGGCCAGCAGGTCGCCGAAGCCGTCGCCGTTCATGTCGTCCACGCTGAACAGCTGGTTGTAGATGCCCCAGCCGGTGCCGATCTTCACGCGCGGCTTGAACGGCTGCGCGGCCGTGGTGCCGGCATAGAAGAACAGCTCACCGGCGGGGTTGCGCGCGAACAGGTCCGCGATCGCGTCGCCGTCGGCGTCGTTGACGCCCACGAGCTGGTCGAACTGGCCCCACCCGGAGCCGACGCGGACCTTCGGCGCGAACGGCTCGGCCGCGCCGGGCTGGGCCCGGTACAGGAACAGCTCGCCCGCGAAGTTGCGTGCGAGGACGTCGCCGACTCCGTCGCCGGTCAGGTCGCCGGGCGAGAAGATCTTGTTGAACTGCTGCCAGCCCGTGCCGGACCACTGCAGGTCGGCGTAGGTGTCGTGGCTGAGGTACGACGAGAGGCGGCCGTCGGCGGACAGCGTGAAGACCGTGGGCCGGGTGGGGTCGGCCGTGTCCATGCCCGCGACCGTGAACGCGTCCTTGAACGTCTCGCCGCTCTCGCCCAGCAGGTAGGGGTAGGTCTCCTCGCTGCCGGTCGGCGTCACCCAGTACTGGCCGTCGACGGTGCGCTGGAGCAGATCGCTGAAGCCGTCGCGGTCGAGGTCACTGCGCGGCACGGCCGGCGCCGCGGTCTCGGCGGCGCCGGCCACGGAGGCCGACGGCGCCTTCGCCGCGCCGGACTGCCTGATCGGAGACTTCGGCATGCTCTCGACGGTCGGAGCGGTGCGCTCCACCGGCGTGCGCGACGCCGGTGCGTCGTCCGCGTGCGCCGGAACGGCGAGCAGCATGCCCGCCGAGACGACCAGCGCGGTGCAGGCCGCGACGCGGCGCGCCGCCGTACGGCGCGCGACGGCGGGGCGGCCGGATTCCACTGAAGTCAAAGTCCCCCCTCGGGGAAAAGTCGGTTCACGCCTCGTCATCGGGACGAGGCACCGATATAGACAGTCCAGGGGGATCAAGGGATGTACGGAAAACCGCTCGATTTCCACACGGTTTCCGGCGCGGTGCCTCCCGGCACGAGCAGCGGCCGGCCCCCTCTCGCAGGAGGGGCCGGCCGCTGCTCGCGCCGGGGGACTTCGAAGCGGGACGCCGCCGCGTCAGTTCTTGCGGTGGCCTATCAGGCGCGGCTTCTGCTCCAGGCCGTCCAGGCCGTGCCACGCCAGGTTCACCAGGTGCGCCGCGACCTCCGCCTTCTTCGGGCGGCGGGCATCCACCCACCACTGGCCCGTCAGCGCCACCATGCCCACCAGCGCCTGCGCGTACAGCGGGGCGAGCTTCGGGTCGAAACCGCGGTTCTTGAACTCCAGGCCGAGAATGTCCTCGACCTGCGTGGCGATGTCGCTGATCAGGGACGCGAACGTACCCGTCGACTGGGCCACCGGCGAATCGCGGACCAGGATGCGGAAACCGTCCGTGTACGTCTCGATGTAGTCCAGCAGCGCGAACGCCGCCTGCTCCAGCAGCTCCCGGGGATGGCCGGCCGTCAGCGCGCCCGTCACCATGTCCAGCAGCTGGCGCATCTCACGGTCCACCACGACCGCGTACAGGCCCTCCTTGCCCCCGAAGTGCTCGTACACGACCGGCTTGGAGACACCCGCCTTGGCCGCGATCTCCTCGACCGACGTGCCCTCGAAGCCCTTCTCGGCGAAGAGCGTGCGCCCGATGTCCAGCAACTGCTCCCGGCGCTCGGCGCCGGTCATCCGCACCCGGCGGACCCGCCTGCCGCCGGGTGACCGGTTCTTGTCCGCGCTGCTCGTACTGCCGTCACTCGCCACGCCGTCCATCATGCCGCGTCGGCGGTGGCGCGCTTGCCGCGGGCGTCCTCACCGTCCGCTTCCGCGCGACGGGCGTCGATACGGGACTGCTGCGGCCAGCGCACGTCGTACGCCCAGCCCGCCAGCTCGAACCAGCGGATCAGCCGGGCGCTGGAGTCCACCTGGCCCCGCAGCACCCCGTGCCGCGCGCTCGTCGGGTCCGCGTGGTGCAGGTTGTGCCACGACTCACCGCACGACAGCACCGCCAGCCACCACACGTTGCCCGAGCGGTCGCGCGACTTGAACGGGCGCTTGCCCACCGCGTGGCAGATCGAGTTGATCGACCACGTCACGTGGTGCAGCAGTGCGACGCGGACCAGCGAGCCCCAGAAGAACGCCGTGAACGCGCCCCACCACGACATCGTCACCAGGCCGCCCACCAGCGGCGGGATCGCCAGCGACAGCGCCGTCCACCAGATGAAGTCCCGCGAGATGCGGCGCAGCGCCGGGTCCTTGATCAGGTCGGGGGCGTACTTGTGCTGAGGCGTCCGCTCCTCGTCGAACATCCAGCCGATGTGCGCCCACCACAGGCCCTTGATCAGCGCAGGGACCGTCTCGCCGAACCGCCACGGCGAATGCGGGTCGCCGTCGGCGTCGGAGAACTTGTGGTGCTTGCGGTGGTCGGCCACCCAGCGCACCAGCGGGCCCTCGACCGCCAGCGACCCCATGATCGCCAGCGCGATCCGCAGCGGGCGCCTGGCCTTGAAGGAGCCGTGCGTGAAGTACCGGTGGAAGCCGATCGTGATGCCGTGGCAGCCGATGAAGTACATCGCCACCAGCAGGCCGAGGTCGAGCCAGCTCACGCCCCAGCCCCAGGCCAGGGGGACTGCGGCGAGCAGGGCGAGGAAGGGGACCGTGATGAACAGCAGCAGGGTGATCTGCTCGATCGACCGCTTGCTGTCCCCGCCGAGCGTGGCGGACGGTGCGTCGGCGGACGGCTGAGCGGTGCCGTCCAGCAGATCGGGGCTTGTGGTCATGAGGGTTCCCTGGGGGTGGGGAGAGGGGATGAAAGACTGCCGTTGCTACGGTTCCGTAACCTACGGCAACGTAAGTATGGCAGGGCCCGGCGGCCGGGCAAGAGACCTGCGGACAACGTCAGGGAAATGGACACCTATCCTGGGTGTCGTCGGACAGCGCGGTCCGCAAGCCTCCAGTACCCCTCCAGACGTGCTCAAACACTGCAAGGAGCCGCACCTGTGAGCAGTGCCGACCAGTCCCCCACCGCCAGCGCCGAGCTTCGTGCCGACATCCGCCGACTGGGCGATCTTCTGGGCGAGACCCTCGTCCGCCAGGAGGGTCCCGAGCTCCTGGAGCTTGTCGAGCAGGTCCGCGCCCTGACGCGCACCGACGGTGAGGCAGCCGCCGAGCTGCTGGGCGACACCGACCTGGAGACCGCGGCCAAGCTGGTCCGCGCCTTCTCCACGTACTTCCACCTTGCCAACGTCACCGAGCAGGTGCACCGCGGCCACGAGATGCGCGAGCGCCGCGCGGCCGAGGGCGGGCTGCTGGCCCGCACCGCCGACCGGCTCAAGGACGCCGACCCCGAGCACCTGCGGGAGACCGTCCGCAACCTCAACGTGCGCCCGGTCTTCACCGCGCACCCCACGGAGGCCGCCCGACGCTCCGTGCTCAACAAGCTCCGCCGCATCGCCGAGCTGCTGGAGAACCCCGGCATCGCCGCCGACCGGCGCCGCCACGACCTGCGCCTGGCCGAGCACATCGACCTCATCTGGCAGACCGACGAGCTGCGCGTCGTACGCCCCGAGCCGGCCGACGAGGCGCGCAACGCGATCTACTACCTCGACGAGCTGCACGCCGGAGCCGTCGGCGACGTCCTGGAGGACCTCGCCGCAGAGCTGGAGCGCGTCGGCGTCGAGCTGCCGCCCGGCACCCGCCCGCTCACCTTCGGCACCTGGATCGGCGGCGACCGCGACGGCAACCCCAACGTCACCCCCGCCGTCACCTGGGACGTGCTGATCCTCCAGCACGAGCACGGCATCACCGACGCCATCGAGGTCATCGACTACCTGCGCGGCCTGCTGTCCAACTCCATCCGCTACGCCGGGGCCACCGAGGAGCTGCTCGCCTCCCTGCGCGAGGACCTGGAGCGGCTGCCCGAGATCAGCCCCCGCTACAAGCGGCTGAACGCCGAGGAGCCCTACCGGCTCAAGGCCACCTGCATCCGCCAGAAGCTCCTCAACACCCGCGAGCGCCTGGCCAAGGGCACCCCGCACGAGGAGGGCCGCGACTACCTCGGCACCGCCGAGCTGATCGACGACCTCAGCCTCATCCAGACCTCGCTGCGCGAGCACCGCGGCGGGCTGTTCGCCGACGGCCGCATGGACCGGGTCATCCGCACCCTGTCCGCGTTCGGCCTCCAGCTCGCCACCATGGACGTGCGCGAGCACGCGGACGCCCACCACCACGCCCTCGGGCAGCTCTTCGACCGGCTGGGCGAGGAGTCCTGGCGCTACGCCGACATGCCGCGCGAGTACCGGCAGAAGCTGCTCGCCAAGGAGCTCCGCTCCCGGCGCCCGCTCGCGCCCACGCCCGCGCCGCTGGACGCCGCCGGGCAGAAGACCCTCGGCGTCTTCCACACGGTCAAGGAAGCCTTCGAACGCTTCGGGCCCGAGGTCATCGAGTCGTACATCATCTCGATGTGCCAGGGCGCCGACGACGTCTTCGCCGCCGCCGTCCTCGCCCGCGAGGCCGGACTCATCGACCTGCACGCCGGCTGGGCCAAGATCGGCATCGTGCCGCTGCTGGAGACCACCGACGAGCTCAAGGCCGCCGACGTCATCCTCGAAGGCATGCTCGCCGACCCCTCCTACCGGCGACTCGTCTCGCTGCGCGGCGACGTCCAGGAGGTCATGCTCGGCTACTCCGACTCCTCCAAGTTCGGCGGCATCACCACCAGCCAGTGGGAGATCCACCGCGCTCAGCGCAGGCTGCGCGACGTCGCCCACCGCCACGGGGTGCGCCTCCGGCTCTTCCACGGCCGCGGCGGCACCGTCGGCCGCGGCGGCGGCCCCTCGCACGACGCGATCCTCGCCCAGCCCTGGGGCACCCTCGAGGGCGAGATCAAGGTGACCGAGCAGGGCGAGGTCATCTCCGACAAGTACCTGATCCCCTCGCTGGCCAGGGAGAACCTGGAGCTGACGGTCGCCGCCACCCTCCAGGCCTCCGCGCTGCACACCGCCCCCCGCCAGTCCGACGAGGCGCTCGCCCGCTGGGACGCGGCCATGGACACCGTCTCCGACGCCGCCCATGACGCGTACCGCAGGCTGGTCGAGGACCCGGACCTGCCCGCGTACTTCTTCGCCTCCACCCCCGTCGACCAGCTCGCCGAGCTCCACCTCGGCTCGCGGCCCTCGCGCCGCCCCGACTCCGGTGCCGGTCTCGACGGTCTGCGCGCCATTCCGTGGGTCTTCGGCTGGACGCAGTCGCGGCAGATCGTGCCCGGCTGGTTCGGCGTCGGCTCCGGCCTCAAGGCGCTGCGCGAGGCGGGTCTCGACACCGTGCTCGACGAGATGCACGAGCAGTGGCACTTCTTCCAGAACTTCATCGCCAACGTGGAGATGACGCTCGCGAAGACCGACCTGCGGATCGCCCGCCACTACGTCGACACGCTCGTGCCCGACCACCTCAAGCACGTCTTCGACGTCATCGAGGCCGAGCACGCACTCACCGTCAGCGAGGTGCTGAAGGTGACCGGCAACGACGAACTGGTCGGCTCCAACCCGGTGCTGCGCCAGACGTTCGCGATCCGTGACGCGTACCTGGACCCGATCTCCTACCTCCAGGTCGCGCTCCTCAAGCGGCAGCGCGACGCGGCCGAGCGCGGCGAGGAGCCGGACCCGCTGCTGGCCCGCGCCCTGCTGCTGACCGTCAACGGCGTCGCGGCCGGCCTGCGCAACACGGGCTGACGCCGGACGACATGAGGATGCCCCTCGCCTGAGTGCAGGCGAGGGGCATCCTCATGTCAGGTGTCAGTGCTGACGGGCCGTACGGCGACGGGCCAGCATGTAGCCGCCGCCGGCGACCAGCGCGGCAGCGACGCCCGCGAGCACACCGAGGGGCGCGCCGTTGCCGGTCTCGGCGAGGTCGCCGGACGTGCCGTCGGCGCTCGGCGCGGCGGGGGCCGAGGTGTCGGGCGTGCTCGACGGCTCGCTGCCCGGCTTGTCCTCACCCGGCTTGTCCTCACCCGGCTTGTCCTCACCGGGCTTGTCCTCACCGGGCTTGTCCTCGCCCGGCTTGTCCTCACCGGGCTTGTCCTCGCCCGGCTTGTCGTCCTCGCAGTCGGACTTGAAGACCTTGTGCTTGGCCTTGCCGTTCTCGCCGTCGAAGTTCCAGAACAGCTTGTACTGCCCGTCGGGCAGGGTCATGTCCACGGTGCGCTCGTGGCCGTCGGCGTCGAGGGTGAGCGAACCGGACTTCACGGTCTCGCCCTTGGGCAGGTCGTTGTTCGCCCAGGCCTCGATGTGCCACTGGACCAGCTGGCCGGCGTCGAAGCCGAAGGCGTCGAGGTAGAACTCGCAGACCTTCGGCTCGTTCTTGCGGAGTTCCTCGCCGGTCGCGGAGTCGTGGATCTTCACGGTGCCGTTGTCGCCGGGCGGCGTGGCGAAAGCGGCGGGTGCAGCCGACAGCGAGAGCGCTGCGGCAGCCACCAGAGCGCCGGTGGGACGAAGGATGCGCATATAGGTGTCCATCGTGAGAGAGGGAAGATGGCGTGGGGGGCGGCTCAGCGTCCTGTGAACCCACCCGCCAGTCAAGGACTCTTGTTCCGCATCTGCACCAGAGGTGCTGATTCGCCCTCGATAGTCCTGATAACGATCAGGTGAACTCGTGAGGATTCAACGACTCCTGACGGCCCTACAGCACCAGGAACGACGCCACCAGCAACGCCCCGCCCGCAGACGCCGACACCCACGCCAGCCGCGTCAGCCGCAGTCCGCCGCCGATCACCAGCGCCGCCAGCAGCAGTGCACCGCCCAGGGGCAACCAGGCATGGAGCCCGCCCGCGGGCCCCGTCCGCACCGCCTCGCCCGTACCCGGCTTCAGTACGACGGCGAGCGTCACGCCCTTCTTCACCGCGACGGAACGGTCGATCGTCACCCGGTCGCGCTCCGGCGCCGGGTCCTTGGGCACGTACGGTCCCGTGCACACCTCGTCGTCGCAGCGGGCGACCGTCAGCGTGCCGTGCTCGCGGCCCTTGGAGAGCAGGATGTGCTGCGCGTTGCCCCAGGACGACGAGAAGCCGGCGACCAGGAGGAGCAGGGCGACGAGCGCCATCGCCGCCTTACGGGCGTGGGTCAGCATCCGGCCGGGGGAGTTCCGCTTCATGGCCCGCGATCCTTGGCCATAGGGCTGCCGCGGGTCAACCTCGGACCGGCAGGAGGAGACCCAGGTCTCAGGAGTTGTACGTCCCCTGCGCCCGCTCCAGCCCGTCGATCACCAGACACTCCACCGCGTCCGCCGCGCGGTCCACGAAGTAGTCCAGCTCCTTGCGTTCGGCCGACGAGAAGTCCTTCAGCACGAAGTCCGCGACCTGCATCCGGCCCGGCGGCCGGCCGATACCGAACCGCACCCGGTGGTAGTCCGGCCCCATCGCCTTCGTCATCGACTTCAGCCCGTTGTGGCCGTTGTCCCCGCCGCCCAGCTTCAGCCGCAGCGTGCCGTAGTCGATGTCCAACTCGTCATGAACGGCCACGACATGCTCGGTCGGCACCTTGTAGAAATCCCGCAGCACCGTCACCGGACCGCCGGACAGGTTCATGTACGACATCGGCTTCGCCAGGATCACCCGCCGGTTCGACGGACCCGGAGCGCCGATACGGCCCTCCAGCACCTGCGCCTGCGCCTTCTGCGCACGCTTGAACGAGCCGCCGATCCGCTCGGCCAGCAGGTCGGCGACCATGAAACCCACGTTGTGCCGGTTGGCGGCGTAACCGGGCCCCGGATTGCCGAGGCCCACGATCAGCCAGGGTGCGTTCACGTCGGACATCTGCGCTGCGTCTCCTCGTCACCGGCCCGAACAGGAAGAACGGGGTGGCAGGCCGCAGCCCGCCACCCCGTGAAAAGCCTCAAGCAGAGCTTACGGCTCAGGCCTCGGCGGCCTCTTCGCCCTCGCCCTCGCCCTCGGCGGCCGGCTCCTCGGCCTGCGCGGCCAGAACCTGCAGGACGACGGTGTCGTCCTCGACCGTCAGCGTGGTGCCCTTGGGCAGGGTGATGTCCTTGGCCAGGACGGAGTCACCGGCGGACAGGCCCTCGATGGAGACCGAGACGGACTCGGGGATGTGGGTGGCCTCGGCCTCGACCGGCAGGGCGTTCAGCACGTGCTCGATCAGGAAGGCGCCCGGCGCCAGCTCACCCTCGGTGTGGACCGGGATGTCGACGCTGACCTTCTCGCCGCGCTTCACGAGCAGCAGGTCGACGTGCTCCAGGAAGCCCTTCAGCGGGTCGCGCTGCACGGCCTTCGGGATGGCCAGCTCGGTCTTGCCCTCGATGTCCAGGGAGATCAGGACGTTCGGGGTACGCAGGGCGAGCAGCAGGTCGTGGCCCGGCAGCGTGACGTGGACCGGGTCGGAGCCGTGGCCGTACAGAACGCCCGGGACCTTGTTGTCACGGCGGATACGGCGGGCGGCGCCCTTGCCGAACTCGGAACGGAGCTCTGCGGCGAGCTTCACCTCGGACATGTGCACTCCTCGTAGATGCGGAAACTGGTGGCGGTCACCCGGCCACGACAGGCCTGCTACGAAGAGCGCGTCGATAACGGACCGCCGCACCAGAAGTGCGGCCTCCCTCGCCGAGCAACGACGACAGTCTACGCGGCACCCGCCGGGCGCCCAAATGGATCACACGAAGGGCCGCCCACGGACCACCCCGGACCACGCCGACAAGCGGAAGGGCCGCCCCACGCAGTGCGGAACGGCCCCTCCTCGGCTCTGCCGCGTCCTACTTCTCTTCCTCGAACAGGCTCGTCACCGAACCGTCCTCGAAGACCTCGCGCACGGCACGCGCGATCGTCGGCGCCATCGACAGCACCGTGATCTTGTCCAGCTCCAGCTCACCCGGCGTCGGCAGCGTGTTCGTCAGCACGAACTCGCTCACCTTGGAGTTCTTCAGGCGATCGGCGGCAGGGCCCGACAGGATGCCGTGCGTCGCCGTCACGATCACGTCCTCGGCGCCGTTCGCGAACAGCGCGTCCGCCGCGGCGCAGATCGTGCCCGCCGTGTCGATCATGTCGTCGACCAGCACACACACCCGGCCCTTGACCTCGCCCACGACCTCGTGGACCGTCACCTGGTTGGCGACGTCCTTGTCACGGCGCTTGTGCACGATCGCCAGCGGCGCGTCCAGGCGGTCGCACCAGCGGTCCGCGACACGCACCCGGCCCGCGTCCGGGGACACGATCGTCAGCTTGTCCCGGTCCACCTTCGCGCCCACGTAGTCCGCGAGGACCGGCAGCGCCGACAGGTGGTCCACCGGGCCGTCGAAGAAGCCCTGGATCTGGTCCGTGTGCAGATCCACCGTGAGGATGCGGTCCGCGCCGGCGGTCTTCAGCAGATCGGCGATCAGACGGGCCGAGATCGGCTCACGGCCGCGGTGCTTCTTGTCCTGACGGGCGTAGCCGTACGACGGGATGATCACGGTGATGCTCCGGGCCGAAGCCCGCTTCAGAGCATCGATCATGATCAGCTGCTCCATGATCCACTTGTTGATGGGAGCCGTGTGGCTCTGCATCAGGAAGCAGTCGGCACCACGGGCCGACTCCTGGAAGCGGACGTAGATCTCGCCGTTGGCGAAATCGAAAGCCTTCGTCGGGACGAGGCCGACACCGAGCTGGTATGCAACCTCCTCGGCCAGCTCGGGGTGGGCGCGGCCGGAGAAGAGCATCAGCTTCTTCTCGCCGGTCGTCTTGATCCCGGTCACAGCACTGTCTCCTCAGACGTGTTCTCTGGCCGCGAAGGTCCTGGGCGCGAGCCAGCCGAATTTGTGTGCACGTATCACGGTACGCCGAGTTCGACGCAGCCGTTTCCGGTCAGTTCTCCTCGGCGACGCCCTCCGTTGCCGCCGTGGCGGCCTGCGCGGCAGCACTTCCCGGGCGCTTGCGAGCCACCCAGCCCTCGATATTCCGCTGCTGGCCACGGGCGACGGCCAGCGAACCCGGCGGCACGTCCTTCGTGATCACCGAGCCGGCGGCGGTGTACGCGCCGTCCCCGACCGTGACAGGAGCCACAAACATGTTGTCCGAGCCCGTACGGCAGTGGGACCCGATCGTCGTGTGGTGCTTCTTCTCGCCGTCGTAGTTCACGAAGACGCTCGCCGCACCGATGTTGGAGTGGTCCCCGATCGTCGCGTCACCGACATAGGAGAGGTGCGGCACCTTCGTGCCCTCGCCGATCACCGCGTTCTTCGTCTCGACGTACGTACCGATCTTGCCCTTGGCGCCCAGCTTCGTCCCCGGGCGCAGATACGCGAACGGACCGACGGTCGCCGCGGCGCCGATCTCCGCGCCGTCCGCCACCGTGTTGTCCACCCGTGCGCCCGCGCCCACCACGGTGTCCTTCAGCCGCGTGTTCGGGCCGACCTCGGCGTCCTCCGCCAGATGCGTGGCGCCCAGCAGCTGCGTGCCGGGATGCACGACGACGTCCTGGCCGAAAGTCACCGTCACATCCAGGAGCACCGACGCCGGCTCCACGACCGTGACACCCGCCAGCATCGCCCGCTCCAGCAGCCGCTCGTTCAGCAGCCGGCGCGCCTCGGCGAGCTGCACGCGGTTGTTGATGCCCAGGATCTCCCGGTGGTCGGCGGCGACCGAGGCGCCGACCCGGTGCCCCGCCTCGCGCAGGATCCCGAGCACGTCGGTCAGGTACTCCTCGCCCTGGCTGTTGTCCGTCCGCACCTTCTTCAGCGCGTCGGCCAGCAGGACCCCGTCGAACGCGAACACACCGGAGTTGATCTCGCGGATCGCGCGCTGCGCGTCGGTCGCGTCCTTGTGCTCGACGATCGCCGTCACGGCGCCGGTCGCGTCGTCGCGCACGATGCGCCCGTATCCGGTGGAGTCCGGCACCTCGGCGGTCAGCACGGTCACCGCGTTGCCGTCGGCGGCGTGCGTGGCGGCCAGGGCGGTCAGCGTGTCCCCGGACAGCAGCGGGGTGTCGCCGCAGACGACGATCACGGTGCCGCGCAGCTCCCCGCCGAGCTCCTCGAGCCCCATGCGCACGGCGTGGCCGGTGCCGTTCTGCTCGGCCTGGAAGGCGGTACGGGTCCCCGCGCAGTGCTCCGCGAGGTGCCCCTCGACCTGCTCGCGCGCGTGGCCGACGACCACGACGAGTTGCTCGGGCTCGAGCTCGCGGGCGGCGCAGACGACGTGTCCGACGAGCGAACGCCCGGCGATTTCGTGCAGGACCTTGGGAGTCTTCGACTTCATGCGGGTGCCCTCACCCGCTGCAAGAACGACGACGGCTGCCGGGCGATTGGCGCTCACGGGTATGCCCTTCGGCTTCGGGTGGTGGACATCCGAAGGATACCGGGGGGTTTCAGGCGAGAAACGAGCGCGGGTCCTGACCGGGGAGGTCAGGACCCGAACACAAGCAGCTCCCCCGCCAGGACTCGAACCCGGACATAAGGCACCAAAAGCCTCAGTGCTGCCAATTACACCACAGGGGACTGCAAAGCACCCAAACCGGACATGCCGCCGGGTGCCTACTGGGCACCCAACACTATGCCGTACCAAGCCCCCTCCATGCGACGGTAGAGATCGGCGCTCTTGGTGACGTAAATGACGAGGCAGCCGCGGTAGGCCTCGCCGACGTTCTTGCGAACGGTCTTGGGGTTGTGGCGTTTCAGGGTCGCCGGCTGGAACGTCGAGGGGTCGACGCCGGCGAGGGTGGCCCAGAAGCGCTCCGCCTCCGTGGCATCCGCGCTCTCGTGAATGCTCACGCGGAAGCGCATCCGCTCCCGGGAGACACCCAGCAGCTCCAACCACCTCAAGTACAGGCTGATCGCCTGTGGGTCGCTGTTGATGAAGTGGAGAACCTCGCAACGGCGATACGGCTTGTCCTTGGCGCCTTCGGCCCAGTAGAGAGCGACTCCCGCGATGAACAGCTCCCGGTCCGAAAGGTGACCGATCTCGTCATGGCCCGCTCGCTTGGTGTCCTGGCGCTTCTTCTCCGTTGCCGCCCTGTGGCGGGCGAAGCCCGCATGCATCAGCGCCCGCTGCTCCTCGGGTGTGAAGCGAGCCGCCGGCTTAGGCAGGTCGCGTACCCACAGGGAGATCGAGCTCTTCGAGCAGCCCAGCTCCACCTGGATCTGGTCATAGGTCATGCCCTGGAGCCGGAGTTCGCGGGCCCTGGCGCGCAGGTCGTCCTTGGCGTTCGGGCGCTTCGTCCATTCCGGCGGGGGCTCGCCCTTGACCAGGCGGTTGAGGAGGTCGTTGTTGTCGATGCGGAGGCGGTCGCGGATCTGGCGGAGGCTGAGGCCCTCGCGGCGCAGGGCCATGGCCTGTGTGCGGAGGGCCTCGAAGTCGGCGTACTTGCCGGCGGTGCGTGTCATGGAGTGATCGTCGTCCGGAATGCGGACGTCAGGGTCGAAACTTTGGTCGATTCATCAGTTCGAGCGTTTCTGGTGCATTCCGCCAGGAAGTGCGCACGCTTCGTGCTCCTGCACTCCCGCGAAAATGACTCGCGCCCGCCCGTAGTCTGGGAGCCATGACCGCAACGGGGGCAGAGCAGGACGCCACGGGTTCGACCGCCCGGGCGTGGCTGTGGTGGGGGCGGCGGCGCAGTGCCGTGCTCGACGTGGGGCTGGCGGCCGTGTCCGCCGTGGAATGCGCGCTGCAGGGGGTCGTGTTCGCCGGGCATGCAGCGCTGCCGGTGCCGTTCGGGGTGCTGTTCGGACTGGCCGTCGGTTCGGTGCTGGTGCTAAGGCGGCGGTGGCCCATCGCCGTGGTGCTGGTGTCGGTGGCGACGACGCCGGCGGAGATGGGCTATCTGATGGCCGTCGTCGGCCTGTACACGCTGGCCGCCTCGGAGGTGCCGCGGCGGATCACGGCGACGCTGGCCGGGATGTCGCTGGCGGCGACGTTCATCGTGACGTTCGTGCGGGTGCGCCAGGACGTGCAGGGCGGGGACTTCGGCGCCTGGTACGTGCCGTTGATGGCCGGCTTCATGTCGCTGGGGCTGACGGCTCCGCCGGTGCTCTTCGGTCTCTACATAGGGGCGCGGCGTCGGCTGATGGAGAGCTTGCGGGAGCGGGCGGACTCGCTGGAGCAGGAGTTGTCGCTGCTGGCGGACCGTGCGGAACAGCGGGCGCAGTGGGCGCGTCAGGAGGAGCGGACGCGGATCGCGCGCGAGATGCACGACGTGGTGGCCCACCGGGTGAGCCTGATGGTGGTGCACGCGGCGGCGTTGCAGGCGGTGGCGCTGAAGGATCCGCAGAAGGCGGTGAGGAACGCCGCGCTGGTGGGCGACATGGGCCGGCAGGCGCTGACCGAGCTGCGGGAGATGCTCGGGGTGCTGCGCGCGGGCGAGGGTGAGAGGCGTGCGGCCGACAAGCCGGTGCCGTTGGCGGCGGTCGGGGCGGCGGCCGCGGCGGCCGCGGCCGCCGCGGCGGCGGACGGTCCGTGTCTGGCGGACATCGAGGTGCTGGTGGGGCAGTCCCGGCAGGCGGGCATGGTGGTGGAGTTCGCGGTGCAGGGGGAGGCGCGGGGCTACGCGCCGGAGGTGGAGCAGACGGCGTACCGCGTGGTGCAGGAGGCGTTGACCAATGTGCACAAGCATGCGGCGGGCGCGAAGGTGAGGGTGCGGCTGGCGCACCGTGAGGCCGAGGTCGCCATGCAGGTGGAGAACGGTGCTCCGGATGCGGCGGGCGCCGCGTCGGCGCCGGGTCTGCCGAGTGGGGGGAACGGACTGGTGGGGATGCGCGAGCGGGTCACGGCGCTGGGCGGGGTGTTCGTCTCGGGCCCGACGGATGTCGGCGGTTTCCGGGTCTCGGCGGTTCTCCCGTACCGCGCCGAGGCGGTCTGACCGAGACGCGGGGGTGCCGTCCGGCCGTCGCTACCCGGTCGTGAGGCGGGCGGGCTGGATGCCGGTGATCAGCGTGGTGAGCGCCTGGTCGATGTCCGGGCCCAGGTACCAGTCGCCGGTGTGGTCGATGCTGTAGACGCGGCCCTCGGTGTCCATGGCGAGCACCGCCTGGTGGTCTCCTTCCCTCCCGAGCGGTGAGATCTCGGTGTCCAGGGCGCGTCCCAGGTCGGAGAGGGTGCGGGCGAGGTGGAGGCCGGCGAGGGGGTCGAAGTGCAACGGGGCGGGGGCGTGCTGCCGGCCGGGTCCGGGGGCGGTGACGGTCAGCCCGCCGAATTCGGCCCAGGCCTCGACGACGGCGGGGAAGACGCTGTGCCGGTGGCCGGCGGGAGAGGCGTGCGCACGCAGGGTGTCGGCCCAGTGCTCGGCCTGCTTGATGTCCCACCGGCCGGGCTGCCAGCCCGCCTCGCGCAGTGCTGCGTCGACGGCGACGGGGAACCGGGTCGTGCTCAGGTGGTCGGGCATCGGTGTGGGTGTCAGCCGTTCTCGGGTGCGGTCGGGTCGACGGGGCGTACGCCGAAGTGGTCGAGCATCGCGGTGCACGACCGGCAGGGCGGCGCGTAGCTGCCGTGGAGCGGGTCGCCGTCCTCGCGGATGCGTCGTGCGGTGAGCTTGGAGTGCTTGAGCGCGCGGCGGGCCTCGCTGTGGGTGAGGGGCTTGCGCTGGGCGCGTTTGGAGCGCTGGCTCTCGGCGGAGGCGAGGTGCCGGGAGAGCAGGATGGCCTCGGGGCACCGGCCGGTGAAGCGTTCGCGCTGGCCGCTGGTGAGGGTGTCGAGGAAGTCCTGTACGAGTGGGTGGAGTGTGGGTGGCTGGTCGCCTTTGCCCGCGGTGCAGGTCAGGGTCTCGCCGCGTACGGAGAGTGCGGCGGCGACGGCGGGCAGGATGCCGTCGCGGCGGTGGCGGAGGCCGGGCGGGCGTGTGGTGTCGTCGCTGCTCCAGTTGAGGCGTGGATCACCGGTCGTGCGTGGTCGCGCTGTGTGCATGGCGCTTCGGTCCCTCCCGTGCACTCCCCCGAGTGGCGAGGGAACAGCCTGCCAAATGGGGTGGGGGGTGTGGAAGCTGGGTCGCTGAAACGTGTCGCCGATGGGCTCTGGGTCACTCGAAAGTGACTGTTCGTTACGGAAGCGGAGCGTCGGCAGCCCGTCTTGCCGTACCGCATAGGCTGTGCTGAACCAGCCAGACGCCACAGGGGGCAAATCGCCATGACGACAGGTCGGCAGGGCCTGGGGGCAGCAATGGGCCCCGGGGCCGGCGCGCGTACCGCGCCACCGAATGCGGCCTACGCCGGGCAGGTCGTGCACTTCCCGGATCCGGTCCGGGCGGCGCGTCATCCGCGCGGGGTGCGCATCGACGACAACGGCTTCCCGGACTTCTCGCCGTACGCGCGGGCGGCTGCGGAGATCGCCGAGCCTCCGGAGGGCTTCGGCGTGGACGAGCTGCGGCTGACCGACTTCGTGTCGGCGAACGCGGCGCTGCACGCGGACGGGCACGCGCTGTGGGACACGGTTCCCGCGGTGGCGACGCCGCACGGCTGGACCTGGCACCACGTGCCGGGGACGCGCCGGCTCGAGCTGGTGCCGGTCGAGGTGAAGGCGCTGCTGCGGCATCACGGCGGTCTGGCGACGGCTCCGGTGGACCAGGGCAAGCGCGGCACGCGCCCGCTCCAGGAGACGCGGCCCGCGCACTTCGGTCTGCCGAGGAACGCGGTGTCGGTGACCGAGCAGCAGTTGCAGGGGGTGGAGGAGGACCTGGGCTACCGGCTGCCCGGCCCGTACCGCTCCTTCCTCAAGGCGGCGGGCGGTTGCGCGCCGGTGGGCGCGGCGCTCGACGCGGAGCTGGGGCTGCTGGTGGACCAGCCGTTCTTCACGGTGCGCGACGAGGCCGCGGTGAACGACCTGGTGTATGTCAACAAGTGTCTTCGCGACCATCTGACGAAGGACTATCTGGGCGTCGCCTTCGTCCAGGGCGGGATCCTCGCGGTGAAGGTGAGGGGTTCGGACGTCGGGTCGGTGTGGTTCTGCGCGTACGACGACGCGCGGGACGTCAGCGAAGCGGCCGGCTGGAACGTGCAGGAGCGGGTGGATCGCCTGCTGCTGCCGTGCGGCGAGGACTTCGACGCGTTCCTGCGGCGGCTCGCCGGCAATCCGCCGGAGCTGGAGACCGTGGCGAATCTGATGGTGGACGGCGGCTTCGCGCGGGCCGTTCCGGTTGCGGGCGAGGGGTGACGGTCCGATGGTGACGTTTGCGCAGGCGCAGGAGCGCGCCGAGGAGTGGGTGAACGGTGATGTGCCCGCGTACCAGCACCGCGAGGTGCGGGTGCGGGAGTTCGAGCTGGGCTTCGTGGTGTGGGCGGAGGACCGCGAGGGGGGTGCGCGTTCGGACGGCGGGGAGCAGCGGCTGGTGATCGCCCGGGACAGCGGTGAGGTGACGCTGTGGCCGGGGCTGCCGGTGGGTGAGGTGATCCGCCGGTACGAGGAGGAGTACGGGGCGCAGGTGGCCGCGGCGGCCCCGTCCGCGGCGGAGCCGCCGCAGCGTATCGATCTGAACCAGACGTCGTTCCTGCTGAGCCCGCCGGAGTGGTTGCAGGAGGCGGCGGACAAGCTGGGCATCCCGGACCGGCGTGCGGCGGTGTCCGGCGCGGACGCCGACGCGTCGCCCGCGCCGGCGGGTGTGCCGTCCTCTGCGGGTGTCTCCGGCCTGGGAGGGACCCCCGCCACGGGCGACGACGACTCCGCTTCGTCCGGCGGCAACTCCTCGCAGGCGACGGGGAGTT
Source organism: Streptomyces sp. NPDC002867 (assembly GCF_053591895.1). Lineage (NCBI taxonomy): Bacteria > Bacillati > Actinomycetota > Actinomycetes > Kitasatosporales > Streptomycetaceae > Streptomyces > Streptomyces sp. NPDC002867. The sequence goes on along the minus strand of NZ_JBSFUR010000015.1, from coordinate 42,525 downwards.
CCTCGTCGGCGCCTGCGGCCGCCGCTCCGTGGCCGGATGCCGGCGCTGCTGCGGACGACGGGGACGCCCCGCGCGGCGGCGGCCCTGCGTGGCCGAGCGCGGGCGGCGGCGACCACGAGCCGACGGCGTCCGACGGTGTGCCCGCACGTCCGGCCGGGAGCACCGGCTGGACGGACACGAGCGCGGACGGCGGCGACGACGTGTCCGTGCCGCTGCCCGCGACGGTGTTCGCGCCGCCGGTGACGGTGGACGGCGACGCCACCCCGCCGCCGGTCGCCCCCGATGCTCCGACGGCGCTCATGTCGGGCGGGAGCCGGCTGCCGCCTACGGCGGTCGCTCCGGCGCTCGACCCGCAGGCCGGGCCGGGCGCGCGGCCGCCCGTTCCCTCGGCCCCCTCCTCGGCGACGCCGCCGCCCGCCGGCCCGCCCGCCGGCCCGCCGGCCGCCCCGCAGGGCCCGAGCGCGGCCGACATCGCGGACGCGGCGACGAGCAAGGCGGTCCTTCCGCCGCGCGGTGCGCGCGGCGGGGCTGCCGGGGGCGCGACGCCTCCGCCGCCGCCCGGTGCTCCGGGCACGCCCGGCGCACGGCCGGGTGCCACGCCGCCGCCGACGGGCCCGGGGACTCCCGGCGCGCCCGCGGGCGGCTATCTGCCGACGCAACTCGTCTCGCAGCTCGGCCCGGAGGGGCCGCAGCCCCCCGAGCCGTCCGGTTCGACGCCGCCGCCTCCTGGTCCGCCTGCGCCTCCGGGTGCGACGCCGCCTCCGGGTGGTGGGGTGCATCATGCGGCGACGATGCTGGCCGGTCCCGCGCAGATGGGTCCGGGCGCCCCGCAGCCTCCGGGGCCTCCTGGTCCGCCGCGTCCTGCGGGTTCGACGCCGCCGCCTCCTGGTCCGCCTGCGCCTCCGGGTGCGACGCCGCCTCCGGGTGGTGGGGTGCATCATGCGGCGACGATGCTGGCCGGTCCCGCGCAGATGGGTCCGGGCGCCCCGCAGCCTCCGGGGCCTCCCGGCGCTCCCGGCGCCCCCGGTCCGGTGCCGCACGTGCCGCGGCCCGGGCAGCCGGCGGGCGGCCCGCCCGCGTACGGCTACCCGCAGCAGCCGTCCGGTGTGCCGACGGTCGGCCCCGGCTACCAGGCGGTGCTGCGCTACCGCGCGCCCGACGGCTCCGAGGCCCAGCTGATCCGCCGTTCGGCGCCGGGCACCCCGCATCCGGAGTGGCAGATCCTGCACGAACTGCGCGCCATGAACGTGCCGCCGCAGCAGGTGCTGGAGCTGCACACCGAGCTGGAGTCGTGCGAGCTGCCGGGGGCGTACTGCGCGCGCATGATCCGTGAGACGTGGCCGCAGGCGCGGATCACCTCGATCGCCCCGTACGGCAGGGACCACGCGTCCCGTCAGCAGGGCATGGCGCAACTGATCGCCCACCAGGGCGAGTTGCACCAGGTCGCGGACGGGCCCGCCCGGCCCGCGCCGGTGCGTGCCCCGCTGCCGCAGGTTCCGCCCGCTGCGCCGATCCCTCCGGAGGGTGTCGCACAGGAGCTGGCGGCGGCGTTCGGCCCGCAGGGGCTGTGCCGGTTCGACCAGCGGGCGGTGTCGCGCCAGGGCGTGCCGGAGATCGTGGCGGCGACCCTGGTGTGGGCGGGCCTGCCGGGCGACTTCAACCCGTTCTTCTGGGCTCAGCCGGCCCAGCCGGTGGTGCCGACGCTCGCGGAGCTCGCCGCGCAGCGGCAGGTGCAGCCCGCGTCGGACGCGGGCTCGTACCTGGTGCTCGGCAGCGACTTCGGCCGTGCGATCTGTGTCCAGTACGGCACGGCGCACATCGTGGCGGTCCCGGTCGAGGGCGGCCCGGGCGGTGCGCCGGTGGCGCCGCAGTTCGTGAACACGGGCCTGCCCGAGTTCGTGCGCTGCATGGCGCTGCTCGGCCGCATGTGGCGGCTGCGCTTCGGGCTGAACCCGGAGCAGGCGGGCCGCTGGACGGTCGACTTCCAGGCGCAGTTGGCCGCCCTGGACCCGGCGGCGCTGTCGTCGCCGGAGAGCTGGTGGTCGGTGCTGCTGGAGCAGATGTGGGACGGGCTGCTCTGACCCGTTGAGCAACAGGCCGGGCGCCGTGGTCCGCGAGGGCGGACCACGGCGCCCGGCCGTGTGTTCAGGACTCGGGATCACCCGTCCTCGGGGCACTGCCGACGGTTACGACCCGGGGGTGGTTTCCACGGCGCCGGCCAGGATCGCCGGTTCCAGCTCCTCGTAGCGCTGTCGTTCCCCGGCCCGGTCGCGTTCGGACAGGACCGTGCCGAGCCGGCCCGCGAGGAAGCCCAGCGGTACGGACACGAGGCCCGTCGTCGTGAACGGGAACCAGTTGAAGTCCGCGTCCGGGAAGACGGATTGCGGCGATCCGGACACGAGGTTGCTGCCGGTCATCAGGATCAGCGAGGCGACGGTGCCCGTCACGAGGGTGGCGAGCAGACCCGTGCGGGAGAAGCGGCGCCAGAAGAGGCTGTAGACGAGCGCCGGGGCGACCGCGGAGGCGCCGATGCAGAACGACAGGGTCAGCAGCGCCTGGAGGTTGAGGTGCCGGGCCCCGGCGGCGATGACGAGGGCGACCAGGCCGACCCCGGCCGCGGCGGCCCGGGCGATGGCCGTCTCCGTGCGGGGCGGCAGCGTCGCCCGGCGCAGTCCGTGCGCGACGAGGTCGTGCGCCAGGGTGTTGGCGCAGGCGAGCGTGATTCCGGCGACGGAGGCGAGCAGCGTGAGGAAGATCGCCGTGGCGACTGCCGTGAACAGCAGTGTCTCGAGCGTCGTCGGATCGGAGCCGAGAACGGCCTGAGTGACCATCAGGAACGCGGTCTTGCCCTGCGGGTCTCCGGTGACGAGCGTCTCGTGCCCGACGACGGCCGCCGCGCCGAAGCCGATGACGACGCTCAGCAGGCAGGTCACGACGACGATGGAGACGGCCCACGACATCGAACGCCGCACGGCGGTGGCGCTGCGCGCGGTGAACATGCGCATCGTGATCTGCGGCAGGACGGCGGCGCCGAGCACGATCGTCAACTGCGTGCTGATCATGTCGATTTCGTCGCCGACGAACTGGAGCCCGGAGGCGAGGTAGGCGTCGCCCGCCCCGCTGCCCCGCGCGGCGGCGTCCAGCAGTACGGGCAGGCTGAAGTCGAAGCGTTCGAGGACGAGCAGCGTGACGGCCGTGGCCGCCACCAGCAGGACGACGGTCTTGACGATCTGGATGAAGGCGGTGCCCTTCATTCCGCCGATCGCCGCGTAGGCGATCATCAGCAGGCCGAGGAACACGATGGCCCCGGTCTTGAACCCGTCGGCGTGGAAGCCGAGGACGACGGCGAGCAGGTCGCCCGCGCCCGCGAGCTGGAAGACGACCAGCGGCAGCAGCGCGGTGAGGGTGACCGCGGCCGTGACGATCCGTACGGCGGGGCCGGGGGCGCGGCGGCTGAAGACGTCGCCCATGGTGAACCGGCCCGCGTTGCGCAGGGGTTCGGCCAGCAGGAACATCATCAGCACCAGGGAGAGCACGGTGCTCAGGGCGAGCGTCACCCCGTCGAAGCCGAGGAGCGCGATGATGCCGATGGTGCCGAGCACGGTGCCGGCGGAGATGTAGTCGCCGGCGATGGCGAGGCCGCTCTGCACGGGCGTCAGGGAGCGGTAGCCGGTGTAGAACTCGCCCAGGTCGTCGCGGTCGGGGCCGGTCATCACGCACAGCAGCAGCGTGACCGTGATGACGGTCATGAAGGCGATCAGCGACATGGTCTGCGCCTCGGAGCTGAAGCCGGTCATGCGTGCGTACCTCCCATGGGCTGCTGCCACGCGGGGCGGCCCGGACGGCTCTGGTCCTCGGTCCGGTCGGCGGCTGCCGTCCCGGCCCGCTCCCGTATGGCGTGCGCGAGCGGGTCGACCCGTCTGCGCGCGATCCGTTCGTAGACCGCGATCGCGGCGAGCGCCACGGGCAGTTGGAGCAGCCCGAGCACGAGTCCGGTGGTCAGTCCGCCGGTGATCCGGTCCGTCATCGTCCCCGGGGCGTAGCCGGACAGGACCAGGAAGAGGACGAAGTAGCCGAGCGCGGTCAGCGTCGCGACGCGGCGCAGGCGGCGGTAGGCCGAGCCGAGTGCGCGCATGTCGCCGCGGTCGTCGGGGGCGGGGTCCGGCTCCGGCTGTTGCCGGGGGGCGTCCCAGCGCTGCTGCTGCGGCCGCCGGCGCGCGGTGTCCCAGGGGTCCTGCGGCTGCCCGGCGCCGGCCGAGGGCTGTGGGCCGTCGTCCCAGCCGTGGGACGCCGCGTCGTGGCGGTGGCGGCCGGCCGGTCTGGGCGGCGGGGGTGGTTCGGGGAAGAGCTGGTGGTACGACATCGGTTCTCGCTCCTTGCCGCCTCGGGGGACGGGGCGGGTGGCGCACTGGTGGTTTGCGTACGTTACTCACCGGTAAAGCCCTTGCGTAAGAGGTTACTGACCGTTCGGTATGTCGTTTCGGTGACGATTCGGCCCGCGAGCGTGCCCCGCTGCCGGCCGACGGCGTCTCAGGCGTCGGCCTTGCCGGCCTTGTCGGCGATGACCGGGAACCTGCGCGGCGCCACGAACACCAGCGCCAGCAGCGCCAGTCCGGCGGCGGCCGCCGCTCCCACGTAGACGTGGTCCACCGCGGCGTCCACCGCCCTGCGGAGTGTGTCGGTCGCCGCGCCCGAGGCGGGGTGCTCCAGCGCCCGCGAGACGGAGTCGAGGTCGCCGCCGCCCAGGCGGGAGACGAGCACGGCGTTGGCGACCGCGCCGAACAGGGCCGCGCCCACCGACTGGCCCACCTGGCGGCAGAAGAGGACCGACGCGGTCGTCGTGCCGCGCTCGGACCAGCCGACCGTGGACTGGACGCCGACGATCAGGGGGAGCTGGAAGAGCCCGAGCGCGGCACCGAGCAGCAGCATGATGAGCGCCGGCTGCCACGGCGCGCCCGGGAACGGCAGCAGGGGGAACGCGAGCAGGATCAGCATGGCCAGGCCGATGCCGATGATCGCGGTCAGGCGGAAGCCGATGCGTGTGTAGACGTGGTTGGACAGCGCGGCGCTGACCGGCCAGCTCAGCGTCATCACCGAGAGCACGAAGCCCGCCGCGATGGGCCCGAGGCCGAGGACGGACTGCGCGTACGTCGGCAGGAACACCGTGGGCGCCACCATCAACAGGCCGAGCGCCCCCAGGGCGAGGTTCACCGCCGCGATGGTGCGGCGGCGCCAGACCCAGGCGGGAATGATCGGCTCGGCGGCACGGCGCTCGACGACGACCGTGGCGGCGATCAGGACGGCGCTGCCGCCCAACAGCGCGAGGGAGGGCGCCGACAGCCAGGGCCAGGCGATGCCGCCTTGGACCAGGGCGGTGAGGAGCAGGCTGCCCGCCGCGAAGACGAGCAGCGCTCCGGCCCAGTCGACGCGGGGACGGGCCGCGGGCGCGGGGCGGGACGGCTCGGCCAGGTGGCGGACGACCAGCCACAGCGCGACGGCACCGACCGGCAGGTTGAGCAGGAAGATCCAGCGCCAGTCGGCGTACGCGGCGAGCAGCCCGCCGATCGCCGGGCCCGCCACCGCCGACGTCGCCCACACCGTCGACAGCCTCGCCTGGATCCGGGGCCGTTCCTTCAGCGGATACAGGTCGGAGGCGATCGTCTGCACCGTGCCCTGGAGCGCGCCGCCGCCCAGCCCCTGGACGACGCGGAACGCGATGAGTGCGGCCATGTTCCAGGCGACGGCGCACAGCAGGGAGCCGATCAGGAACAGCACGATGCCGGCGACGAGGACGGGCTTGCGGCCGAAGGTGTCCGACAGCTTGCCGTAGACGGGCAGGGTGACGGTGACGGCGAGCAGGTAGCCGGAGAACAGCCAGGAGAAGACGGAGAACCCGCCGAGATCGCCCACGATCTGGGGTACGGCGGTGGACACGATGGTCCCGTCGAGCGCGGCGAGCGCCATCCCGAGCATGAGTGCCGCGACCACTGGCCCGCGGCGCCCCGTGGCCGGGTCGGCCTCCCCGCCGCTCCCCGCCGCCGAGGTGCCGGTCGCCGGGGAGGCCGCGCGGCCCCGGGGTGTCTCCTCCATGCTCACGTCCAGATCCTTTCCCCCTGCATCTATTTCCGGGGGACACCCTCTCACTTGAACCTGACGCAAGGGGAGGGTGCACGCTCGTCGTACCGCGCCTCCACCTGAGGGTGGAGGGCCCCTAGGGGGTTGTCCTTACTTCCGCTCAGGGAGCGGTCGTCCCGGCGGACGACGAGAACGGCCGGGACCGTTCCTTACCTTGGTCCTACAGCCGCGGTCGGGGCCGCGCACCGGCGGGGGGTGGGGAAAACCCCCGGCCAGGACTGCGCTGCGCACCAGCGCGCGTGACCGCTTCTGTCGCAAGACTCGACTCGTATCCGTGGCGATCGGACGTCGTCACTTCCCACAGCTAGGAGACCTACCGTGACTACGGCTGTAACCACCCCCGCCCACGGGGAGACCGGAGGGCGCACGGCCGTCGCCGCACGGGGGCGGCAGGTCGTCAAGGCTTACGGCGCCGGGGAGACCCGGGTCGTCGCGCTCGACCACGTCGATGTGGACATCGCCCGCGGGCAGTTCACCGCCATCATGGGCCCGTCGGGCTCGGGCAAGTCGACGCTGATGCACTGCCTGGCCGGCCTCGACACCGTCACCTCCGGGCAGATCTTCCTCGACGACACCGAGATCACCGGGCTCAAGGACAAGAAGCTGACGCAGCTGCGCCGGGACCGGATCGGGTTCATCTTCCAGGCGTTCAACCTGCTGCCGACGCTGAACGCCCTGGAGAACATCACCCTTCCCATGGACATCGCCGGCCGTAAGCCGGACGCCGCCTGGCTGAACAGGGTCGTCGAGACCGTCGGCCTGGCGGAGCGGCTGAAGCACCGGCCGACCCAGCTGTCCGGCGGCCAGCAGCAGCGCGTCGCCGTCGCCCGTGCGCTGGCCGCCCGGCCCGAGATCATCTTCGGTGACGAGCCGACCGGAAACCTCGACTCGAGGGCGGGCGCCGAAGTCCTCGGCTTCCTGCGCCGCTCCGTCGACGAACTCGGCCAGACGATCGTGATGGTCACGCACGACCCGGTCGCCGCCTCCTACGCGGACCGTGTGCTCTACCTCGCCGACGGCCGGATCGTCGACGAGATGCTCCGGCCCACCGCCGACGCCGTCCTCGACCGCATGAAGGACTTCGACGCCCGGGGGCGTACGTCATGAGCGTCCTCAAGACCTCCCTGCGCAACTTCTTCGCGCACAAGGGCCGCATGGCGCTGTCCGCGGTGGCGGTGCTGCTGTCCGTGGCCTTCGTGTCGGGCACGCTGGTGTTCACCGACACCATGAACACCACGTTCGACAAGCTCTTCGCCGTGACCGCCTCCGACGTCACCATCAGCCCCAAGGGCTCCGGCGACGACGAGAGCCCGGCCGCCGGCAGGCCCGAGGCACTGCCGGCCTCCCTCGTCGACGAGATCGCCTCCGCGGAGGGTGTCGCCTCCGCCGAGGGCGCGGTCATGAGCATGAGCGTGACCGTCGTCGACTCGGTGAACAAGAACATGGGGTCCGACGGCGGAGCGCCGACGATCGCCGCCAACTGGACGAAGAACGAGCTCAAGTCCATGGAGATCACCTCCGGCCACGCACCCCGTGGCCCCACCGAGGTGATGGTCGACGCCGACACCGCCGACAAGCACGGCCTCAAGCTCGGTGACGAGCTGCGCACGATCGCCGTCACCGGCGACCTCACCGCGAAGATCTCCGGTATCGCCTCCTTCAAGGTCACCAACCCGGGCGCGGCCGTCGTCTACTTCGACACCGCGACCGCCCAGCGCGGACTCCTCGGCAAGGAGGGGCAGTTCACGCAGATCCTGGTCACCGCCGCGCCCGGCGTGGCGGACGAGCAGCTCAAGAAGAACGTGGCCGCCGCCTTGGACGCCCCGTACAAGCTGCAGACCGCGAAGGAAGCGGCGGACGCGGGCCGCGAGGAGGTCGGTTCCTTCCTCGACGTGATGAAGTACGCGATGCTCGGCTTCGCCGGGATCGCGCTCCTCGTCGGCATCTTCCTGATCGTCAACACCTTCTCGATGCTGGTCGCCCAGCGCACCCGCGAGATCGGCCTGATGCGGGCGATCGGCTCCAGCCGCAGGCAGGTCAACCGTTCCGTGCTCGTCGAGGCGGTGCTGCTCGGCGTGGTCGGCTCCGTCGCCGGCGTCGCGGCCGGCGTGGGCCTGGCCGTCGGGCTGATGAAGCTCATGGGCGCGGTCGGCATGAACCTCTCGACCGACGACCTGACCGTGAAGTGGACGACCCCCGCGGTCGGCCTGGCGCTCGGCATCGTCGTGACCGTGCTCGCCGCCTACGTCCCGGCCCGCCGGGCCGGCAAGGTCTCCCCGATGGCCGCCCTGCGCGACGCCGGAACCCCGGCGGACGGCCGGGCCGGACGGGTCCGCGCCGTCATCGGCCTCGTCCTCACGGGTGCCGGCGCGGCCGCGCTCGTCGTCGCCACCCGGGCCGACAAGGCGAGCGAGGGATCGATGTTCCTCGGCCTGGGCGTCGTGCTGTCCCTGATCGGCTTCATCGTCGTCGGCCCGCTGCTCGCGGGCGTCGTGGTCCGGGTGATCAGCGCCCTGGTGCTGCGGATGTTCGGCCCGGTGGGACGCATGGCGGAGCGCAACGCGCTGCGCAACCCGCGCCGGACCGGAGCGACCGGCGCCGCCCTGATGATCGGCCTCGCGCTGGTGGCCTGCCTGTCCGTGGTCGGCTCCTCGATGGTCGCCTCGGCGACACAGGAGCTGGACAAGTCGGTCGGCGCGGACTTCATCGTGCAGTCCTCGGCCAACGACGGCCGGGCGATCGTGCCGAAGGCCCAGCAGGCGCTGGAGAAGGCGCCGGACATCGCGCACATCACCGAGTACCGGTCCGTGCGGGCGAAGATCACCGGCCCCGACGGCGCCTCCGAGGACCTGAACCTGGTCGCCGCCGACCCGACGTACGCCGACGACCTGCGCCGCGAGACCGTGGCGGGCGAGCTGAAGGCCGCGTACGGCAAGGACGCGATGTCCGTCGGCGACGACTACGCGAAGAAGCACGGCGTGAAGGTCGGCGACTCGATCCAGGTGGCGTTCAAGAACGGGCGGCGCGCGGACCTGAAGGTCGCCGCGATCACCTCCGACGACACGAACGTCGACAAGGGCGCGATGTACCTGAACCTCACGACCGCCGCCCGGTACGTCCCGGCCGACAGGATGCCCCAGAACATGATCATGTTCGCCAAGGCGGTGGACGGCAAGGAGAAGGAGGCCTACGCCGCCCTGAAGAAGTCGCTGGCCGACTACCCGCAGTACAAGGTGCAGGACCAGACCGACTTCAAGCAGGACCTCAAGGACCAGGTCGGCCAGCTGCTGAACATCGTCTACGGCCTGCTGGCGCTCGCGATCATCGTCGCGGTCCTCGGTGTGGTGAACACCCTCGCCCTGTCGGTGGTCGAGCGGACCCGGGAGATCGGCCTGATGCGCGCGATCGGCCTCTCGCGCCGCCAGCTGCGCCGCATGATCCGTCTGGAGTCCGTCGTCATCGCCCTCTTCGGTGCGCTGCTCGGACTCGGCCTGGGCATGGGCTGGGGCGCCTCGGCGCAGAAGCTGCTGGCGCTGGAGGGCCTGGGCGTCCTGGAGATCCCGTGGCCGACGATCATCACGGTCTTCGTGGCTTCGGCGTTCGTGGGCCTGTTCGCGGCGCTGGTGCCGGCGTTCCGCGCGGGCCGGATGAACGTACTGAACGCCATCGCCACGGAGTAGCACGGCGGCGGGCCCGGTACGGGGGTACGGGCGCGGCACCAAGGCGGCGGCCCCGGGTGTCCACGACGGACGCTCGGGGCCGCCGCCGTGCGCGGGTGAGTCGGGGCGGGCGGTGCGGGAGTCAGGCGCGGCGCTCCAGTACGACGTAGCCGCCTGCCGTACCAGCCTGCCGGTAGCGCGCCTCGGGGTGGAGCCGCCGTGCGTACGCCAGCGGGTCACCGGCCCAGCCGGAGCGGTTGTCCAGGGCGATGAAGTCCGGGGTCGTCCCCCGTGCGTTGCCCACCCACAGGACCCGGCAGCGGCCGGTGAGCCTGCTGATCGGTCCGACGTTCGCCTCGACCGTCGCACCGTCGGGGACGCGGGCGAGCAGGTCCTCGACGGCCGTCACCGCCGCGCTCTTGCGGTAGGCGGCGGGGTCGGTCAGGGCCGACAGCGGCAGTGCGGTGGTGAGCGCGAGTGCCGCGCCGGCCGCACAGGCGGGCAGCCGGTGCGCGTACGCCCGTAGCCACGGGCGGCGGCTGCGGTCCGCCGTGCGGACCGCGTCGGCGAGCGCGAGGGCGAGAACCGGCATCAGCACGGCGCTGTAGTGCCAGTCCGTGGACCAGTAGTGGTCGTCGGCGGACAGGAAGCGCCAGCCGACCGTGGGCAGGGCCACGAGAAGCAGGGGCGAACGGAGGGCGAACAGGCCGGTGGGAAGGAGCAGCCAGGCCAGCGTGCGGAGTTTGACGTCGGAACCGGCGAAGGGGGACAGACCGCCGTCGATCTTGGCCCAGTAGTCGTAGCCACCCGTGGCGTTGAAGGCCGGTATGACGACGGTGAGCGTCAGCAGGGTGGCCGCCGTGCCGAAGGCGGCGAGCCCGAGCCCGCACAGGGCGCTGCGCGGCGCCGCCCGGCGGGCGCGCCAGGCCACGACGAGCCCGATCGCCGCGGCGGTCAGGCCCAGGTCCTCCTTGACCAGCACCAGGGGCGCCGCCCACATCAGGGCGGCGCGCCACCGTCCGCGCAGGAGGGCCTCCAGCGAGAACGCGATGAGGGGGACCGCGAAGCAGATCTCGTGGAAGTCGAAGTCGACCGCGCGCTGGATGCCCCACGACAGTCCGTAGGCGACGGCGACCGCGAGCCCGGACGCGCGTCCGAGCAGACGGCCGGCCGCGCGGGCGACGGGAACGGCGGAGAGCGCGAAGAGCGCCGACTGGGCGACGAGCAGGGTGACGGGGGAGGGGAAGAGCCGGTACGCGGGGGCCAGCAGAGCGGTCACGGGGCTGAAGTGGTCGCCCAGTATGTGGGTGCCCGGTCCCTTCAGGTCGGCGATGGGCGCCTGGAGGCGGGAGTAGGCGCGGATCGCCTGCTCGAAGATGCCCAGATCCCAGGACAGGGTCTCCATACGCCGGTACCGCAGCACCGAGACGGCCGTGTAGGCGACGAAGAGCGCGAGCGCGAGGGCGTACGGCGAGCGGTCCCGGCGCCGCGCGGGCACGGCGGGCGCGGTGCCGGGACCGGACATCGCGTTCTCGGGCGTGGCGAGGAGAGCTCCGTGCATGGCGGGTGAACCTCTTCGGGTCAGGAGGGCATCGACGAGGACGCGCCGGGCGGAACAGCGGGCGTGGGGGAGAGACTGCCGGGCAGGTCCGGCCCGATCGGTGAAGGCAGCTCCGACGAGGGCGGCGCCGCCGGCGGCGCGGGGCCGTCCGACGCGAGCCGCAGCCCGGCGAACGCCCCCGCCCCGGCCAGCACGCACACGGCGCAGGCCGCGACCAGGGCATGGCGACGGCGGCGGCGCCGCGTCCCGCGCTCGGCGATCACGGCGACCGGTTCGGGCACGATCCCGTCCGCCCCGGCCGCGGCCGCCCGTTTGAGCGCGTCGCCGAGGGCCTCGTCGTCCCGGAAACCCCTGGGGAACTCAGACACCGTGGTCCTCCTCGGCGGTGAGCCGGGGCCGCAGTGCGGCCCGTGCGCGGGAGAGGTGCGTCTTGACCGTCCCGGAGGACAGGCCGGTCTCGGCCGCCACCTGCTCGACAGTGAGATCGCAGACGTAGTGCAGGACGGCGACCCGCCGCTGCCGGTCCGACAGCCCGCGCAGCGCGTCCACCAGGACGACCGTCCCCGGTTCCGGTTCGGGACTCGTCGGCGGCGCGCCGCCGTGCCGCCTGCGCCACGCCTCGTCGGACCGCCCGCGCCTGCGCCACCGGCTGACCGCGAGCCTCCAGGCGACCGTACGGATCCACGCCTCGGGCCCCGCGTCGCGGGAGAGCCGGGAACGCCGCGCCCAGGCCCGTACGAACGCCTCCTGGACCACGTCCTGGGCCTCGTGCAGGTCCCCCGTCATCAGGTAGAGCTGTCCCACCAGCGGTTTGAGGGAGTGAGCGTAGAACTCCTCGAACTCCTCGACGGTCAATGCGGCTCCCGGTCGGTCGGACGCGTCCGGGTTCGGACAGGTCTCACTGCCTGTACGCCCGGCGGACCGCATCCGGTTGACACCCGGACCGGAGAAGTTCCGGCTCCCGGCCGGCGGCGCGGGATCCGGACGCGGGTGTCGTACCGCCGTCGTACGCTGGAGACCCCCGGCACGCCCCTGGTCTTCGACATGGGGAACCCAGACGTGTCGGGCGCATCGCGTTGCCCACCCCGGGGATCCTCCCGGATCCTCCTGGACGGAAAGCCCTTCATGAGCCTGCACGGTCTGCTGGATGCCGTCGTACGTGACCCGGCGCTCGCCGAAGCGGTCAAGGCGGCCGGGGACGGTCACCGGATGCACGTCGATCTGGTGGGGCCGCCCGCCGCGCGGCCCTTCGCCGTGGCCGCCCTCGCCCGCGAGGCGGGCAGGCCCGTGCTGGCCGTCACCGCGACCGGCCGCGAGGCCGAGGACCTGGCCGCTGCGCTGCGCTCACTGCTGCCCGGCGAGGGCGTCGTCGAGTACCCCTCCTGGGAGACGCTGCCGCACGAGCGGCTGTCGCCCCGCTCCGACACGGTCGGCCGCCGCCTCGCCGTGCTGCGCCGCCTCGCGCACCCCTCGCCCGACGACCCGGCGGCAGGCCCCGTCCAGGTCGTCGTCGCGCCCGTGCGCTCCGTGCTGCAGCCGCAGGTCAAGGGCCTCGGCGACCTGGAGCCCGTGGAGCTGCGCACCGGTTGGCAGGCCGATCTGAACCAGGTCGTGGAGGGCCTCGCCGCCGCGGCGTACTCCCGGGTCGAACTGGTCGAGAAGCGCGGCGAGTTCGCGGTGCGCGGCGGCATCCTGGACGTCTTCCCGCCGACCGAGGAGCACCCCCTGCGGGTGGAGTTCTGGGGCGACGACGTCGAGGAGATCCGTTACTTCAAGGTCGCCGACCAGCGCTCGCTGGAGGTCGCCGAGCACGGGCTGTGGGCGCCGCCGTGCCGCGAGCTGCTGCTGACCGACGACGTACGGCGGCGGGCCGCGGCGCTCGCCGAGGCGCACCCGGAGCTCGGGGCGCTGCTCGGCAAGATCGCCGAGGGCATCGCGGTCGAGGGCATGGAGTCCCTGGCCCCCGTGCTCGTCGACGACATGGAGCTGCTGCTGGACGTCCTGCCGAAGGGCGCCATGGCCGTCGTGTGCGACCCGGAGCGGGTGCGGACGAGGGCCGCCGACCTCGTCGCGACGAGTCAGGAGTTCCTCCAGGCGTCGTGGGCGGCGACCGCGGGCGGCGGGGAGGCCCCCATCGACCTCGGCGCGGCCTCGCTGTGGGGGATCGCGGACGTACGGGACCGGGCCCGCGAGCTCGGCATGATGTGGTGGTCGGTGTCCCCGTTCGCCGCCGACGCCGACCTCGACGAGGACACGCTCAAGCTGGGCATGCGCGCCCCGGAGACGTACCGCGGCGACACCGCCCGGGCGCTCGCCGACACCAAGGGCTGGCTGGCCGACGGCTGGCGCACGGTCTACGTCACCGAGGCGCACGGGCCCGCCTCCCGCACCGTCGAGGTGCTGGGCGGCGAGGGCATCGCGGCCCGCCTCGAAGCGGACCTCGCCGAGATCTCGCCGTCCGTCGTCCATGTCGCCTGCGGCTCCATCGACCACGGTTTCGTCGATCCGGCGCTCAGGATCGCCGTCCTCACCGAGACCGACCTGTCCGGCCAGAAGGCGGCCGGCAAGGACGGCCAGCGGATGCCGACCCGGCGCCGCAAGACCATCGACCCGCTCACGCTGGAGGCCGGGGACTACATCGTCCACGAACAGCACGGCGTCGGCCGCTACATCGAGATGGTGCAGCGCACCGTGCAGGGCGCGACCCGCGAGTACCTGCTCGTCGAGTACGCCCCGGCCAAGCGCGGCCAGCCCGGCGACCGGCTCTACATCCCCACCGACCAGCTGGAGCAGGTCACCAAGTACGTGGGCGGCGAGGCGCCGACGCTGCACCGGCTCGGCGGCGCCGACTGGACGAAGACCAAGGCGCGCGCCAAGAAGGCGGTCAAGGAGATCGCCGCCGACCTCATCAAGCTGTACTCGGCCCGGATGGCCGCCCCCGGCCACGCCTTCGGCCCCGACACGCCCTGGCAGCGGGAGCTGGAGGACGCCTTCCCGTACGTGGAGACGCCCGACCAGCTGTCGACGATCGCCGAGGTGAAGGAGGACATGGAGAAGACGGTCCCGATGGACCGCCTGATCTGCGGCGACGTCGGCTACGGAAAGACGGAGATCGCGGTGCGGGCCGCCTTCAAGGCGGTGCAGGACGGCAAGCAGGTCGCCGTCCTCGTCCCGACGACGCTGCTGGTGCAGCAGCACTTCGGCACGTTCTCCGAGCGCTACTCCCAATTCCCGGTCGTCACCCGCGCGTTGTCCCGCTTCCAGTCCGACGGGGAGGCCAGGGCGACGCTGGAGGGCCTGCGGGACGGTTCCGTCGACATCGTCATCGGCACGCACCGCCTCTTCTCGTCCGAGACGAAGTTCAAGGACCTGGGGCTGGTCATCGTCGACGAGGAGCAGCGCTTCGGCGTCGAGCACAAGGAGCAGCTGAAGAAGCTCCGCGCCAACGTGGACGTGCTGACCATGTCCGCCACGCCCATTCCGCGGACCCTGGAGATGGCGGTCACGGGCATCCGCGAGATGTCGACCATCACGACGCCTCCGGAGGAGCGGCACCCGGTGCTGACCTTCGTCGGCCCGTACGAGGAGAAGCAGATCGGCGCCGCCGTGCGGCGCGAACTGCTGCGCGAGGGCCAGATCTTCTACATCCACAACCGCGTCGAGTCGATCGACCGGGCGGCCGCGCGGCTGCGGGAGATCGTGCCCGAGGCCCGGATCGCCACGGCCCACGGCCAGATGGGCGAGAGCGCCCTGGAGCAGGTGGTCGTGGACTTCTGGGAGAAGAAGTTCGACGTGCTCGTCTCGACGACGATCGTCGAGTCCGGCATCGACATCTCCAACGCCAACACCCTGATCGTGGAGCGCGGTGACAACTTCGGCCTCTCCCAGCTGCACCAGCTGCGCGGCCGCGTCGGCCGCGGCCGCGAGCGGGGTTACGCGTACTTCCTCTACCCGCCGGAGAAGCCGCTCACGGAGACGGCGCACGAGCGCCTCGCGACGATCGCCCAGCACACCGAGATGGGCGCCGGCATGTACGTCGCCATGAAGGACCTGGAGATCCGCGGCGCGGGCAACCTGCTCGGCGGCGAGCAGTCCGGCCATATCGCGGGCGTCGGCTTCGACCTGTACGTGCGGATGGTCGGCGAGGCGGTCGCGGACTACCGGGCCTCGCTGGAGGGCGGTGTGGAGGAGGAGCCGCCGCTGGAGGTCAAGATCGAGCTGCCGGTCGACGCGCACGTCCCCCACGACTACGCGCCGGGCGAGCGGCTGCGGCTCCAGGCGTACCGCGCGATCGCCTCCGCCAACTCGGAGGAGGACGTCAAGGCGGTCCGCGAGGAGCTCACCGACCGCTACGGCAAGCTGCCGGAGCCCGTCGAGAACCTGCTGCTGGTGGCGGGCCTGCGGATGCTGGCGCGGGCGTGCGGCGTCGGCGAGATCGTGCTCCAGGGGCCCAACATCCGT
Source organism: Streptomyces sp. NPDC002867 (assembly GCF_053591895.1). Taxonomy (NCBI): domain Bacteria; kingdom Bacillati; phylum Actinomycetota; class Actinomycetes; order Kitasatosporales; family Streptomycetaceae; genus Streptomyces; species Streptomyces sp. NPDC002867. The sequence continues at coordinate 26,709 of NZ_JBSFUR010000015.1, read as the reverse complement.
TTCGCGCCCGTGGAATTGCGCGAGTCGCAGGAGCTGAGGCTGAAGCGGCTGTACCCGCGCACGGTGATCAAGCCGGCCGTCCACCAGATCCTGGTCCCGCGCCCGACGACGGGCAAGATCGGCGGCAAGCCGGTGGTGGGCCGCGAACTGCTGGCGTGGACGGGCGAGTTCCTCACCACGATCCTTGGGTCGTAGCGCTCGTAGCGGTCGGCGACCGGGGCCGGCCGCGGCCGGCCCCGGTGCACCCGCGGGGGTCGGAGCTCGTCCAGCTCCAGTAGCGTACGGGCGTGACCAGACACGGGACGTTCGCGGGAGGGGCCGCGCTGCTGGCCGTCGTCGTGCTCGCGGGCTGTGACGGCACCGGTGCCCGGCCAGGCGCCGGCGCAAAGCCTGCACAGGGCTCGTCCTCGGGCACCAGTCCCCTCGACAACCCCGAGGGGACCCGCCCCGGTCTCGGCGCCCTCACCACCGACCGCGAGCGGGCGGACGCCCGCGAGATCATCGAGGCACTGGCCACCAAGGGGCGTGGGCCCAGGACCGGTTACGACCGGGACGAGTTCGGCTACGCGTGGCTGGACACGGCGGACGGCGTGCCGTTCGCCCGGAACGGCTGCGACACCCGCAACGACCTGCTCGCCCGCGACGGCCACGACCTCGCCCACCGCTCGGGCTCCGACTGCGTGGTGGTGCGCATGACACTGGACGACCCGTACACCGGCAGGACCATCGAGTGGCGCAAGCGCCGGGCGGCCGAGGTGCAGATAGACCACGTCGTGCCGCTGTCGTACAGCTGGCAGATGGGGGCGGCCCGCTGGGACGACGCCAAGCGGCGGCGCCTCGCGAACGACCCGCTGAATCTGCTGCCGGTCGAGGGCCGCGCGAACAGCGCCAAGGGCGACTCGGGGCCGGCCTCCTGGCTCCCGCCCCACAAGCGCGTCCGCTGCTCCTACGCCGTGCGCTTCGCCCAGGTGGCGACGGCGTACGAGCTGCCGGTGACGGCGGCCGACAAGAGGGCGATGCTGCGTCAGTGCGGCGGCTGACGCCAGGCACGGCGGCGGGGAGGCGACCGTGGGGCGGCGGCAGCCGGACGCCGAACAAACCGGTGGGGCGGGGTCACGGCGGTCGTTAGCCTGCGGGCATGAATCTCGTGATCACGACCCTCGCCGAACGCCCCGAACTCCAGGGCCCCATGTGGCAGATGCTCGACACCTGGGACGAGTTCGTCACCCATGACCCGGTGGGCTGGGCCAACATCGGGCGGATCGTCGCGGAGCTGCCGCACTACGTGCTGGTCGCGACCGACCCCGAAGGCCGGGTCGTGGCACGGGCGTTCAGCGTGCCGCTGGCCCTGGACGCCGACGGACGGCGCGAGTTGCCCGAGCGGGGCTGGGACCAGGTCATGCTCTGGGCGTTCTCCGATCTGCGGCACGGCCGTAAGCCGGACGTCGTCAGCGCGATCGAGATCACGGTGGCCACCGACCGGCAGGGGCAGGGCATATCCGGGCAGATGCTGGCCGCGCTGCGGGACCACGTGCGCCGGCTCGGCTTCGCCGAGCTGATCGCGCCGGTGCGGCCGAGCGCGAAGAGCGCCGAACCGGCCGCGTCCATCGACGAGTACGCCTTCCGCACCCGCCCGTCGGACGACCTTCCGCACGACCCCTGGCTGCGCGTCCACGTCCGCGCGGGCGGTGTGGTCGAGAAGGTGGCGCACGCGTCGATGACGGTGTCCGGTTCGACCGCGGAGTGGCGGAAGTGGACGGGACTGCCCTTCGACACCACCGGCGAGGTCGAGGTCCCGGGTGCGCTGGTCCCGGTGCGCGTCGAGGCCGAGCGCGGCTACGCGGTGTACGTGGAGCCGAACGTCTGGGTGCGCCACGGCCTGTGACACCCGCGCGGCGGTGCTCGTGCCCCGCTCGCCCGCCCCCGCGGGCCGGTGCCCTTCTCCGCCCCCGCGCGCCCGGGCCCCGCGTTGCCGGTGACGACGCCCGTCCCCGGAGCCGGCCCGGACCGCCGGGGGGTGGTACACGGCGGCCGGGGAGGCCGCCCCCTCCCCGGCCTCCCCGGTCGTTCACGCTCGGCGCGCTTACTGCTCCGGCTGTGTCTTGTGCAGGTCGATGACGTCCTTGGCGGCCGGCTTGATCGGCCCCAGGGGCTTGTTGAAGTCCGTGAACGTCATCGTGGCCGGCTCCTCGCCGCCCTTCTGCTCCACCTTCAGCACGTACGGCTCGCCCTCGGCGGCGACGTAGAACTTGTAGCTCGCGTCTCCGTCCTTCTCGGTGAGGACGACCACCTGCTTCCCCTGCAGCGTGGTGGTCTCGCCGCGCCGCATCAGGGAGAAGCCCTCACGGAAGTCGCCCAGGAACGTGTCGAGTTCACAGAACTGCAGCTGCTCCTTCGCCTCGGGCGAGGACGCTTCCTCCTTCAGCCAGCGGCCCTTGAGCGTCTTCAGGACCTCCGCGTTCTGCTCGGCCGTGCCGCCCTCGTTCTGGCTGCGCAGGAACGCCTCGTCGAAGCGCATGTAGGCCGTGTCGCCGGCGCGCACCAGCTCGGCGGTCCCGGTGCCGCCCATGGTGAGCGTCCCCTTGCAGTCGCCTTGGGAGTCGATCGCCATGTACGCCCTGATGTTTCCGTCGGTCGTGTCGCCGGCGAAGTCGACGGTCAGCGACGTCGCCTTCGCGGTCGCCTCGGCGGCCTTGTCGGCGATCTCCGGTCCGGACATCCCGGGGAAGGGCCCGTCCGCCTCGTCGGACGCGCCGGAGAAGGGGCCGCAGGCCGTCGCGGCGAGCGCGACGCCGGCGCAGAGCGCGGCACGGACGAGGTGCGTGAACCGGCGGGGAGCGGTGGCAGGCATGGAGGTTCTCCGAGGCAGGGGTGGAATGGGGGTGCTGGGGTCCGGCGGGGCGTCGGGGGGCGCCCGGCGGCCGGGGTGCGCGGCGGGCGCCGGTCAGGAAAGCCGGCTGCCCGGGGCCGCCCCGTCCCGCGCAGTGGCGGGAGCAGGGACCGGGGACCGGCTCAGAGCGCCAGGTCCCACTGCGAGGCGTCGTACCAGACGTCGGGGACGACCTCGACCGTGAGGTTCTTCGCGTCGGCCGGGGTGTCGAAGGCGTAGGTCACCGTGGCCTTCCTGCCGGGCAGGATCGTGCTGTCGAAGCCCTGGCCGGCCTTGTCGTCGAAGATCTGCTCGGCGCTCACACCCTCCTTGCCCGCGCGGGCCGTGACCGTGACGAGGGTCGAGTCGAACTTCTTCTTGCCGGCGTTCTCGATGGTGATCGTGACCTGGTGGGCCTTGTTGCCCTTGGTGTGGCCGACGGCGTTCTCGCCGGGGGTGAACGGCTTGGGCGCGGAGACGGTGACCGTCAGGTCGTCGTCGTAGACGATGCTGTCGCCGGCGGCGAGCACCTCGGCCTTCGCGTTCTTCCCGTCCTTGTCCTTCGTGGACGGGTCCTTCGGAGCGGTGTTCTCGGTGGTCCGGTTCAGGTCGTCGACCGCGTCGTCCACGGCCTTCACCGTGGCGACCCCGATCACCACGCCCACGATCATCGCGATCAGGCCCAGGATCGCTCCGGCCGTCGCGGCGCCCTTGTTGGTGGCCTCCCCGCGCTTGGCGCGGCCCCGGCCCAGCAGGCCGAGGACCAGGGCGAGCAGGCCGAGGAGGCCACCGAGCCAGAAGAGCAGCGGGACGAATCCGGTGACGGCGCCGATGATGCCGAGCACCAGGGCGGCCGTGCCGAGCCCGTTGCGCACCGGGAGGGGCGCGCCGGGAGCGCCGTAGGTCCAGGCGCCGTGCGGCGCCTCGGGCTGCTGAGCGGACTGCGACATGGGTGTACCCCCCGGAGAGTTGTGGCCGGACCCGTGGAGTCGGATCCGTGTTCCGATGGGTCAATAAGAGCAGAGCCTGTGAACCGAGTCAACAAGCACTCTCTGTTCACGTCGGGATCGTGTGTGAAGCGAGGTCGACTGTGAAGGCGGGTAGGATCGCCGCCACAGCATCGGAACCGCCCGCGCGGCCGCTCGCCGGACCACCCGCTGGGCAGACCCGCCCCGCCGGGGCGCGCGACAGCCGCGGGTGCGCCGCCGGAACAGGTCGAGGGGAGCCATCCGGGTGCCGGACAACGCAGCAGAGGTGACCGCCGCCGGGATCGCCCGGCTCGCGGGAGTGGGCCGTGCCGCCGTGAGCAACTGGCGGCGCCGGCACGCCGACTTCCCGAAGCCCGTCGGCGGCACCGAGACCAGCCCCTCCTTCGCCCTCGCCGATGTCGAGCAGTGGCTGCGCGACCAGGGGAAACTGGCCGAGGTCCCGCTGCGCGAACGGATCTGGCAGCAACTGGCGGGCCACCCCTCCGGCGCCGTCACCGCCCTGGTGCACGCCGGCTGCGCGCTCCTTCTCGTACGCGACAGGCCGGCAGGCTGGCTGGAGCTCTCCGCGGTCTCCGACGACCGCCTCGCCGAGGTGCTGCCCGGCGCGCTGGAGGAGGTGCTGAGCCTGCGGTTCGGCGCCCCGCGCGCCGTGAGGACACCGCTCGCCGAGGAGCTCGTCCCCTCCGCGCCGATGCTGCGCGGCGTCGCGGAGCTCGCCGCGGAGAGCGGGGCCCGCCAGGCGTTCGAGTTCCTGCTCGGCCGTCACCTCGACGCGAATCCCCGGCAGTACACGCTCACCCCGCCCGGCCCCGCCGCGCTCATGGCCGCTCTCGCCGGCCCTGCCCGCCGCGTCCTCGACCCGGCATCCGGCACCGGCGCGCTGCTGCGCGCCGTCGAGCGGCCCGCCGCGCTCTACGCCCAGGAGGCGGACCCCGACCTGGCCGCCCTCACGGCCCTGCGGCTCGCCCTGAACACCGACGCCGACGTACGGGCGGCGGCCGGGGACGCCCTGCGCGCGGACGCGTTCGGGGATCTCGGCGCGGACGCCGTGCTGTGCCACCCGCCGTTCAACGAGCGCAACTGGGGCCACGACGAACTCGCCTACGACCCCCGCTGGGAGTACGGCTTCCCCGCGCGTACGGAATCGGAGCTGGCCTGGGTCCAGCACGCGCTCGCCCGCCTCCGCCCCGGCGGCACCGCGGTCCTTCTGATGCCCCCGGCCGCCGCTTCCCGCCGCTCCGGCCGCCGTATCCGCGCCGGGCTGCTGCGCCGCGGCGCCCTGCGCGCCGTCATCGCCCTGCCCGCCGGGGCGGCGCCCCCGTACGGCATCCCGCTCCACCTGTGGGTGCTGCGCAGGCCCGGCGCCACCGACCGGCCCTCGCCCGACCTGCTCCTCGTCGACGCCGCGGCCACCGACCAGGCGACGGCGGCGGGCCGCGACAGGCTCGACTGGCCCGCCGTCCAGGACACGGTGCTGGAGGCGTGGCTGCCGTTCGAACGGAACGGCTCCACCACGGAGAACCCGGGCGTGAGCAGGCCCGTCCCCGTCATCGAACTCCTCGACGACGACGTGGACCTGGCCCCCGCCCGTCACCTGCCGCCCCCGGCCGCGGGCGGCGGCACCGCCGAACTGGGCGCCGTGCGCGACCGGCTGACGGAGACCCTGCGGCGCACCGGCGAGCTCACGCCCCCGCCCGTCGAGCAGCCCCCGGCCGCCCCCGCGCACTGGCCGTCCACCACCGTGGGCGAGCTCGCCCGCGCGGGCGCTCTCGTCCTGCGTGCCGGAGGACCGGGCGCCGCTCCGGCCGGCGCCCCCGTGGCGGTCCTCACCGAACAGGACGTCCTGGCGGGCAGGCCCCCCTCCGGGACCCTGCCCGACGGCCCCGAGGAGGAGCCCGTGCTGGTCGAGGCGGGCGACGTCGTCGTCCCCGTGCTCGGCGGCGGCACGGTCGTGCGCGTGGCCGACGACGCCGCGGCGGGCGCGGCCCTCGGCCGCAACCTCCAGCTGCTGCGCCCGGACCCGGCCGCGCTCGACCCCTGGTTCCTCGCGGGCTTCCTGCGCGGCAGCGCCAACCAGCGCCAGGCCAGCAGCTACGCGTCGACCGCGACCCGCCTCGACGTGCGCCGCCTCCAACTGCCGCGCCTCCCGCTCGCCGACCAGCAGCGCTACGGGGCCCGCTTCCGGGCGCTGGCCGAGTTCGAGGACGCGCTGCGGCTCGCGAACAGGCTGGGCGAACAGCTGGTCCAGGGCCTGTACGACGGGCTGACGGACGGCACCGTGCGGCCGGAGTGACGGGTTCGACAACGGTTCCGTACAACCCCGGGGCCGTTGTCGGTGTCGGTGTATACGCTCGACACCGACCAGTGCGTTTCCAGCCACCCAGGAGCATTCATGCACGGCCCCGGCTATGCGCCGCCGCAGCCCCCGCGGGAGGTCTCCGCCTCGGTGATCGTGCTGCGCGTGCTCTTCGCGCTGATGCCGATGATCAGCTGTGGGCTGCTGTCGTGGGCCACCATGCTGCGGCTCGCGGTGGTCACCCGCCGCCCGCGGGACTGGGCCCTGTTCGCAGCGACCGTGCTCGCGGTGGCGGTCTGCTTCGGCATGGTGATGTCGGACCCGACCGCTGACCTCGAGCTGCCCCGGTCGAACGTGGCCATCGCCGTGCTGCTCGCCATCGGGGTCCTGGTGGTCACGTACTACCTGTTCGCCGAGACCAAGCACTTCGCGACCCGGCCGCAGGCGTACTACGGCCCGCCCCCGCAGCCGCACTTCGGGTACGGCTATCCGCCCCCGTCGGCCACCGCCCCCACTCACGGCTCCCCCTGCACAACGCCGCCGCTCCACGCGCGGCCCCAGCCCGCGCCGCAGCCGCAAGCCGCGCCCCAGCCCCCGCCCGCCCCGCACCCGGCGCCCGTCCCGCAGCCCCAGGCAGCCCCGCGGCCCGCGACGCCCGCCTCCGAGCCGCCGCGGTCCGGCCGCATCGATCAGGTCCGCGCCGAGCTCGACGAGCTCAGCGACCTGCTCCGCAAGGAGGAGGACAGATGAACGGCCGTGTGATCGCGGGCCGTTACGAGCTGTCCGCGCTCATCGGGCAGGGCGGCATGGGTCAGGTCTGGACGGCGTACGACACCCGCCTCGACCGCCGCGTGGCCGTCAAGCTGCTACGGCCCGACCACATGGCCGCCGCCACCGCCGCCGACGACATGCGCCGCCGCTTCGTGCGGGAGTGCCGGGTCACGGCCCAGGTCTCCCACCCCGGTCTCGTCACCGTCCACGACGCGGGCAGCGACGGCGACGACCTGTACCTCGTCATGCAGTACGTGGAGGGCGCGGACCTCGCGGACCATCTCGCCGAGCACGACCCCTACCCCTGGGAGTGGGCCGTCTCCGTCGCCGCCCAGCTGTGCGCGGTGCTCGGCGCGGTGCACGCCGTGCCGATCGTCCACCGCGACCTCAAGCCCCGCAACGTGATGGTGAAGCCGGACGGCACGGTCACCGTGCTCGACCTCGGTGTCGCCTCCGTCATCGACACGGACACCACCCGTCTCACCCACACCGGTTCGCCGATCGGCAGCCCCGCCTACATGGCTCCCGAGCAGGCGATGGGCGGCGCGGTCGGCCCGTACACCGATCTGTACGCCCTCGGGGTGCTCCTGCACGAACTGCTCATCGGGAACGTGCCGTTCGCGGGATCGACCGCCCTCGGCGTCCTGCACCGCCATCTGTACGAGCCGCCGCTGCCGGTCCGCCAGGTCCGCCCCGAGGTCCCGGAGCCGCTCGAGGCACTGGTCCTGCGCCTGCTGTCCAAGGACCCGCAGCACCGGCCGTCCGGCGCCCAGGAGGTGTACGAGGCGCTGGCGCCCCTGCTGCCCGCGCGCGGCGCGCCGGCCGGGCCGCTGGACCCCACCCGCCCCTTCCTGCGCCCGCACGCGCCCTGGCCGGACCGGGTGAGCATCCCGTCCCCGGCCGCACCGCCGGTGGCGCCCGCGCCCCGGCCGGACGTGGCCGCGGCCGTCGACGAGGTCAAGCGCCTGCTCGGCGAGGGCAGCATCACCCAGGCGGTGGACATCCTCGGCGGCATCCTCCCGGCCGCCGCCGCCGAGCACGGCGAGCACTCGCCCGTGGTGAGGATCCTGCGCAAGCAGTACGCGGCGACGCTGATGGACGACGGCCAGTACCGCCGCGCGCTGCCCGAGCTGCGCCGCCTCGCCGACGACCGCACGGCGGAGGCGGGCCCGTCCGACCCGCAGACCCTGCAGTACCGCTTCGACGCGGCCCAGTGCCTGGAGCAGCTCGGCGAACCGGCCGCCGCGCTCACCGAGTACCGCGCGGTCCTGCCGTACTACGAGAGCGCCGACGGCGACCGCGCGCTCCAGGTCCGCCACCGCATCGGCCACCTGCTGCTGGCGGTCGGCGACCACACGGCGGCCCGGCACCAGTTCCAGTCGCTCCTGCTCGACGCGGAGCGCGCGTACGGTCCGTACCACCAGCTCCCGGCGGAGCTGCGGCGCGCACTGGAGCGGCAGCAGCAGTTCCGCACGGGCTGAGACGGAAGGCGGCCCCGCCGCCGTCACCGGCAGCGGGGCCGCCCGTGGGCGCGTGGTGTCAGCTCGCCCGCAGATAGGCCGACGTCGAGACCCTGCCCAGCATCCGCAGCCGGGACGTGCCGGCCGCCAGGTGCTTGTCCAGGGCGTCCTGCACGCCGGGCCACTTCTTGTCGCCGTAGTCGTCGAGCACCACGATCCCGCCGGGAGCGGCGATCTCCTCGACCCACTCCAGGTCGGCCCGCACCCCGTCCTCGGAGTGGTCGCCGTCCACGATGATCACTCCGTACTCCCGGTCGGAGACGGCCTCGCGCACGTCGGGGTCGGACGAGAAGCCCCGCTCGATCCTCGACGCGTACGCCTGCGGGCTGCCTGCCAGCGCCAGGTTGGCCCGCACGACGTCCTCCTGGACGGGCGTGCCTGTCGGGTCCGCGTGGTGGGTGGTGCCCGGCTGGAGCTGGGAGCCGGCCAGCGGGTCGACGATCGTCAGGTCGGGCCGGGTGCCGGCCCGGTGCAGCATCCGCATCAGGGCGGAGGCGAACTGCCCGTAAAGCGTGCCGATTTCGAGGATGTTCCCGTTGGGCGGGGACAGCAGGGGGACCGTGGCGAGCTTTCCGCACACGTTGGACGTGGAGCCCGCGAGCCTGCCCACGCCGAGCGCCTCCTGGGCGACCACCGTGCGGTAGGCGACGACGACGCTGCGGCGTGCGTGTTCGCTGCCACCGCTCACCTGCTCTATCTGGCGCACCAGGGTGTCGATCGCGCCGGGCGTCGGCATCCGGTGCGTCCCCCTGCCTGTGCTGTCGAGGAGCAGACCCAGCGCGTACTGCCGGGTGCGCATCTCCCCGACCTCTCTGCGCAGGGAGTCCACGTCGGCCCGCAGGGTTCTGGTCACACGCTCCACGCCCCATCTCACGCGCGGTTCGACCAGCGTGAGGGCGGGGCGCAGGACTCGCTTCGTCAAACGGTTGGGCACAAAGGGCATGTCCGGGAACGTACGCGTGAACGGCCCCCGACCCCACCAAGGGCTGATGCTGCGCAGGTGAAGTCTTGATGTCACGGCCGTGAAGGACCTTCCGGTTCCAGGTCGAGCGGAGGTGACGCCCCGCGCGGGACCACCGCCGGCCGGCGCTCACGCCTCGCGGTGGCCGGCTCCCGCGCCCGCTCGCCGCCTGACGAGCAGGACGGTGACGGCCAGCGCGACCAGCGCACCCGCACCCGCTGCCGACCCCGCCACCAGGCCCGGAGGCCGGAACGAGCAGGTGACGGTCGAGGTCGTGCCGTCCAGCGGCACGGCGACCAGTCCGAGGTACGAGTCCGCCGGGCGTCCCTCGCAGCTCCAGCCCACGATCCGCGGCGCGGCGAGCACGGCTGTGCCCTTCGTGCCCGGCGGCAGCTCGGCCGTGACGCCGCTGTCCGTGACGTCCACCCGCACCGCGCCGGTCCTCGTGAGAGCGGCGACCGCAGCCTTCAGCCGGTCGCGGTCCAGGCAGCCGATGCTCGCGTCACGCGGCGCCTCGCCGCCGTAGACGACGCGGGCGCCCGGCTCGGAGACCGTGCCGAGCGGGGTGAGCGCCGCCCGCCGCTTGGGCTGTCCGCCGCGCAGCTCCACCGCGGGGCCGTCGCCGACGCGTGCCGTCCCCGTGTGGTCGGGCGCCCACAGGAACACGTCGGTGCCGACGCGACAGGCGCCCGCGACCGGGGATTCGTAGACCTTCGCGCCCAGCAGCAGCTCCTGGTTGCGCAAGGGCGAGGCGCCGTAGCGCGGTTCGGCGCCGGCCGGCCGCACCGTCACGAGCGGGGCGGTCTCCTGCCGGATCACCTGGGGCTTCTGTCCGGGGGCGGTCCGCAGCCGGGCCCCGACCGAGAAGACGGCGTCCGTGACCGGATTGTCCAGGGACTGCAGACTGCGGCCGTTGGACGTCCAGCCGCCGCCGAGCGCCGCCAGCGTGCGCGTCAGGACGTCGGGCGTGTGACTGCTGTAGTACGAGGCCCCCTGGCCGCCCAGCAGGATCGGGTCGTTGCCGGTGAGCTGTGTGCGCCCGGGGTCCGTGCGGTAGCCGGGCCAGCCGTCGGCGGCGGCGACGGCCGCCGCCCGCTCGCTGTGCGACGCGCCCCACGGCGGGTAGTCGTCGAGCCTGGCCGGGCGCTCGCGGTCGGCGTACGCGGTCGTCGCCGCGGCCTGGCCGGCGAGCGCCCCGGTGAGCAGGACCGCGGCCACCGCCACGGCCCGGCCCCGCGCGGCGAGCAGCAGACCGCCGAGCACGGCGGCCAGCCCCGCCGCGAACAGCAGGTACGCCGGACCGGTGACCAGTTCGCTGGTGCTTGCGCCGAGCGCGATCACGGCCACGACGGCGCCGCCCCCGAGGAGGGTCCGCCGTCCCGGCCAGCCGCGCGACAGACAGGTCCAGGCGGCGATGACGACGATGCCCGCGAGGACGAAGGTCTGCCGGTAGGGGCTGCCGTTCGGGGTGGCGAAGGCGTGCCACACCAGGTGCGTCGGGCCCCATTGGAGCGAGACGGCGACCGCCGCGATGAGCGCTGTCCACAACCGTCTCTCGCGCCTCGGCACGGACCGGTTGAACGCGAGGCCGCCGGCCAGCAGCAGCGCCCCGCCGCCGACGAAGACGGCGGGGGTGAAGAAACTGTACGTCGCCGGCAGTGTCCGGGCGAACACGTCCGTCCAGCCGGCCGGCGCGAACTCCTTCGTCCACCCCGGGTAGGCGTGCTTCGAGCCGAGGAACACGGGGACGAGGACCGGGGCGGACAGGCCGATCCCCAGCAGCACCGTCCACGCGGCGCGCAGCAGGACCCGTATCCTCTCCCGCGCCTGCGTGTCCTCCAGCAGCAGCCGGGCGAGGAGCACCAGCGCGGCGCCGATCGTGGCCATGTACGCGGTGTAGAAGTTGGCGATCCACGCGAGCGCGACGATCACCGGGCCGAGCAGCGGCCTCCTGCCCTTGCGCGCCCACTCGCCGACCAGGCACAGCAGCGGGAAGGCGATCAGACCGTCCAGCCACATGGGGTTGTACGACGCCTCCACGACCGACCAGCCGCACAGGGCGTACGAGGCGCCGAGCACGCCCGCCATCCACCGGCGCCCGTGGCCCTTGTGCAGGGCGGTGAGCAGCCAGGTCATGGCAGCGGCTGCGGCGGCCGTCTTGACGAGCGTCACGACGTAGACGGCCAGGTCGATCCCGTCCCGCGGGAAGAGGCCGACGAGCAGGGAGAAGGGGCTCGTCAGATATGTGCCGAGGTCGGGCAGCGCGCTGGTGCCGTAGCCCGACTGCCAGTTGAGCAGCACACCGCCGTCGGCGCGTCCGTGGAGCAGGTCCCACAGGTGGGCGTGGAACGGGACGAACTGATTGCCGAGGTCGTTCACGCTGCGGGTGCGCGGTCCGAAGGGGAAGGTGCGGGCGACGGCGTCGCCGGCGCTCACCGTCCCGACGGTGATCAGCGCGGCGAGGGCAGCGGCACGGCCGCGCGCGGAGGGCAGAGTCCACATGATGAATCGAATATGCCAGCGCCGATCGTGAAAACATGCTGCACACAGGTCAGTTCACCCAATGGTCGCCTGTATGTCACGTGGAACACGGGGTGGCGACATTCGGGCGGGTTGTTGTTCTCTCGTGCTGATCTCGATAGTTGTCCCGTGTTTCAACGAAGAGGAGATCATCGGCCGCTTCCATGACCATGTGACCGCCGAACTGGGCCTGCTCGGGCAGGAATTCGAGCTGGTCTACGTGGACGACGGAAGCCAGGACAGAACGCTCGATCTCCTCCAGGAGATCGCCGAGGCCGACTCCCGTACGCGTTATGTCTCCTTCAGTCGCAACTTCGGCAAGGAGGCGGCGATGCTCGCCGGTCTCCAGCATGCCGAGGGCGACGCGGTCGTCATCATGGACGCCGACCTGCAGCACCCGCCGGAGCTGGTCCGGCGCATGCTGCAGCTGCACGAGGAGGGCTTCGACCAGGTCATCGCCAAGCGCACCCGCAAGGGCGACCGGGTCACCCGCACCGTCACCGCCCGCGCCTACTACTGGCTGATCAACCGGCTGGTCGACGTCGAGCTCGTGGACGGCGTGGGCGATTTCCGGCTGCTGTCGCGGCGGACGGTCGACGCCATTCTGGAGCTGACCGAGTACAACCGGTTCTCCAAGGGGATTTTCGCCTGGGTCGGATTCCGTACGACGACTTTCGAGTACGAGAATGCGGTGCGCGAGCAGGGCCGCTCCAAATGGAGCTTCGGGAAACTGCTCAACTACGGCCTGGACGGACTGCTCTCCTTCAACAACAAACCGCTGCGCGCCGCGATCTATCTGGGAATGCTGCTCCTCGCGGTCGCCATGGCGTACGCGGCGTGGATCGTCGGTGTCGCCCTGGTGAACGGCGTGGACACCCCCGGGTATGTCACCCTGCTTGTGGCGGTCATCGCGCTCGCCGGCGTGCAGATGCTGATGCTGGGGGTGGTCGGCGAGTACGTCGGCCGCATCTACTACGAGGTGAAGCGGCGTCCGCACTTCCTGGTGAAGGCGACCAACGCCGGCCTTCCCCGACGGGACGACGAGCGGAACAGGCGCGCGGGGGAACTGGTAGGGAAATGACGGTACGGGGCCAGATCGTCAGGTTCGCCCTGGTGGGAGTGGTGAACACCGGGACGTACTACGGCCTGTACCTGGTGCTGCTGACCTGGCTCCCGTACGTGGCGGCGCATGTCGTCGCCTTCCTGCTGAGCATGGTCGGCTCGTTCTTCCTGACCTCGTACTTCACGTACCGCACGCGGCCGACGTGGCGGAAGTTCCTGCTCTTCCCGCTGACCAACGCGGCGAACTTCGTGGTGACGACGAGCGGGGTGTACCTGCTGGTGGACGTGCTCCACTTCGGCAGCCGGTACGCCCCGCTGATCGCGGCGGCGGCGGCGATCCCCGTCACGTTCGTGGTCTCCCGCACGATCATGCTCCGCCCGGACAGCCGCCGTGAACCCGCTCCGGAGCCGGAGCGGGTCCGCACGTAGGCCCCCCGGTCTCCCCGCGCATCCCCACCGCCTGGCGAATCGTTTGGCGAATCAGTGGCCCACACCACTCCGACTGCCTACCATCGATCATCGCAAGGCCTTGTGCACCGAAGCACAATCACGCCGGGAGGCCCCTTTGCACCGCCGTCGTCGCACCGCGCTCGTCGTCTCCGCGATCATCGCCGCCGCGCCCCTCCTCGCCGCCTGCGGCAACGAGGCACACCCCGGGGCCGCCGCCGTCGTCGGCGGGCAGCGGATCGAGGTGTCCACCGTCCAGGCCGAGGTCAAGGACGTGCGCGACGCGCAGCAGGCGTCACCGCAGGCCGCCCAGCTGATCAAGGACACCGGGCAGCTCGGGCGGGCCAAGCTCTACGACCTGATCGTGGACAGGATCGTGGAGAAGGCCGCCGCCGACGCCGGGGTGAAGGTCACCCGCAAGGAGATCCAGGACGCGCGGGCCGCGCTCACGGAGCAGTCCGGCGGGCAGGAACAGCTGGCCGCCATGTATCTGCAGCAGCGCGGAGTCGCCCCCGGCCAGCTCGACGAGGTCGTGCGCCGGGACGTCCTCGTGAACAAGCTGGCCACCGCGCTCGGCGTGACGAACGGCCCCGAGGGCCAGGAGCGGATGAACGAGGTGTTCACCGCCGCCGCCAAGTCGCTGAAGATCGATGTGAACCCGCGCTACGGCGCCTGGGACGACACCAAGCTGGAGCTCGGCGCCTACAAGGCGCCCTGGATCACCCAGGTCTCCAAGGAGGCGGAGGCCGTCGAGGCAGGAGCCTGAGCCGAGGTAGGTTCGAGGGGTGACCGAACCTGTCGACGCCGGCCGTATCGTCCTGCTGACCGCCAGCCACCGCGTGGCGCCCGGGCTGCTGTCCTGGCCGGCGTGGCAGACGCTGCACGCCGCCGACCAGGTGCTCTGCGCCGACGCCGCCCACCCGCAGCTGCCGTACCTGCGCGAGGCGGGCGTCGCCGTCGAGCAGGCCGCGCCGAGCGCCCGGGAGCTCGTCGACGCCTGTGCGGGGGGTACCTCCCCGGCCGAAGGCTCTGGGGGAGGGCGCACCGTCGTCGTCCTCGCCTCCGGCGAAGGCGACCGGGCGCTGACCGACGGACTGGCCCGCCTCGGCGGTTCCGGCCAGGTCCGGATGCCGGACCTGGAGCTGCTGCCCGGCTCGTACGACCTGCCCGGCGCGCGGCTGCTCGACCTCGTCGAGGTCATGGACCGCATCCGCCGCGCCTGCCCCTGGTCCTCGCAGCAGACGCACAAGGGCCTCGCCAAGTACGGCATCGAGGAGGCGTACGAGCTCGTCGAGGCCATCGAGGACGGTGACCGCGACGAACTGCGGGAGGAGCTCGGTGACGTACTGCTCCAGGTCGTCTTCCACGCGCGCATCGCGGAGGAGGATGCCGAGGCGCCGTTCTCGATCGACGACGTCGCGGGCACCATCGTCGAGAAGCTGATCCACCGGCATCCGCACGTCTTCGGGGACGAGACCGCCGAGACGCCGGAGGAGGTCAAGGAGCACTGGCTGCGCACCAAGGCGATCGAGAAGCAGCGCACATCGGTGACCGACGGCGTGCCGCTCGGGCAGCCCGGCCTCGCCCTCGCGGCCAAGCTCGCCTCCCGGGTCCGTACGGCCGGCCTGGACGCGCCGCCCCCGGCCGGCGAGGGCATCGGTTACGAGCTGCTCGCCCTCGCCGTACGCGCCGAGGCGGACGGCGTCGACCCGGAGGCGGCCCTGCGCGCGGCGGCCCGTGCCTACCGCGACGCGATCCGCGCGGCGGAGGGGCACGGCGGCCCGGATACCGTCGGGGTGTGAACGACCCCAACACCGCGCCCGAACTCTTCACCTGGGAGTTCGCCACCGACCCGTACCCCGCCTACGCCTGGCTGCGCGAGCACGCGCCCGTGCATCGCACCGCGCTGCCCTCCGGGGTGGAGGCATGGCTGGTGACCCGGTACGCGGACGCGAAGCAGGCGCTCGCGGACCAGCGGCTGTCCAAGAACCCGGCGCATCACGACGAGCCCGCGCACGCCAAGGGCAGGACGGGTATCCCGGGCGAGCGCAAGGCCGAGCTGATGACGCATCTGCTCAACATCGACCCGCCGGATCACACACGGCTGCGCCGCCTGGTGTCGAAGGCGTTCACGCCGCGGCGCGTGGCGGAGTTCGCGCCGCGCGTGCAGGAACTGACGGACCGGTTGATCGACAACTTCGCTACAAAGGGGAGCGCCGACCTCATCCACGAGTTCGCCTTCCCGCTGCCCATTTACGCCATTTGCGACATGCTGGGCGTTCCCCGTGAGGACCAGGACGACTTCCGTGACTGGGCCGGGATGATGATCCGTCACGGCGGAGGTCCGCGCGGCGGTGTCGCCCGCTCCGTGAAGAAGATGCGGGGATACCTGGCCGAGCTGATCCACCGCAAGCGGAACGACCCGGGGGACGACCTCATCTCGGGGCTCATCAAGGCGTCGGACCACGGCGAGCACCTGACGGAGAACGAGGCCGCCGCGATGGCGTTCATCCTTCTCTTCGCGGGCTTCGAGACGACGGTCAACCTCATCGGCAACGGCGTGTACGCCCTGCTGCGCAATCCCGTGCAGCGCGAGCGGCTGCAGAGCTCGCTCGCGGCCGGCGAGAGTGCCCTGCTGGAGACCGGCGTGGAGGAACTCCTGCGCTACGACGGTCCCGTCGAGCTCGCGACCTGGCGGTTCGCCACCGAGGCGCTGGACATCGGCGGACAGCGGATCGCCGCCGGCGACCCCGTGCTCGTCGTGCTCGCCGCCGCCGACCGCGACCCGGAGCGGTTCACCGAGCCCGACACGCTCGACCTGTCCCGGCGCGACAACCAGCACCTGGGATACGGGCACGGCATCCATTACTGCCTCGGCGCCCCGCTCGCCCGGCTTGAAGGGCAGACGGCGATCGCGACCCTGCTCACGAGGACGCCTGACTTGCGACTTGCGGGCGATCCGGCCGATTTGCGGTGGCGTGGGGGACTCATCATGCGCGGATTGCGCACTCTGCCCGTTGAGTTCACCGCCACCAGAAGCTGACGCAGCGTCAAGTCTGTGACTTTTACGTGATCTGCGCTGCATCGACTTGTGACTCACGTTCGAATGCGGCTACGTTCACCGTCGACTCGGCAGGCATCAGCAGGCCGCACAGTCCCCAGTAGTCACGCGAAAGGCAACCGCATGCGCTCCGGGAACGGACGTCACCGCCGCCCCCGTCAGGCTCCGGCCATCGTCGTCGCGGCGGGGGTGACCGGATCCGCCATCGCGATCCCCCTGCTCGGCGCGGGCTCCGCCTCCGCTGCCGACGCGGCCACCTGGGACCGCGTCGCCGAATGCGAGAGCAGCGGCATGTGGAGCGCGGACCTCGGCAACGGCTTCTACGGCGGGCTGCAGATGTCGCAGCAGACGTGGGAGGAGTTCGGCGGCACGGCGTACGCGCCGAGCGCCGACCTGGCGAGCCGTTCGCAGCAGATCGCGGTCGCGGAGAAGGTGCTGGACGCGCAGGGGCCCGACGCCTGGCAGGCATGCGCCCCGATCGCGGGGCTGACCAACGACGACGCCTCGACCGGTGTCGACCCCGGGGACCTCCTGCCTCTGCCGGACGCGAGCCCGGAGGCCGGAGCCGACACGAGGTCCGACACGGGCGCCGACGCGGATGCACCGGCCGACTCCGGTGACGCAGGCGCCGGCGACCCGGCCGTGGACGCGCCGGACGGTTCGCGGGAGACCCCCGCGCCGGACGCCTCCACAAGGCCCACGCCCGAGGACGGCGACGCGCAGGCGTCCCCGGCCCCGTCCGCCGGCACGGACGGCGCCGAGGCGTCCGACCCCGCGACCGGCGCGGGCAGGCACCGGGGCGAGCCCGCCCCCGACGATGCCGAAACGGGCATCGAGGACAAGGAGCGCGAAAGCGGTCGTCATGCCTCACGAGGTGACGCATCGGCACGTGACGGGGTGACAGAGGGCGCGTCCGACGGTACGTACACCGTCCGGCCGGGCGACACTCTGTGGGCCATCGCCGACGAGCGCGAGGTGCCCGGGGGGTGGGGTGCCCTCTATGAGGCGAACGAGAAGACCGTGGGCGCCGACCCCGATCTCATCCTCCCCGGTCAGAGCCTCGATCTCGGCCTGAACGGCGAGTAGTTCAAGCGGCGATTCGCTGGCATATGTCCGTTCTGTGCAAGTGAGACAAGGGTCTCTTTGCCGCAACTGGCCGATATCGCCCAGCAAATTCGCCCAAGCCGTGCCCGACCTGCGCAAACGCCTCCCAAGTGGAGGGCGGTTCGGGCGATTTCTCCCCGATGTTCGACTTTGGACATCGGGGAGCGGTGTGTTTACGGTCGGAACCGCTCGCCACCGCGGGCACCGTCGACCGTCACGCCGAATCCTGCCGTCGGTCGGGGGGAACAGTCGTCGCTCAGTGCGCCGAAGGCAGGAGCGGGGGACCCAAGGTAAGTGCCGGTCCCGGCCGTCGATCACGACGGCCGAGAACGGCTGGGGGTGGAGCCGCGCGCATCGACGCGCGGCCGGGCAACTCTTCCGGCCCGAACCCGACAGCTCACCTCGCAGGCGTCGGTGAGGAGAAGCTCCATGCTGCGTTCCGGCAAGGCCAAGCACCGCCGCTCGTCGAAGACTGTTCGTCTCGCAACGCTCGCCGGCGTCGCCGGTGCCGCCGTCGCGGCCCCGATGCTCGGCGCCACCTCGGCCTCCGCCGCCACCGCCTCCGAGTGGGACGCCGTCGCCCAGTGCGAGTCCGGTGGCAACTGGTCCATCAACACCGGCAACGGTTACTACGGCGGCCTGCAGTTCTCCGCCTCCACCTGGGCGGCCTACGGCGGCACGTCGTACGCCCCGTCCGCCGACCAGGCCTCCAAGTCCCAGCAGATCGCGATAGCCGAGAAGGTCCTCGCCGGCCAGGGCAAGGGCGCCTGGCCGAACTGCGGCGTGGGCCTCTCCAGCGCCCCCTACAACGGCGGCTCCGCCGAGCCGGCCGAGAAGCGCGCCGAGGCCCCGACCACCCGCTCCGAGCGTGCCGAGGCCCCCGCGCCGAAGAAGGCCGCGGCCACGTCGTTCAAGAAGGGCGACGGCGAGTACAAGGTCAAGGCCGGGGACACCCTGGGCAAGATCGCGGAGGCCGAGAAGGTCAAGGGCGGCTGGAAGAAGCTCTTCGACCTCAACAAGGACGTCATCGAGAACGCCGATGTCATCTACCCGGGCCAGCAGCTCCACCTGAGCTGACCGCCCGCCGTCCGCGGGCCCGCGGACGGATTCCGAGCACCCCGGTCCGGCGCTGCTTCCCCCGTAAGCGCCGGGCCGGGGTTCGGTCGTGAAGGGCCCCGAAGAGCCTTACTTACGGGTAGCTTGCGGGGGTTTTGTCCGGCAAGCCCAGCGTTCATGCCCTTTTTCGTCCCACGGGGCGGGCATCGGCCGGCCTTTGCCCCCGAGGCGGTTAGGCTCTTGCCGCAAGGCCAAGCAGACCTCTGCACATTTCTCGCGTCACATCCCAGAAGGAGATGCTCGTGCCGTCCATCGACGTCGTCGTAGCCCGGGAAATCCTGGACTCCCGAGGCAACCCCACGGTCGAGGTCGAGGTTGGCCTCGACGACGGCAGCACGGGTCGTGCTGCTGTTCCGTCCGGCGCCTCCACCGGTGCGTTCGAGGCCATTGAGCTCCGCGACGGTGACCAGAACCGTTACCAGGGCAAGGGTGTCGAGAAGGCCGTCCTCGCCGTCATCGAGCAGATCGGTCCGGAGCTCGTCGGCTACGACGCCACCGAGCAGCGCCTGATCGACCAGGCGATGTTCGACCTGGACGCCACCGACAACAAGGCGTCGCTCGGCGCCAACGCCATCCTCGGTGTCTCCCTCGCCGTCGCGCACGCCGCCTCCGAGGCGTCCGACCTGCCGCTCTTCCGCTACCTGGGCGGCCCGAACGCGCACCTGCTGCCCGTTCCGATGATGAACATCCTGAACGGCGGCTCGCACGCCGACTCCAACGTGGACATCCAGGAGTTCATGATCGCGCCGATCGGTGCGGAGTCCTTCTCCGAGGCCCTGCGCTGGGGCACCGAGGTCTACCACACCCTCAAGAAGGTGCTGAAGACCAAGGGCCTGTCCACCGGCCTCGGCGACGAGGGCGGCTTCGCGCCGAACCTCGACTCCAACCGCGCCGCCCTCGACCTCATCCTCGAGGCCATCAAGGAGGCCGGCTACGCCCCGGGCAAGGACATCGCGCTCGCGCTGGACGTCGCCGCGTCCGAGTTCTACAAGGACGGCGCGTACCAGTTCGAGGGCAAGGCCCGCTCGGCCGCCGAGATGACCGAGTACTACGAGGAGCTCGTCGCCTCCTACCCGCTGGTCTCCATCGAGGACCCGCTGTTCGAGGACGACTGGGCCGGCTGGAAGGTCATCACCGACAAGCTCGGCTCCAAGGTCCAGCTCGTCGGCGACGACCTGTTCGTCACCAACCCGGAGCGTCTGGCCCGCGGCATCGAGGAGGGCACCGCCAACGCCCTGCTCGTCAAGGTCAACCAGATCGGTTCGCTGACCGAGACCCTGGACGCCGTCGAGCTCGCCCAGCGCAACGGCTTCAAGTGCATGATGTCCCACCGCTCCGGCGAGACCGAGGACGTCACCATCGCCGACCTGGCCGTCGCCACCAACTGCGGCCAGATCAAGACCGGCGCCCCGGCCCGCTCCGAGCGCGTCGCCAAGTACAACCAGCTGCTGCGCATCGAGGAGATCCTCGACGACGCCGCGGTGTACGCCGGCCGCAGCGCCTTCCCGCGCTTCAAGGGCTGACCGCGGGCTGACACCCCCGCCTCCGTACGTCCCTGGCCCCGGTCCCGTACCGTGTCCGGGGACGTACGCGTGTGAAAGGGGAGGCGAGAGAGCATGGCGCGCAGGCCGGAGCCGGACCGGTTCTCCACCGCGACGAGACTGCGGCTGCTCGGCGAGCAGACCGCCGCCCGCGTCTACCGGTCGCAGAGCCGTCGCCAGGCCCGCCGCTCCCGGCTCACCGGCCGGGCCGCGTTCCTCGCGCTGGTCGTCTGCTCCCTGGTGGTCGCCCTCGCCTACCCGATGCGCCAGTACGTCTCCCAGCGCGCCGAGATCGCCGAGCAGGAACGCCGGATGGCCGAGGCCCGCGAGCAGGTCGAGGAGCTCCGGGACGAGAAGGCCCGCCTCCAGGACGACATGTACATCCGGCGCCTCGCCCGTGAGCACCTGCACTACGTGCTCCCGGGCGAGACCGGCTACACGGTGATCGACCCCGAGACCGCCGAGGAGCGCCGCGAGGACGAGAGCGCGGCGGACCGGCCCTGGTACTCGAACGTCTGGAACGGCGTGGACAACGCCGACCGCCAGTAGCCCCCAGTAGCGAACACAGCAGCAAGGCAGGCATGGAAACCCCTCCTCCCACCACCGAGCACACCGAGCCGACCGACGCGGACATCGCCGCGTTCGAGCAGCAGCTCGGCCGGCCGCCGCGCGGACTGCGCGCCATCGCGCACCGCTGCCCCTGCGGGCAGCCGGATGTCGTCGAGACCGCACCCCGTCTGCCGGACGGGACGCCCTTCCCCACGCTGTACTACCTGACCTGCCCGCGGGCCGCGTCCGCGATCGGCACGCTGGAGGCCAACGGCGTCATGAAGGAGATGCAGGCACGCCTGGCCACGGATGCCGAGCTGGCCGCCGCCTACCGCGCCGCGCACGAGGACTACATCGCGCGCCGCGACGCGATCGAGGTGCTCCAGGGCTTCCCCAGCGCGGGCGGCATGCCGGACCGGGTGAAGTGCCTGCACGTCCTGGTCGGCCACTCGCTCGCGGCGGGCCCCGGCGTGAACCCGCTGGGGGACGAGGCGATCGCGATGCTGCCGGAGTGGTGGCGCAAGGGCCCGTGCGTGACCGGCCTCGGCACGGAGGAGGACGACAAGTGACCCGCGTCGCCGCCATCGACTGCGGCACCAACTCCATCCGGCTCCTCGTGGCCGACGTCGACCCGGAGTCGGGCAGCCTGGTCGACCTCGACCGGCGGATGATCATCGTCCGGCTGGGGCAGGGCGTCGACCGCACCGGGCGGCTCGCCCCCGAGGCGCTGGAGCGGACCTTCGCGGCCTGCCGCGAGTACGCCGCCGTCATCAAGGAGCTCGGCGCCGAGACCGTACGCTTCGTCGCCACGTCCGCCTCCCGGGACGCCGAGAACCGCGACGACTTCGTCCGCGGTGTCCTCGACATCCTCGGCGTCGAGCCGGAGGTCATCTCCGGCGACCAGGAGGCCGAGTTCTCCTTCACCGGCGCCACCCGCTCGCTCGCGGGCCGCACCGACCTGGACAAGCCGTACCTGGTCGTCGACATCGGCGGCGGTTCGACCGAGTTCGTGGTCGGCGAGGAGCATTCCCGCCCGTCGCCCGCCACCACCCTCAACGGCGGCGCTACGCGCCACACCTGTTCTCTTGCCGCCCGGTCGGTCGACATCGGCTGCGTGCGGATGACGGAGCGGCACGCGCCGAGCAGCCCCGCGACGCCGGAGCAGATCGCGGCGATCCGCGCCGACATCGAGGCCGCGCTGGACCTCGCGGCGCAGACCGTCCCGATCGACGAGGCGCGCACCCTGGTCGGCCTCGCCGGTTCCGTGACCACGGTGGCCGGGATCGCGCTCGGCCTCGACACGTACGACTCGTCCAGGATCCACCACTCGCGGATCTCCTACGAGAAGGTCGAGGAGGTCACGACGATGCTGCTGAACTCGACGCACGACGAGCGCGCGGCGATCGGCGTGATGCACCCCGGCCGGGTCGACGTCATCCAGGCCGGGGCGCTCGTCCTGCTCACGATCATGCAGCGCATCGGCGCCCGCGAGGTCGTCGTCAGCGAGCACGACATCCTCGACGGCATCGCGTACAAGGCGGCCGAAGGCTGGTTCTGAGGTGTCTCAGGCCGGCGGGGCGGGGGTCAGCACGACGAACTCCGCCCCCGCCGGGTCGTTGCACACCGCCAGCCGGCCGACGCCCTCCGCGTCCTCCGGGCCCATCGAGACCGACCCGCCGTTCTCCCGCACACGGGCGACCGTGGCGTCGCAGTCCGCCGAGCCGAAGACGGGGTGCCAGTACGGCTTCGCGTCGCCCGACTCGAACATGCCGGGCACGGCCATGAGGCCGCCGAACATCCGCTCCGGCGGATGGTCCTTCGGGGTCAGCATGGTGTACGTGCCGCCGCCGCCCGGGAGCTCCATGTCCTGGCCGGTCCAGCCGAAGACCGTGCCGTAGAAGTCCTGCGCGGCCGACGAGTCGTTCGTGTACAGCTCGACCCAGCCCAGGCTGCCCGGGCTGTCCGCGACCTCGATGCCTGGGTAGGTGCCGGGCTGCCAGACGGCGAACCGGGCGCCCTGCGGGTCGGTGAGCTGCGCGAACCGGCCCTCCTCCGAGACCTCGGACGGCGGGGTGCGGACGGAGCCCCCCGCCTGTTCGACGGCCTTGACGGTGGCCTCGATGTCGGGCGTGTGGAAGTAGACCATCCAGGCCGAGCGGGCGCCTTCCTCGGTGAGCGGCCCGATGGCGCCGACCACCTTGCCGTCCAGGCGGAGGGCCTTGTAGTCGCTCGGCTCGGCGCCGAACGGATGGGCCTCCCAGCCGAAGACGGCGTTGTAGAAGGCCGCCGCCGCCGGGACGTCGCGGGCGCCCAGGTCGATCCAGCACGGGGAGCCGGGGACGAAGTCGGTCGTGATCATGGTCGAGTTCTCTTTCTCCGGGGCTGTGTCTCAGGGCTCGTGGCACACCTTTGCCAGCCTGGCACCAGGCGCGTCCCGTCGCGCGCCGAACAGCCCGGAACCGTCCCGACGGGTACGCGGGAGCCGCCCGGCCGGCCCTGCGGACCGACGGGGCGGCTCGGCATTCCACCCCCGCGGCACGAGCGCGAGGTGCTCGCCCTGCCGGCCTCCGGGCAGGGCCTGGTGGACCGATCGGAGGGCCCCCGGAGGCGCCCGCGGAGAAAGTTCGTGAAGTTCTTCACAAGGAATTCGGTCCCGATGGGTGCTCCGAAGCCCCGAAACCCTCTCTCCACCCGCCTGTTGGGTGTTCTGCAGCGGATTCCAAGGCATTCGGTATGCGTTGCCCGTAGAGGGGAAGGAGGAGTGGTTCTCCTGTCGAGAAGGCTTAGGGGCCAGCTCACGAGGGGTGGACAACGTCCTCTGTTACACCGTGGTTCCCGTACCACGCCATGACCTCGGTCACGTGGGCCGCGCAGTGTAGCAGAGCACACCCAAGTGCTTGTGAAGGGGCTCACGAGCACCCCCTCCGAGGGGGGTGGATACTCGATGGCATGAGCACCACGGAGCGTCCCAGGATCCTCGTTGTAGGCGGTGGGTACGTAGGCCTGTACGCGGCACGTCGCATCCTGAAGAAGATGCGCTACGGCGAGGCGACCGTCACGGTCGTCGACCCGCGCTCGTACATGACGTACCAGCCCTTCCTCCCCGAAGCTGCCGCCGGCAGCATCTCGCCTCGGCATGTCGTCGTCCCGCTGCGACGCGTGCTGCCCAAGGCAGAGGTTCTCACCGGCCGGGTCACGACCATCGATCAGGACCGCAAGGTCGCCACCGTCTCCCCCCTGGTCGGCGAGGCGTACGAGCTGCCCTTCGACTACCTGGTCATCGCCCTCGGCGCGATCTCCCGTACCTTCCCGATCCCCGGCCTCGCCGAGCAGGGCATCGGCATGAAGGGCATCGAGGAGGCCATCGGCCTGCGCAACCACGTCCTCGAGCAGCTCGACAAGGCCGACTCGACGACCGACGAGGAGGTCCGCCGCAAGGCGTTGACCTTCGTCTTCGTGGGCGGCGGCTTCGCCGGTGCGGAGACCATCGGCGAGGTGGAGGACCTGGCCCGCGACGCGGCCAAGTACTACACCAACGTCAAGCGCGAGGACATGCGCTTCATCCTCGTCGACGCCGCCGACAAGATCCTTCCCGAGGTGGGCCCCAAGCTGGGCAAGTACGGCAAGGAGCACCTGGAGGCCCGTGGGGTCGAGATCTACCTCTCCACCTCCATGGACTCCTGCATCGACGGCCATGTGGTGCTCAAGAACGGCCTCGAGGTCGACTCCAACACCATCGTGTGGACGGCCGGCGTGAAGCCCAACCCGGCGCTGGCCCGCTACGGCCTGCCGCTCGGCCCCCGCGGCCACGTCGACTGCAACGAGACCCTCCAGGTCAACGGCACCGACTACATCTGGGCCGCCGGCGACAACGCCCAGGTCCCGGACGTGGCCGCCCGCAAGGCCGGCGTCGAGAACGCCTGGTGCCCGCCGAACGCCCAGCACGCGCTGCGCCAGGCCAAGGTCCTCGGCGACAACGTGATCTCCGGGATGCGCGGCTTCCCGCAGAAGACGTACGAGCACGCGAACAAGGGTGCGGTCGCCGGTCTCGGCCTGCACAAGGGCGTCGCGATGATCGTCATGGGCAAGGTGAAGATCAAGCTCAAGGGCCGGCTCGCCTGGTACATGCACCGTGGCTACCACGGCATGGCCATGCCGACCTGGAACCGCAAGATCCGGGTCTTCGCCGACTGGACGCTCGCGATGTTCCTCAAGCGCGAGGTCGTCTCCCTCGGTGCGATGGAGAGCCCGCGCGAGGAGTTCTACGAGGCCGCCAAGCCGGCCCCGGTCGCCGCGAAGCCGGAGGCCGAGAAGGCCAAGGCGTCGTAACGACACCCGCACCGCCCCGAAGGGGCCGCCCGCCATCCGTGGTGCGGGCGGCCCCTTCGGCGTCCCCGGCGTACACCCGGTGGGCCATGCAGGCATTTTGCCTGTGCATGGCGTAGTGCGGGGAAGTACACAGGGTGGGCATCGTGTTGGACGGAAGTGGAGCGTTCCGCGGAACCACCGTCACGGAGGTGTGCGCCATGGCCGACGCCGCGCTGCGGCTGACCACTCTTGCCGAGGAAGTGCTGGGAGCCCCGCTCCCGGTGCGCATCCGGGCCTGGGACGGCAGCGAGTCCGGTCCTCCGGACGCGCCGGTCGTCGTCGTACGCCACCGGCGGGCGCTGCGGCGGCTGTTGTGGCGGCCGGGCGAGCTCGGCCTCGCGCGTGCGTGGGTCGCCGGAGAGATCGACGTCGACGGGGACCTCTACGAGGTGCTCGACCGGCTGTCCGGGCTCGCGTGGGAGCGGGATCCGGATGCCGCCCCCGCCGTGCACCCGCTGCGCGACCCCCGGCTGCGGGCCGCCGCCCGGGGGCTGCTGAAGCTCGGCGGAGCGCTTCCCCCGCCGGCCGCCCCCGCCGAGGAGGTGCGGCGCCGCACCGGCCCGCTGCACACCAGACGGCGCGACAAGGAGGCCATCAGCCACCACTACGACGTCGGCAACGACTTCTACGGGCTGGTGCTCGGCCCGTCGATGGTCTACTCGTGCGCCTACTGGGACGAGGGCGAGGGCACCCTGGAGGAGGCCCAGCGCGACAAGCTCGACCTGGTCTGCCGCAAGCTGGGGCTGGCGAAGGGCGACCGGCTGCTCGACGTCGGCTGCGGCTGGGGCTCGATGGCGATCCACGCGGCACGCGAGTACGGCGCGCAGGTCACGGGCATCACCCTCTCCCGCGAGCAGGCCGCGTACGCCCGCAAGCGGATCGCCGACGAGGGGCTGACGGACCGGATCGAGATCCGCGTGCAGGACTACCGCGACGTCAGGGACGGTCCGTACGACGCGATTTCCTCCATCGGCATGGCGGAACACGTCGGCCGGGTCCGCTACCGCGAGTACGCCGACCAGCTCCTGTCGCTGCTGAAGCCGGGCGGCCGGCTGCTCAACCACCAGATCGCGCGCCGCCCGGAGAAGAACGAAGCGGCGTACCGCGTGGACGAGTTCATCGACCGGTACGTCTTCCCCGACGGCGAACTGGCCCCACTCGGCCGTACGGTCGCCACGCTGGAGGAGGCGGGCTTCGAGGTCCGCGACGTGGAGGCGATCCGCGAGCACTACGCCCGCACGCTGCGGGCCTGGGTCGCCAACCTGGAGGAGTCCTGGCCCCGCGCGTCCCGCCTGACGTCCCCGGGCCGGGCGCGGGTGTGGCGGCTGTACATGGCGGCGTCGGCGGTGTCGTTCGAACGGAACCGGATCGGAGTCAACCAGATCCTGGCGGTCCGGACCCCGACGACGGGCGAGTCGGGCCTTCGCCCGCGCACACGGGACTGGCGGGGCTGAGGGCGGGACGGCGGTGTGGCCGCCGCGCGGCGGCCCCCCCCCCCCGCGGGCCCAGGGGGAGAGCACACCGGAGAAAAAAAA